>NZ_VRSV01000001.1:0-305697 GCF_008017415.1 Microbacterium hatanonis | reverse complement strand
GAGGACGGCGCCCAGGGTCGGGGCGACGACCGACATCCACACCTGTCCGATGGCGACCGGTCCCCCATAGATGGCGGTGGCGAGAGAGCGGGCCGGATTGAACGAGCCGTTGGAGACGGGGATGGCGATGAGGGCCATGAGCGTCAGCGTCAGGCCGATGGCCAGCGGGCCGGTGGCCCGGTCTCCGCGGGAGCCCGTGACGCCGAGGATGACTCCGACGAACACTCCGGTGGTGACGACCTCGATGAGGAAGGCGGACCCGAGCGAGAAGCCTCCCGGGGAGAGATCGCCCCATCCCGTCGACGCGAACCCTCCGGCCAGGGCCGTGCCGAGGAATGAGTCGGGGCCGCCGGAGGCGACGGCGACGATGAGCGAGGATGCGGCGATGCCCCCGAGGATCTGCGCGACGATGTAGCCGCCGACGAGTCGCCAGCCGAACCTCCGAGCCACGGCGAGACCGAGGGTCACGGCGGGGTTGAAATGAGCGCCGGAGACGGGGCCCCACGCGTATGCGCCACCCACGACGGTCAGTCCGAGGGCGAGGGCGACGCCGAGGAAGCCGATGTCCAGGCCGCCGTCGCCGCCCTCGAAGGACGAGCCGAAGACGGCAGCCCCGACGACTCCGAGCACCAGGAGGAACGTCCCGGTGAACTCGGCCGCCAACCGGAGCGGAGTGCTGGACGGCGTCGGGGGTTCGTTCTCATGCACGGCTGCTCCTCGAGGTGGGTGAGGCCGAATGTAGCGAGGAGGCGAGCGACCGCTCTTCGACTTCCGTCGCGACGTCGCCGAGACCCGTCCGCCGGGCGCCGTGCCGTCCGGTGATACCCGGGTTCATCCCCCGCCGTGGCGCCGGTTCGGCGGACGTCCCGCATGTGGAAGCGCGAGAAGGTGCGTCGCGACGGGGGTGGTGGCGCTCATCGCCCAGGCGCGGGAGATCAGCTCGCCGTCGAACTCGGTGACGCGGCCCTCGTGCTGGCTCACGTGCTCCCGCCACGACCCCACGGTGAATGCCTCCACGACGAGGTCGGCGTCACCCGCGTCGGCGTAGAGCTGCCAGTCGCGGCCTCCCGTGCGCAGCCGGGTCTGTCTGACCTGCGACATGACCGTCAGGAACTCCGCTCTCCGGTCCTCCGGAACGGTATAGCGGATGAGGACGAGCACGGCCGCGTCGTCGCGACCGTCTGCGCGAGGCTCGTCGTCGACCCCCGGGACCTCGACGATGTCGCGCCCGATGCCCTCGGTCTTCGGCAGGGGCCAGACGAGCAGGGAGAGCGCACCCAGCCCGCAGAGGATCCCCGCTCCGATGACGACGACCCCGGGGTCCCATACGGCGGCGAGTGTCCCCGCGAGGGCGGATCCGACGGCTGTGCCGCCGAAGAGCACGAGCTGGTAGAACGACAGACCTCGAGTGCGCACCCAGACCGGGAGGAACGCCTGGATGGTGCCGTTGATGGTCGCGATCACCCCGATCCACGCCAGGCCCGTGGCCACGAGAACCGGGAACGTCACCCACAGCGTCGGTGAGACGACGAGGACGACGAGCCCCGCGCCGAAGACGGCCGACGAGGCGAGCACGACCCCGTTGAAGGCGGCGACCCGCCGGGCCCACGGGAGCACGAACGCCCCCACGATGGAGCCTGCGCCCAGCGCGGCCAACAGGAGTCCGTAGCCGCTCGCGGAGAGCCCGAGGGACCCTCCGGCGATGATCGGGAGGAGCGCCCAGAGCGCGTTGGCGGGCACCAGGAAGATCGCCAGGCGAAGCAGGATGAGCCGCACGATCCGGGAATGCAGCACATATCGCGTACCGGCCCGGGTCGCATCGACGAAGGGTTCGTGCCGTGCGACGGGTGGCCTGTAGGTCTTCCAGAAGAGCAGGACGCCGAGGAACACCACGAAGGAGGCCGCGTTGAGGAGGAAGACCGCGGCGACCCCGAACTGCGCGACGACGAGACCCGCGATCGCGGGGCCCACGGCCCGCGCGATGTTCACCCCGATGGAGGAGAGGCTGGCTGCGTCGACCAGCATGTTCCGCGGGACGATGTCGGGCACGAGAGCCTGGAAGGCGGGGAGCTGGATGGCGGAGATGGTTCCGAGCACGAACGTGGACGCCAGGAGGATCGTCGTGGTCGTCTGGCCTGCCCAGGTCAGGTAGGTCAGCACGAGGACGACGATGAACTGGATCGCCTGCGAGTACAGCAGCACGAGGCGCCGATTGAGGAACTCGCCGATGACGCCGGACGGGATGGCGAACATCAGCACCGGTGCTGCAGACGCCGTCTGAACGAGGGCTACGAGCAGGGCGGAGCTGTCGGCTTCGACGAGCAGCCACTGGGCCCCGACGGTCTGCATCCAGCTGCCGATGTTGCTGATGATGGATGCGAGCCACACCAGCCGGAAGATGGGAACGGTCAGGGGGGCGAATCCCGACGCCCACTCGCGATGCTTCGCTGCGGGGGGAGGCTCGAGCTGCTGGTCAGCCATCGGCGGCGATCTCCCCGAGGATGTCGTCGATGAATCTCACGATCTCGGCGGCGTGGGTCTGAATGACGAGGTGCGGCGCCTCGAAGGCCGCGATGTCACGGCATCGTGCTCGTCGGTACCCGAAGCGCTGCAGGTCGGGACTGATCGTCAGATCCTCGGTCGAGACGACTCCCCAGCTCGGTATGGTCCGCCAGGCCTCTCCGCTGGCGCGTTCGGTGAGCACGGACACGGACATGGGCCGTTGCGAGACAGCGAGCACCGACGCCTCATCCTCGGGAAGCCCCTCGGCCAGGAGGCGAGGGAACTCGTCGACGGCGACGGTGATCTCGGTGCCGGGTTCGCCGTCATCGCCGTAGAACATGGCGGGGACGAGGTGCTGGGAGATCGCGGTCGGGGCGAACGCGTCGCGTATCTGCGCGATGCTCTCCCCCTGTTCGAGTGCGTAGCCGGCGATGAAGAGCAGCCCGACCACGTTTCGCGCACCTCCGGCGACGGTGACGACCGCTGCACCGTAGCCGTGACCGACCAGGAGGACCGGGCCGCCCACGCGTTCTGCGAAATTGCGGATGTACCTGCCGTCGCCATCCAGACTGCGGCCTCCGACGGCAGGAGCGAGAACACGGTGTCCGCTGCCGAGGAGGCGCAGCACCACCGGCCACCAGCTCGACGCATCCACGAATGCGCCATGGACGAGGACGACCGTGGCGCGTTCTGTCATGGGATACCTCACGGTCGTTCCGTTGATGCTGAGACGAATCTAGGAACGGGGGCGCCCACAACCTTCCGACAAGAGTCGGAGACGTCGAAGCGGCGATGCCCCTCTCCCTTGCGTCCGTGCGGACAGGGCCGAAGTTCTGCCTGTGTTCTTCCTGGTGCTGCCGCCGCGAAAGCGGTCGTATGAGGGCGACTCGACTTCGGTGTGGCTGCGTGTCCGCTCTCGCCGGCAGGACGCCACATGAGGAGCCCGGCCCGGATAGGAGAGCGCTCATGAGAACAATGGAAACGACCTCGTCCCCTGTGCACTCGGCTCTGCAGGGCACCGCGACCCCGCTCGCGGCTTCCCTACCCGACCGGGAAGCGGTGTTGAAGGACCTGTTGGACGATGACGAGTCGGTCAGGCGCACCGCGTACGCCCGTGCGCTCCGGCAACGGTGGCTGCATCGTGAGCACGGCACGGTCGTTCGCGCCCTCCTCATCGATGCAGCGGTGAGCGATGCCCAGCGCATCTCGTTCGCGCGTCACCTCGCGCACCTGCGTCCCGTTCCCTCGCACTTCGTGGCAGTGCGCGCCGGCATGGTGGTGCTGGTCGGCCACCCCTCCGATCGCGGAATGGAGGACGCCATCCTCCGGGAAGGCGCGAAGCGGAACATCCGGATTCTCGGAATCGGCACGGCATCGCCTGCGCGAGGAACGGAAGACATCCGCAGCGCCGCGGACGAGGCGATCATCGCCGCCTCCCTCGCCGCCGCACTGCCGCAGTTCCACCCGGCGGCGGACGCGAGCGAGCTCGGGGGATGGCTCCTGCTGGCCTCGGCGTCGGCCGACCCGGCTCACCTCCACGTCATCTCCCCGGCCGCGCACGCTCTCTACTCCGACGGCGACGGAAGCCAACGCCGGACCATCGAGACGTACCTCGACGTCGGCGCCAACGTCGTGGCGGCATGCGCGATCCTCTTCGTCCACCGGACGACCCTCTACTACCGCCTCGAGCGCATGCCCGAGGTCGTCCGCGAGGCTCTCGACGACGGGATCAAGCGCAGCACTCTTCACGTCGCGCTGAAGCTCGTCCGGCTCTGGGAGGCCACGGGCCGCATCTGACCTCGCACGAAGCGAACGTTCGGCGAACGTCGGAGCGCCGCCGGTGGCCGCGCCGATACCGTCACCCCATGCATTCGACAGGAGTCACTCCATGACCGGTTCACTTCTTCGCGTGGGAGTCGCCGGAGGGTCCCTCGCCGGCCTGTTCAGCGCCGCACTGCTGCACCGGGCAGGGCATGACGTGACAGTCCTCGAACGATCGCGGGCGGGCTTGGCGCGGCGCGGCGCGGGACTCGTCGGCCAGCAGGACCTGTTCGACGTCATGGCGCGGTTGGGTCTGAACGCCGTCACGCGATCCGGCGTGGAGGCCCGAGAACGGATCACGCTCGACCGCCGAGGCGACATCGTCTACCGCGACCCCACACCGCAGACCCAACTCTCATGGGACTACCTCTATGAGGGGCTGCGCGCGCTCATTCCGAGCGGGCAGTACCGCC
Source organism: Microbacterium hatanonis (assembly GCF_008017415.1). NCBI lineage: Bacteria > Bacillati > Actinomycetota > Actinomycetes > Micrococcales > Microbacteriaceae > Microbacterium > Microbacterium hatanonis. Next base: position 300,961 of record NZ_VRSV01000001.1, on the reverse strand, counting down.
TGGGAAGCGCGGTCACGGCCGTGCGAGCGGAGGGCGGCGGAGCCGTGGTGCAGATCGAAGACGGTGAGGAGCTCGCGTTCGATCTGGTCGTCGGTGCCGACGGCCTGAACTCCGTCGTCCGCACGCATGTCGCGCCGGGCCGGTCGGCCAACCGCTACGTGGGGTACGTGACGTGGCGGGGCCTCATCCCGGAGGGTGCGCTCCCGGAGCCGGCGGCGGGTGTCCTCCTCGACCGGTTCGCCTTCTACACCGCACCGCGCGCCCACATGCTGGGATACCTCGTCCCGGGTGGCGATGGACAGACGACCCGCGGGCTCCGGCGATACAACTGGGTCTGGTACCGGTCGATGCCGCTTCCCGACCTGGCGAGTCTCATGGTCGAGTGCGGGCACGGGCCGACGGACAGTTCGCTCGCGCCCGGGGACCTCCCCGCCGACCTCCGGGAATCGCTCGTGCGGAATGCGGCGACGGAACTGCCGCGCGAGTTCGCGCAGGCGATCGCCGCGGAATCGCGGCCGTTCCTCCAAGCGATCTACGACTACGTCGCCCCGCAGATGTCGACGGAGTCCGTCGCACTCGTCGGCGACGCCGCCGCGGTCGTCCGGCCGCACCGCCATGGGGGCCGCCAAAGCCGCCGGTGATGCGATGGCGCTGGCGGACCTTCTCCACACGGAGCCCTCCCTGAGGGACGCGCTGGCCACGTACAACCGGGATCGCCTCCCCGTGGCACGATCCATCGCCCGATACGGGCGTCAGCTGGGCGACGCGCTTCCGCTGTGACCCACCGCATGCCGGGGGTCGGGGTTCGGGCGCAACCTCGTGCCCGCACGGACTTCTGCGATCTCCGCCCGGAACCGGGCGAAGATGAAGGCCTCGCTGCTGCCCGGACCGAGGAGCCGCAACGCTTCATCGACCTCGACCATCGCCGCTTCCGAATCTCCCGCTTCGATGAGCGCACGAATGTGGCGGCGCATCATCAGGGCGACCCTCATGTCATCGTTCAGCAAGCGGGCGACGCGGATGCCGACCGCGCCGGCTCGGATCGCATCGAGATTGCGACCGACGGCGAGGTACGCGTCGACGAGGTCGAGGTACGCGGCGTACTGGGTGATGAGGTTGAGAAAGCTGTCGGCGTCGGGGGCGCCTTGGACACGCGCGAGGGTGGCTTCCATCTGGTCGATCGCGGCGAGGTGCTCGCCTCGAGTGTTCCTGATCATCGTCGACAGAAGGCGCGCGTTCTCCACCCCGACCGTTTCGCCCGCTCGAGAGAACGCGTCGATCGCGTCTGCGGCTGCCGCCGCGGCCTCCACGACGCGGCTGAGCAACCAGCACGCCCAACCGACGTAATAGTTCGCCCACCCCTCCTGGGCGGGGTCGTCTGCCCGTCGCGCAGCATCCCGTGCCGCTCGAGCGGTCAGCACGGCGCGTTCGCGGTCGCCGGTCTCGACGATCTCGGCCCACGCGAGGTATCCGAGGTGTGTCGCCTCCATCTTCGGGTCGCCGAGGTTCGTTGCGGCGGTGACAGCGAGAGAGAAGAACCGATGCCAATTGCCCCAGGAGAGCCAGACGTCGGAGTACCAGTGCAACGCATCCGCGACGTCGACGACCGTCTCGTCCTCGCCCAGTCCGGCCGCCTCCGCATACGCGAGCCACCAGTGCTCGGCCTCGGCGCGAATCCACAGCGCCGCGGCATCCGCGCTGACGAACCCGCGCCCCGCGCGGCCCGCGGACTGCGCGTCCCTGCCCGGCTCGTACCAGGCGCCGGCTCGCTCCAGGCTCCCGAGGAGCCACGAACGGATGTGTGCCCGGCGCCTCTCGAGCTCGTCCGGGCCGACGGTCTCTCGAAGCTTGTTCCCCCCGAACAGGCGCATCAGGTCGTGGAGGCGGTAGCGGTCACCGCCGCGTGCTTCGAGCAGTCCGAGATCCGTCAGGTCGTCCAGGCGGAACTCCACTTCGCCGTGCTCCGTGGAGCGCACCGCCGCGGCCGCCAGGTGGGCGTCGAACGTCTTGCCGCCGATGAGGGAGATCCATCGGAACAGCGCGGCGGTGCGCGGGTCGAGTTCTTCGTACGAGAGGGATATCGCGGCTTCCACCGCCAGATCTCCAGCGACCAGCACGCGCAGTCGATCCTCGGTCTTCCGCAGTCGACGCAGCAGGTCGTCGACGTTCCACGCGGGGCGGCTGGCGACACGGCTGCCGACCACGCGGAGAGCGAGAGGAACGTCGTCGCAGAGGCCGGCGACTTCGTCCAGGGCATCGAGATCGGCGTCTGCCTGGGGGATGAGACGACGAAGCAGGGCGATGCTCTCATCACGCTGCAGCGGTCCCAACCGCAGTCGGCGTACCCCCTCGAGCCCGGCGAGGCTGCGACGCGACGTCACCACGATGACGTCACCGCTGCAGATCGAGAGGATGGGGCGGACCTGACTCTCGTTCGCCGCGTTGTCGAGCAGGACGCGGACAGGAGCGATCTCGACGGCGGCTCGCCATTGATCCGCAGCGGTCCCGAGGTCGGCCGGCGGCTTCTGCTCCGTGCCGGGGAGCTGCCGGAGCATCGCGGTCATGATCTGCAAGGGCGTCAGCGGAGACGCGTTGAACCCGTCCAATCCGACGAACACGGTGGGGCGCTCGGCGGAGCGGCCTCGAGCGAGGATCTCAACGGCGCCGGTCGTCTTGCCGATGCCGGGAGCGCCGCTGATGACGAGCGCCGGGCGTTGCTGCCCGGGTTCCAGCTCCCCCTCGAGGATGTCGAGGGCTTCGCTGATCTCACGGTCACGGCCGGAGAAGTCGAACACCCGATGGGGTGGCACCGCGCCGGGAGCTTCGGACGGATCCGCGGTGCGCACCCGTGCGCGCGCGGCTCGCAGGAACGCGTGCTGAGCGGCGACGTCCAGTCCCAGCCCGTCCGCCAGGGCGTCGACGGTGCGCCGCTGCGGCGATGTGCTCGCGCCTCGCTCGAGGTCGCCGATCGTTCGCACGCTGACACCGGAACGCGCCGAGAGCGATTCAAGCGTCAGGTTCTGCCCCACCCGGAGCGACCGGAGGAGCAACCCGAACGGTGACGGCTCGGTCACGGCGTCCCCTTTCGATGCGGTCAGTCTGGCAGGTTCATGCCGTCGCTCACTCGACGTCTCACACCGAACGGCTCGGAGCCGCTGCGACGGGCGCACGGCGCATCACCAGCGCCGCGGAGACGGTGGCCACCAGCACGATGGTGGCGAAGACGAGGAGCACGGTGCTCTGAGGAACGACGGTGAGGATCGCTCCGATGGCCAGGACGGGAACAGCCAGCCCGCAGTAGGCGATCAAAAAGATGAGCGCCAGCGTCTCGCCGCGACGACCGGGTTCGGCCAGCCCCGAGGCGGTGGTGACGGCGGCCTTGAACAGGACGCCGACACCCACGCCGGAGACGATCCCACCCCCGAGGAAGACGGCGAGCGAGGGCGCGAAGGCGCCGGCGGCGACGGCGGCGAGGCCTACCGCGCAGCAGACGGCCGCGATCGAGAGCTGGATGCGCAGCGGCACCCGGGCCAGGACCACCTGTCCTGCGGCCGCGGCCCCGAAGACCGAGAACGCCGTCACTCCGGCGAGAAGGTGGTCGCGTTCGTCGAACGTGCCGATGAGGATCGTCGGGGCCAGAGAGGTGAACAGACCGAACAGGGCGAACCCCGCGAACGCACCGAACCCGGCGGCGACGAATGCGATTCTCGAGTGCGGCGGGGCGGCTATCCGCTGCGGTCGGTAGGGCCGCGGCTCCTCCGGCGGCGACACGGTCTCCGGCACGCACGTGACCGCGATGGCGGCGGCGATCAGCACGACGAGGAACACGGCGTGCGGCAGAACCAGAGGGTCGGGGAGGAACTCCGCGAACATTCCGCCGATGAGCGGCCCGAGCGCGAGGCCGCCGAGGTTGGCGGCGCCGGCCACGGATGCGGCCACGATGACGCTCTCCGTGGGTCGAGCCCGTGCGCGCAGTTCCCCGAGATGCGCGGTGGCCGTGGCGGTGAGGATCCCCACGCTCGCTCCATTGACAAGGCGGGCGACGAGAAGCCCGGGGACCTCCGTCCAGAGCAGGAACAGGACGGCCGAGAGGGCCGCGACCAGGATGGCGACGCTCAGCATCCTTCGTCGCCCCATCCAGTCGCTGACGTGGCCGAGGAGGAACAGGCTGATCACCACGCCGACTGCGAACGCGGCGAAGATCAGGGTGATGACGGCGACGGGGAAGCCGTCGAGCTCCTGGTACAGCGGGTAGAGCGGGGTCGGGACGGTCGCGTAGGCCATCACCGCGAGGAATGCGGTCGCGACGACCCAGAACCCCGCCCCGTGGGAGATCTGCGGTAGCCCGAGGGGGGTGACGCGCTGCGCCACGGGTCAGGATCTCCGTCTCGGGTCGGCGAGCGCGGACCGCACCGCGTCCGCGAGTCCGCCCGTTCCGGCTTCGACGATGGCACCGTTGAGGAAGAAGGTGGGCGTGCCGTTCACCCCGCTGCGGATGCCGCCCTCCTCGTCCGCCCGGATCCGAGCGGAGTAAGTGCTCTCCTTCGCAGCCTTCTGGAGATCGGCGACGCTGAGGCCGAGCGTGTCGCAGATCTGCTGGTAGAGCTGAGGGCCGAGCTCGGACTGGTTCTCGTAGAGCAGGTCATGGGCTCGCCAGAAATCGCCGTGATCCGCTGCGAACTCGGCGACGAAAGCGGCGTCGACCGCCTCGGGGTGGATCTCCTGGATGGGGAAGTTGCGGAAGACGAAGCGGATCTCGCCGTCGTACCGCTCCAGGATCTGCTTCACGACGGGGAATGCCTCGCCGCAATAGGGGCACTGGTAGTCGCCGTACTCGACGAGCGTCACCGGTGCGTCCACCGGGCCGATGCTGTGGTCCTGGTCGGAGACCGGTATTCGAAGGTGTGACATGGCAGATCCACTCTCAATCGCGGGAAACGGCAGGGGATTTCAGGGCATCGAGCGCGTCGAGGACGCCGTCCACCCCGGGGTTCACGTCGACGGGCGACAGATGACTCCACGCGATGAGGCCTGACTCGTCGATGACGAACAGCGCTCGCCTGCTCGTACCGGCGTGGAAGTCGTATGCGCCGTAGCGCGCGGAGACCTCACCTTTCGGCTCGAAATCGCTGAGGAGAGCGAAGCGGAATCCGCGATCGGCGACGAATGCCCGGTGGCACCAGACGCCGTCGACGGAGATCCCGAGGACCTCCGCGTCGGCGGCCGCCAGGAGCGATTCGGCTTCGTTGAAGACGTTGAGCTCGTCACCGCACACGGCGCTCCAGTCGGCCGGGTAGAACACAAGAACCACCGGCTTGCCGCGGAGCGTCGACAAACGGATCGTCTCCTCCGGAGAGCGGTGCAGGGCGAAGTCCGGGGCCGTCGCGCCCGCGCCGAGGATGTCCTTCGGGTGGTGTTCGACGTAGCCGTTCACGCGTGCTCCTCCTCGGTTCGCTGCGGCACTCGTGGGCCAGACGCTACGGGCCGGCGCTCGCCCGGGCACAGGACAGATGTCGGAAACTCCGCAGACGTGCAGCATCGGGCGGCGTCGCCGGAAACGGCCGCGGGAGTCTGAACAAAAGTAGGAGCGGCGCCGGGAGCACCGGGCGTTATCGTGAACGCGCTTCCGGCTGGATCAGCGGCCGGGATCGTCCCACAGTCGTCCCGAGAGACGCTCGGAATGTAACGAACCTGGAGGATTGACCATGTCGTTTGTGACCACGGAAGATGGCGCGGAGATCTACTACAAGGACTGGGGCCCTCGTGATGCCCAGCCCATCATGTTCCACCACGGCTGGCCGCTGTCGGCGGATGACTGGGACGCTCAGATGCTCTTCTTCCTGGGCAAGGGTTTCCGGGTCGTCGCCAGCGACCGACGGGGCCACGGACGGTCGTCCCAGATCGGTACGGGTCACGACATGGATCACTACGCCAGCGACGCGAATGCCGTCGTCGAGCACCTCGATCTGCGCAACGCCGTCCACATCGGACACTCGACCGGGGGCGGCCAGGTCGCCCGCTACGTCGCGCAGTACGGGGAGCCGCAGGGACGCGTCGCGAAGGCCGTCCTCGTCTCGTCGGTCCCCCCGCTCATGGTGCAGACCGACGCCAACCCGGAGGGCACGCCCGTGTCGGTCTTCGACGGGTTCCGCAGCGCGCTGGCCGCCAACCGCGCCGAGTTCTACCAGGCGGTCGCCTCCGGTCCGTTCTACGGTTTCAACCGTCCCGGCGTCGATGTCTCCGAGCCCGTCGTCGCCAACTGGTGGCGCCAGGGCATGATGGGCAGCGCGCTCGCGCACTACGAAGGCATCAAGGCGTTCTCCGAGACCGACCAGACCGAGGATCTGAAGGCGATCTCCGTCCCCGTCCTGGTGACGCAGGGCGACGACGACCAGGTCGTGCCCTACAAGGACGCATCGCTGAAGCAGCACGAGCTCCTCAGCAACTCCACCCTGAAGATCTACGAGGGCTACCCGCACGGGATGCTCACGGTCCACGCCGACGTCATCAACCCCGACATCCTCGCGTTCATCCAGCAGTAGCCGCTGCGCCTTCCGCCGGTCGGGCCCGAGACACCATTTTCGGCCGAGACATCACGCCAGGCGCGGTGTCTCGGCCGATCCGCGTGTGTCGGTGATCGGCGCGGAGCGCGGGCGCAGCCGGGCGGCGGTACTGTCGCTGAAGACATGAGCGACGTCGTCAGCATCGAGCTGCTCCTCGACCCCGACACCGAGGCTCGGGTGCGCGCCGACTGGCAGAGCCTCGCCGCGGCGGGCATGTCGAGCCTCGGCGCCTACCGCTCCCCCACGAACCGCCCGCACGTCACGCTGCTCGTGCGCCCCGAGCTCGCGGCGTCCGCCTTCCCCGACGCCATCGCCCGGCTGCCCGTCGCTCTAGCCCTCGCCGAACCGGTGGTCTTCGGCCACGGCGACCGCGGAGTCCTCGCGTGGCGGGTCGAGCCCAGCGATGAGCTCGTCGCCCTCCACACCGCCGTCCATGCCGCGGCAGGACCGGGAACGGATGCGGCGCACACCGCGCCCGGCGAATGGACCCCGCACGTCACCCTCGCGCGCCGGCTGCGGCTCGAGACGCTTCCCGAGGCGCTCGCCCTGCTCGGCGGGCCCCACGTCGGATCCGGGCTGTCGCTCCGGCGATGGGACGCCGCATCCGCCACCGTCACCGACATGTCGTGAGGCGGGCGCACGGCGATCGAGTGCTGAATCACCACGCAACCGCCCGAGTCACCATCCGCGCCGCATCGGTGCGGTGATTCGCACGCGACAGTGTTGATCGGATGCTGCGGCTCAGCCCGCGACCGCTCGTCAGACGCGGCGCCAACCCTCGCCGTCGCGGGTGATCGCGCCGGCGCGCTCGAACTTCTCCAGCCAGCCGCTCATCGGCCACCGACCCCAGCGGCGGGCGAAGGCGGCGCCGTTTCGCAGGATGTCGTCGAGGTGCTGCCAGGGCGGATCGGAGGTCGGATGCCACTGGTGGTAGGCGTGCGCGCCCCCCACCCAGAGCAGCGGCACGTTCATCTCGCGCGCGCGCCAGGCGAAGTCGGTGTCTTCGGCGCCGTATCCCTGGAACGCCTCGGAGAAGCCTCCGATCTCCTCCCAGGTCGACACCGACACGGCGAACGACAGCGACCAGAACAGGTCGTAGGCCGCCGGGTCTGCGCGGAGCACCTCAGCATCGGCCGGCCACGGTCGCGCCGCGTGCGGCCGCGTCAGAGCTTCGAGCGAGCGGAGGTCTTCGGGCATGCTGCCCTCGGCCAGGTACGTCACGGGTCCGGCGTAGAGGCCGGACTCGCGAGCCACCGCTTCGTAGCGCTCGATCAGACCGGGGCCGGGGAGGCAGTCGGCGTCGAGGAAGATCAGCAGGTCGGCACCGCCGGCGATCGCCGCGGCGGCGGCGGCGTTGCGCCCCTCGCCCACGCGCAGACCGAACTCCCCCGGCGGGACGTGCACGAGGATGCCGTCGCCGGTCGGGGGTTCGGGGTCGAGCCAGGCCTCCGCCCGCAGCACGTCGGGGCGCTCGAGCTGCGCGAGGAACGCGCGCTGGCGGTCGACGTGCGCCGCCCTCGCTCGCGAGGCCACGGTCAGCACCGCGGTGGTCACCGCATCACCGACGCGATCACGGCCGCGGCGCGCTCGGGCGCGCCATCGGTGCGCCACCGTTCCCACCGCGGCTCGAGCGTGCACGCCCGGTCGAGCAGCGCGACGAATCCGCCGGGCTCCGGCACGTGCGACACCACGGCGAGTCCCGTGCGGTCGAGCTCCGCGGCGGTCGCCGCCTGCTCGTCGAACGGGCGCTCCTGCGCGATGACCACGGCGCGTGCGCGGGCGGCAGCCAGGTCGGCCACGCTGTTCTGACCTGCCGCACTGACGACGACCTCGGCCGCACACAGGGCGTCCCAGGGGTCGGCGCTCCACTGCGCAGCATCCGCTCCGACGGTGCGGAACGTCCACCCGGCCTCCGTGGCCTCGGCGCGCGCCTGCTCGAGCGCCCCGCCGACGAGCGCGGCACCGAGCACCAGCACCGACCGCGGCTCGCGCGCGACGGTGCGGGGGCGCCCGGCGAACCGTGAAACACCGCCCACCCACGCGACGCGGTCGCGCGCCTCGTCGAGGGCGACCGACGGCACCGCCCCCTCGGGCCACGGCGCGAGGATGCGGTCCGCCACGCGATACGCGAGGGAATGCACCCCGTCCGTGCGGTCTCCGGGCTGCGTCACGACGACGGTCGGAAGACCCAGCAGCCGGACGAACAGCGCCACCTCGACCGAGACGTCGACCACGAACGCGTCGAGATCGACGGATGCTGCGGCGATCGCCGCGAGCCTCTGCCGGTGCCCCGGGTGGCCGAGCGGCGCCCAGTGCAGCAGGCCCCCCGCCGTCGGGTCGGACGACCGAGGTTCGACGCTCACGCCGTCGCGGACGTAGGAGGCGTCGTCGCGGGGCAGGACGACCCACCGCGTGTCGGGCGCGAGGTCGGACGGCGCGTCGAGCGAGGAGAACGCGACGACCGGACCGGGGAGGTGCGGACGCACGGCCTCGAATCTCGTGAGGTGGCCGCGCCCGTGATGGTGCACGTACCAGCCGACTCCGCTCACGCGACCTCGAGACGCTGGGCGCCCACGGCCACCGAGGCGAGCAGCCCCTCGAGCTGGGCATGGCGCCGTTCGAGGGAGAACTGCGCGACCGCGGCCGCCCGGATCTGCACCCGCAGGCCCGGTTCGAGGGCCGACCGCTCGGCGAGCTCCGCAGCGGCCAGCGCGAGCGAGTCGATGTCTCCCCGTGAGACGACCATCGCCCCGGGTGCCGCGGCGACCACCTCGCGCACGCCGCCGGCGTCGAACGCGGCCAGCGGAGTGCCGGTGGCGAGGGTCTCGGCGAGCACGAGGCCGAACGGTTCGTCCCACATCGGGGTGACGAGCGCGACGGCGCTTCGGCCGACGAGCCGGGCGAGGGCGCTCTGCCGGAGAGCCCCGACGTAGCGGGCCTGCGCACCCAGGCGGGGCCGCACCTCCGTCTCGAAGTACTCTGCGTCGCCGACACGGCCGGCCAGTACGATGCGTTTGCCGGCGAGGAGAGCAGCGTCGATCGCGAGGTGGGGCGCCTTCTCGGGCACGATGCGCCCGAACCACACCCATCGGTCGCCGCCGGGTCCCGCCGTCCACCGATCGGTGTCGACGCCGTTGGGGAAGACCATCGACTCGACCCCGGCGGCGTCCCACTCCCGGGCGGTGTGCCGGCTGACGGCGAGGAACCGGTGCTCGGCGCCGGTCGTCGATCGCGCCGCGGCGATCATGTCGGGAAGCGGAGGCGTGTGGAGGGTCGTGACCATCGGGATGCCCACCCGATCGCGCCACGCGATCGGCGCGCCGTGGAGGCTGTGGTTGTCGATCACGTCGAACCGGTCGCTGTGGCGCGCGAGGTGGCCCATGGCCCGTTCCATCGCGTCGTCGATCCGACCGAGATAGCCCCGCGGGTAGGCGGTGTCGGAGGGCTCCTCGTCGCTCGCCCAGTGCGGACGCGGCAGCACGAACTCGGGCGGACCGTCGAGGAAGTCCGACCCGTCGGGCCCGCAGAGCGTGACGTCGTGGCCCCGCGCGCGCAGACCCCGCACGCGCTCCCACACGCACGCCTCGAGGCCCCCGGGGTGCGGTTGGCGGATGGGATGCCGCGACGGGGCGATGACGGCGACGCGGAGCGCCCGCCCCATCACGCGGCGGACCTGTGCGTCGTCAGTTCTCGGTACAGGTCGGTGTGCGCCGCCCGTACCTCGATGCGTTGCACCGCCCGGTCGAGAGCACGCGCCGCCACCTCGGCGGCGCGTGCCGTCGAACCCGGAGCCGACCATGCCGGAAGCGTGGCGTGCTCGATCGCGGCGGCGAGAGAGAGCGGGTCGCCGATGTCGTAACGGGTGTAGTCGGACGGATGCTGATCGCGGAAATGCCCGCCGCGCGGCCCGATCACGGGTACGGCCAGGTCGTAGCACAGCTCGAGCCACCCCGAATGGGTGCCGTGGGCGTAGGGGAGCACGCACGCGTCGAGATCGGCGAGCGCCGCGGCGAGGTCGTCGTCGGAGAGCCGCGCGGCGCGGACGATCTCGACGCCGTCGCCGGCGAGGTGTTCGAGGATGCGGGCGGTGTCCTCGTCGCGCACGCTCTCGTTGAGCCGAACGATCCCGACGACGTCGCCTCCGGCCGCGCGCAGCTCGGCCACGGCGCGGACCAGGGTCGTGACCACTCCGACGGCGTCGATGTTCGGACGCAGGTCGCGCAGGTGCACGCCGATCCGTCGACCGTGGCGCGGGCGCCCGGTCGCGGCGGCGCCCGTCTCCAACAGCGTGGGGTGGGCGATGACCACGGCCTCGCGTCCCCATCGCTCGGCGATCTCATCTCGGGCCGAGGGCGTCAGGGTCACCAGGACGTCGACGGCCGGGATGATCGCATCGAGCATGCGGACGTGCGCCGACTGATCGGTCAGCTGCGGGTTCTCGAGGTCGTGCACCGTGTAGACCACGGGCTTCCCGGCCTGCTGGGCGGCGCGGACGGCGGCGAGCACGTGATCGGGCGTGTACGACTCCGCCCCGAAGTGCAGGTGCAGCACGTCGAAGTCGTCGCGGTGCCGACGAATCCACCCGGCGTCGAGGATCTGCGGGGGCCACCACTGCCCGGCACTCGCGCCCGGCGGAGGCGGGTCGGCGAGGACGGCGACCCGATCGGTGTCGATGATCGCCCGGGAGTACGGATGCTGCGCGGGAACCGCGGCGACGCGGACGAACGGCTGAGCCTGGGAACCGATGGTCGTCCTCCTCGCTGTGAAGCTCTCGCGTGCGACTTACCGCACGGGCGGAGTCCTCGCAACGCAATCCCTCGGCGAGGGAGGCGACGACTCCGACGATATACGTTTCTCACTATGAGTCCGGCGTCACTTCCCCATCCGGCGGTTGCGGTATCGGCGACCCCGGTGGTACAAGCCTCCGATGACGAGGGGCGGCGACTCCATTACGGCGAGTTCTACGGCCTCCGAGACGCTCCGGACGGCGCCGGAGTCGTCGTCGGAAACTGCCAGGCGGAGTCGCTGCGGATCGTCGTCGACGGGCCCGGCACCCCCACGGTGCGGGTACCGCCCGTGCACGAGATCGCCCCGAGCGACGTGCCGCTCCTGCACCGTCTGATCGCGCGGGCGTCCTTCCTCGTCGCTCAGCCGGTGCGCGACGACTACCACGATCTGCCCCTCGGCACCCGGCAGCTCCGCGCGCTCCTGCCGGCCGGCGCACGCGCGGTAACGGTGCCCATCATCCGTTACACCGGACTGCAGCCCTTCCAGTGGGTGCTCCGCGTGCCGGAGGTGCCCGAGCTCCCGCCCTACGTCGACTACCTCGACGTGCGTGAACTGGCGCTCGCCGCCGGTCTTCCGCTGGCGCAGCGGCTTGATCGCGTCACGGTGCGCGCGGTCGCCGACGACGCGCTGGCCGAGCTGCGCCGCCGCGAGAGCGACCTCGACGTCGTCGCATCCGACCTGTTCTCCCGACCGACCTTCGATCACATGCGCACGGTCAACCACCCCGGCAACCCGATCTGGCTCGGACTCGGGGCGCGCGTGCTCGAGGCGCTCGGTTCCCGCGATTCGCCGACCGACCCCGGTCGGCCGCTGCTGGCGGGCGTGCAGGCACCGCGGGAGGCGTGGGTCGCCGATGCCTGGGACCTCGCCGACGAGCCCACCGACTTCTGGCTGACCGCGGGAGAGCGGGTGGCGGCGGCCGAGGTGCGCGAGGCGCAGGGCGCCTGGTATCGCGACCACCCGATCTACGTCGAGCGCGCCGTGGGCCGCCTCGCACCGTTGCTGCGGAGATGGCGCGGATGACGACGACGCTCCCCCGGGTCGTGGTGCACGACGTCGATCAGCACGGCGTCGCAACCTACGCACGCGACGTCGCCGACGCGATCGCCGAAGCGGGGTACTCCGATCCGTCGGTGCTCCGCGGAGAGCTGGCGGCTCTCGCCGTCGGTGCTCCCCTGCACCTGCAGTTCACCGATCGGCTGTGGGCCGGCTCCCCCGAAGACGCGGCGACGACCGTGACGCGGCTGGCCGCGCAGCATCCGCTCTCGGTCACGTTGCACGACGTGCCGCAACCGTCCGACGGCGAGCGGAATTTGCCGCGTCGTCTCGCGTGCTACCGCGCCGTGGCGGCGAGCGCGGTGGGGGTCGTGGTCAACAGCCGGCACGAGGCCGAGCTGCTCCGCGAGCACGGTGTGCGTCCGGAGCGCGTGGGAGTGATCCCGCTGCCGGTCGACCTCGCCGCCGGCGGAGAGCGCATCGCGACCGATGCGAGCGTCGGCGTGCTCGGGTTCTTCTACCCGGGCAAGGGCCACGACGAAGCACTGCGGGCGGCCGCCGGTGCCGGGATCGCATCGCTGTCGATCCTCGGTCGCGCCTCGGACGGCCACGCCGCCGACCTCGAGGCCTTCGTGCGGGGAGCGGCGTCCCAGGGAGTCGCGGTCGAGGTGACGGGCTATCTCGACGACGGCGAGCTGCTGCGGCGCTGCCGCACGACCGGCGTTCCCGTCGTGGCCCACCGCCACGTCTCGGCCTCGGGCTCGCTCGGTTCGTGGATCGCGGCCGGGCGCCGCCCCGTGGCGAGCGCGAACCGCTACATCGCGGAGATGGCGGCGTTGCGTCCCGGCACGGTGACGGTCGCCGACCCCGACGCGCTGACCTCGGCGGTCGGCCGTGCTGCGCAGTATCCGGAATCCACCTGGCTGTCGACGGCGACGGTGCCGCACGGGCGCCGCGACGTGGCCGAGGCCTACCTCGACTGGTGGGCGAGGCTCCCGTGGTGAGGCCGCCGTTCGGCACGACGGTGCCCGGCAATCGGTGGGACCTGATGTCGGATGCGGCGCCCGACCCGTTGCCGACGGTCACGGTCGTCGTCACGTACTTCGAGCAGCCCGGCGAGCTCGCCCGAACGCTCTCCGCGCTCGCGCGCCAGGACTATCCCGCCGATCGGATGCAGGTGGTCGTCGCCGACGACGGCTCCGCGGTGGCGCCCGACGTGCCCGCCGGCGTGGAACTCGTCCGTCAGGAGGATCGCGGCTTCCGCGCGGCGGCCGTCCGCAACCTCGGCGTGACGCGGGCCACCGGCGACGTGCTGTGCTTCCTCGACGCCGACACGTCGCCCGAGCCGGGCTACGTGCGGCGGATGACGCGCCTTCCGGCTCTGCTCCCCGAGACCGTCACGGTGGGCCGACGCCGCCACGCCGAACTCGCCGAGCAGCCCGTCGATGCCCCGATCGAGACGGTCGGACCGGCCAACGGTCTACCGGAACCCGCCTGGCTCGCCGAGGCATACGAGCGCTCGCGCGACCTGCTCGACGCCGACGACCGTTCCTACCGCTACGTCATCGGGGCGGCCTTCGCCTGCACCCGATGGTTCTTCGACGAGATCGGCGGGCTCGACGAGAGCTTCGACGAGTACGGCGGTGAAGACTGGGAGTGGGCTCACCGGGCATGGCAGATCGGGGCGATCTTCGCGCACGTGCCCGACGCGGTGGCGTGGCACGACGGCCCGGAGTGGGCGGGGCGGATGGCCGACCACGAGGAACGCGTGCGCCGGGGCAACGTGCAGACGCTGCTGCTGGCCGAGAAGATCCCCGTCGACGGCTCGCGGGGAACGGGAGTGCTCTCCCCCGTCGCCGACATCGCGTTCCGCCTCCGCGGACGCTTCGACGACGCCGCCGTGTTCGTCTGCGTCGATGCGCTGTTGGCGGCATTCCCGCGCGCCAGGGTCGAGCTCGAGCACGGGGCGGAGGCACCGGTCTACGCCGCCGACCCCCGCGTCGTGTCGATCGACCCCGCCTCACCCGCCGCCCGCGTCGAGGTCGATCTGGTGCGTCCGATCGTGCTCTCGGCCGACGACGGGCTGGCCGGACGTCTGCGCGCGCTCGGCACCGCCGACGAGGACGAGCTGGAGATCGTCTCGGTCGAGGGCGACGTGCTCGCCCGCGCGGTGAGTCGCCGCTCGCGCGAGCGGCGCGCCCGGTGGGGCGACGAGGCGGCGGTGCGCGTCGGCTCGATCACGATCGACGAGGCCTTCGCACTCCGGGCGCATCCGCGCGTGGAGCCGTACGTCGGCGGCTGGGGCGGGCCCGACCACCTGCGCTAGCGGGGTCGGGCCCGGCGGGGTCAACCCTGGTCGGGGTTCCACTCCGACAGGCGGGTGAGTTCGCCGATCTCATCGGCGGTCAGGTCGACGCGGGCGCTGTCGAGGAGGCCGCCGACCTGGTCGACGCGGCTGGCGCTGGCGATCGGCGCAACGACGGTCGGCTGGGCGCGCAGCCACGCGAGCGCGGTCGACGCGATCGAGACGCCGTGGGCCTTGCCGATGCCCTCGAGGGCATCGATGATCTTCAGTCCCTGCGCGGTGGCGTACTTCGCCGCGCCCTGAGCGCGGGGCGACGACTGGCCCGTCGCGTCGGTCGAGCGGTACTTGCCGGTGAGGAAGCCGCTCGCCAGCGCCGAGTACGGCACGAGTCCGAGGCCGAACTCCTCTGCGACGGGCACCACGCCCTCCTCGACCTCGTTGCGGTGCACGAGGTTGTAGTGCGGCTGCACCGCGACGGGAAGGGCGCTCCCTGCGGCCTGCGCGTAGCCGATCCACTCTCGGATACGGGGGCCGGTGTAGTTCGACACGGCCGTGTACCGCACGAGCCCGTCCTTCACGAGGTCGCCGAACGCGGCGACGGTCTCCTCCAGCGGCACGCTCTCGTCGTCGAAGTGGGCGTAGTAAAGGTCGATCGTGTCGACGCCGAGGCGCTTGAGCGAGGCTTCGGCGGCGGCGCGGACGTTCGCCGCGGACAGACCCTGGAACTGCGGGTGCTGGCTGACCTTCGTGGCGACGACGACGTTCTCGGGTCGGCGCGAGGCCAGCCACTCGCCGATGAGGGTCTCGCTCTCGCCACCCGAGTTGCCGGGCACCCACGCGCTGTACGCGTCGGCGGTGTCGATGAAGTCGCCGCCGCCCGCGTGGAACGCGTCGAGGACGGCGAAGGAGGTGTCGCGGTCGGCCGTCCAGCCGAACACGTTGCCGCCGAGGGAGAGGGGAAGGACGTCGAGGTCGCTGTTACCGATTCGTGACATGTGTGGGTCAACGCGCGGGACGCGCGGCTATTCCAGCATCCATTCATCGGAATACTCCGACGACGGCGACTGTTGTCGCGGGTATGGAACGTTTCGGCACACTCTCGTTCGGTCACTACGGCCCGCTCGGCGGGGGCCACCAGCTCACCGCCCGTGACTCGATGCACCAGGCGATCGACCTCGCCCAGGGCATGGACGAGCTCGGTGCCGACGGCATCTACTTCCGGGTGCACCACTTCGCGCGTCAGCAAGCGTCTCCCATGCCGCTGCTCGCCGCGATCGCCGCCAAGACGAAGCGCATCGAACTGGGCACCGGCGTGATCGACATGCGCTACGAGAACCCGCTGTACCTCGCCGAAGAGGCGGCCGCGGTCGACCTCATCAGCGACGGACGGCTCGCGCTCGGCGTGAGCCGTGGGTCACCCGAGTCGGTCGTGCGCGGTTACGAGGCGTTCGGCTACACCGGATCGACCGACCCGCGCGGCGCCGACATCGCGCGCGAGCACTTCGACACGTTCCTTCGCGCGATCGACGGCGAGGGCTTGGCCGACCGCGACCCGCACTCCCCGTTCGGGGGCGGCGTGGGCCGTCAGGCCATCGAGCCGCAGTCGCCGGGCCTGAGGTCGCGCGTCTGGTGGGGTGCGGGCAACCGCGACAGCGCCGAATGGGCCGGGCGCATGGGTGTCAACCTCATGTCGTCGACCCTGCTGACCGAGGACCGCGGCCTGCCCTTCGATGAGCTGCAGGCGCAGCAGATCGACGCTTTCCGCGCCGCCTGGCGCGACGCCGGGCACGCAGGCACCCCCCGCACGTCGGTGAGCCGCAGCATCTTCCCCCTCACGACGGCCGAGGACCACATGTACTTCGGCGGCCGCCAGGACGGCGATCAGGTGGGCATCATCGACGGCACCCGCTCGACGTTCGGCAAGACCTACGCGGCCGAGCCCGATGTGCTCGTCGAGCAGCTGCTGGACGACGCCGCGATCCGCACCGCCGACACCCTCATGCTCACGATCCCTTCGCAGCTGGGCGTGGAGTTCAACCTCCGCATCGTCGAGTCGTTCGCGAAGTACGTCGCACCCGCCCTCGGCTGGACATCGACCACCGAGAAGGCGGCCGCGGCCGTCAGCTGATCGGGGCCCCGGCAGCAGGCCTCGTCACCGGGCAGGACCGCCGAACGTCGGGTCCGTCTTCCGGCCGACCTGACCGCGGATGAAGAAGACGAGCACGAGCCCGACGACGATCACGACGATGTTGCCGAGGTTGGCGACCGATCCAAGTGCGCCTTCGACGGGGTACTGGGCGTGCATGAATATGCTCGGATCGGTGCTGGCATGCAACAGCACCGGCGCGAGCAGGGTGCGCGTGACGCGCATGGCGAGGTACATCAGGATGCCGAAGAAGAACGTGTAGACGATCTGCACGAGCGTCGAAACGAGAGCCTGACCACCGAGGAGGTTGGTCGAGTGCAGAAGCGCGAACAGCCCCGCCGAGACGAGTGCCACGACGATCTCACGATGCCCCGCGTCGCGCATGATCCGCACGACGTAACCGCGCGTCAGCACCTCCTCGGCGAATCCGATGAACAGCCCGGCGAGAAGCCAGGTCATCACGTAGTCGATGCCGGCTGCGCTGTAGTCGATGCTCAGCAGGTGAAGCACGTTGAACACGAGCACCACGGCGATCGCGATCCACATCCATCCGCGCCCACCGAGGGGCTGTCGTGCGAAGAGCCCACGCAACCAACCGGTCGTCGCCCCGAAGACGACCAGGATGAGTGCGCCGACGAGGATCGGCAAGACGTAGAGGATGAGAACGAACGATGCGGAACCCGAATCGCCCGCGAGCGGCACGAGCGGGATGAAGGCGAGAGACGCGAGTTCGTAGAGGACGAGGTAGGCGACGGCGAGGACGACGGCCTTCCACCAGCGACCACGGTTCCAGAAACGGGTCCAGGCCGACTGGCCGGCGTGATCGATCATGAGGCACCTCCGAGCGCCCGCGCATCTGGCGTTCGACGAAGGTAACGGGTCTCGCCCGGCCGACGATAGACCACACGCCGCGACCGTCCGTTCGAGCCCCCAGCGCAGGAACGTCTCCCGCCGGCACCCCGACCCGTCGGTAGGGTCGGGCGCATGGCGAGCGACGCAGGCCCTCCCGACGACGTCCGGATGTACGTCCCGTCATCGGCGTCACCCGACCCCGACATCTACACCGATCTCGGCGCGGTCGTCGTGGGCGGCGAGACGTTCGGCGTGCGCCGACGCGACAGCGACGGGTCGCACCACTACGACTGGATTTCGGGACCGAACGACGGCTACGGCTTCAGCGTGTCGGGCGGTGGCGCGCCGGTCGGCGAGGAGTGGCACACGCGCGCCATTCGCGACTTCCTGGCCGGCATAGACCCCGCCACCGGGTACCTCGCCGACCCCTGACGTAGGACCGCACAACGCGGACCGCTCTGCCCCGGCAGCTCCACTCCCACCGCCGGGAGTTGACATCGCCTGCCCACCCTCGTAGGTTCATTACTCAAGTAACGAACCAAAGGGGTGGCATGCTCGACGACGGTAAGCCGATCTTCCAGCAGATCGCCGAGAGCATCGCCGACGGCGTCCTGGCCGGCACGTACCCCGAGGGCACGCAGGTGCCCTCGACGAACGAGCTCGCGGCGTTCCACCGCATCAATCCCGCCACGGTGGGAAAGGGCCTCGGGGTGCTCGTCGACCGCGACGTGCTGCACAAGCGCCGCGGCCTCGGCATGTTCGTCAGCGCCGGCGCTCGCCAGCGAGTGCGCGACGAGCGCACCGCGGCGTTCCGGGCGGCGTTCGTCGCGCCCCTGCTCACCGAGGCGCGTTCGCTCGGCCTCGACCTCGAAGACGTCCACCGCATCATCGATCACGAAGGGTCCGCGTCATGACACAGCCCGCCATCCGCTTGTCGGAGGTCTCCCGGCACTTCGGCCGCGTCCGAGCCCTCGACTCCGTCACCGTCGACATCCCCCACAACGCCATCACGGGACTTCTCGGTCGCAACGGAGCGGGGAAGACCACGCTCATGTCGATCATCGCGGGGCACGACCGCGCCGACTCCGGCTCGGTCAGGGTGCTCGGCGCCGATCCCTTCGAGCGCGCCCCGATCATGTCGTCGATCAGCTTCGTTCGCGACAACCAGCGCTACCCGGAGGACTTCACGCTCCGTCACCTGCTCGAGGTAGCGCCCCTCTTCCACGCCGGCTGGGACGCCGACGTCGCCGAGAAGCTCGTCGCGGGGTTCCGGTTGTCTCGCAAGACCACCGTCAAGAAGATGTCACGAGGTCAGACGTCGTCGCTCGGCATCGTGCTCGGGCTCGCGTCCCGCGCCCCGGTGACGATCTTCGACGAACCGTACCTGGGGTTGGATGCCACGGCCCGCCGCTTCTTCTACGACGCCCTCATGCAGGACTACATCGACCACCCCCGCACGATCATCGTGTCGACCCACCTGATCGATGAGATGGAACCGCTGCTCGAGCACGTCGTGATCGTCGACGGCGGCCGGCTGGTGCGCGAAGCCGCCGCCGATGAGCTCCGCGGCAGCGCGATCACCCTGAGCGGGTTGACCGCCGCCGTCGACGACCTCGCCACCGGGCATCGTGTGCTGCAGCGCCGGACCGTCGGCGGACTCAGCTCGGTGGTCATCGAGGCGACCGACGCCGACACCATCACGGAACGTGCGACCCGCGCTGGTGCGCAGGTCTCCCCCGCGACCCTGCAAGACCTCGTCGCGGCCTACGGCGTCGAGGCCGAATCCCTGGAAGGAACGCACGCATGACCGCCACCGCCCTCGCCCCCTCCCGCGCTTCCGGCCCTGTCGACGTGTTCCGACTGCACTTCGTCCAGCGGGCCATGCTGTTGCTCACCCCTCCGGGCATCATGCTCGTGGTCTTCGTGATCACCGCGATCATCGCGGTCGTCTTCTGGCGTCTCGGCTCCGAGCCCGGCAGCGCCGAATGGGTCGCGAACAGCCGCAACAACCCCGCCGCCATCTGGGCGCTCCCGGGATTCTTCGGCTGGATCGGCGTGCAGACCGTCTCGCTGACCTTCCCGCTCGCGCTGTCCCTCGGCAGCACGCGACGGGCCTTCGTCGCCGGGACGGTGCTGACTCACATCGCTCTCTCGCTCTACGTCACGGTGCTGCTGCTCCTGCTGCTGGGCCTGGAGCTGGCGACGGGCCACTGGTTCTTCCACATCTACGTGACCGATGTGGTGGTGCTCGGCTCGGGCGACCCGTTCCAGCTGAGCGTCACCGCGTTCCTCGGCACGCTGCTGGTGCTCTCCGTCGGCGGCGCCATGGCGGCCGCCTGGGTGCGTTTCGGCGCTCTCGGACCCACCGTGCTCGCCGCCGCCGCCGTCATCGCCCTGGGGATCGTCGCCATCGTGGTCGTACCCGTCTTCGACGCGTTCCAGCCGTGGTGGCTCGCGGTGGCCGCGGTCGTCGCCATCGCATTGGCGGTCGCCGGCCAGTACGCCTTCCTTCGCCGCGCCTCGGCGCGATGAAACCCGAGGCGGGGCTCGTCGCACCTCTCCGGGCCGACTCGTCACCGCACGAACAGCGCGTCAGTCGCTGAAGTCCTCCGGGTCGACGCCCTCGAGGAACCGGCGGAACTCGTCGACCTCGTGCTCGTCGGCAGCCGGCTCCGACACCGTGTCTTCGACGCCCGCGACGTCGAGCACCTCGTCGGCCACCCAGATGGACGTGTGCGTGCGCGACGCGAGCGCGATCGCATCGGACGGCCGGGCGTCGATCACCCGGAGCCCGTGAGGGGTGAACAGCGTGATCTCGGCGAAGTACGTGCCGTCTTCGATGCGAGTGACCTCCACGCGCTCGACCTCGGCCTCGAGCTCATGCAGCATGCTCGCCATCAGATCGTGCGCGAGGGGGCGGGGGGTGATCGAACCCTGCACGGCCACGAGGATCGCGGTGGCCTCCTGCTCGCCGATCCAGACCGGAAGCATGCGGCCCTCCGCGGCGGCTTCGTCGACGGGTTTGAGCAGGATCACGTGCTGCTGCTCGGTGTCGCGCGCGACGCCGATCACCCTGACCTGAACCATGGTGCCTCCCGTCGCGCTCGAACTGCGATTGTCAGCCATCGTACGACCGTTCGCCAGGGGTGGGGCGCTCGGGCTCAGGGCGCCACGGAGTCAGCGGGCGAGCACGGCGGCGACGTCGTCCCACCAGGCCGTGTACGCGGCGCGGTGGGCGGGGCGCCGTGCATCCGTCTCGTCGCGGATGCGTGAACGCGCAGCATCCAGATCGTCGACGAGGGTGCGCGCGCGGGCGTCGAGTTCGTCGAGCGTGGCCGTGGCGGGCTCGCCCCAGTGGCCCAGCACACCGCTGAGCTTGATCTGCGTGTAGGCGTCGGCGACGAGACCGAGCGTCGGCACGCCGGCCGGCGCGGCGAAGACGGCCGGGTGGTACCGGCTCGTGATCACGAGCGCGGCGCTGCGGGCGAGCGCGGCGGAGTGCAGCGAGTCGCCGGTCGGCACCACCTCGCTCGGCACAGTGAGGTGCGCGCGGATGCGCTCGTGCAGGGCTGCGTCGCCGCGCGGCTCGGCGGCCGGATCGAGCGGACCGAAGTGGGCGTGGAAGCGCACGGGACCCCCGACGACGCCCGCGGCGTGGTCGATGAGACGGGCGAGGGATGCTTCGACCTCGGCCGGCGGACGATGGTCGAACCAGCCCGAGACGCTCACCACGATGCCCGACCGCTCGTCGGGTCCGTCGCCGCCGAGGAACGACGCATCGTCGACACCCAGGCGCACCGGCACGCCCCACGACGCGGCCAGCGCGGCCGAGGTCGGCTCGCGCACGGCGGCGAGCGCCGCGGTGCCCAAGAGTTCGCGCACCGCCGCGGCGTCGGTCTCGATGAGATCGGGGCCGAGCGTCTGGCCGCTCACGACCACCGGCAGACCGAGGCTCCGCGCCATCGCGGCGAGGGTGCCGCGCTCGTGGATGTGCACCGGCCACCGCGAGGCGAGGTTGCCCCCGCCGGCCACGAGCACGCCGCTGGCCGCCCTCACGGCCTCGACGACGGCGGTCGCCGGGTCGTCGGCCGCCAGGGCGGCGCGACCGGATGCGGCGGCCACCAGCAGCTCCGACCGTGCGGCGGCAGCGTCGCGATCGAGACCGGCGAAGCCCAGGCGGGGAACGGTGCCCACCCCGTACCGCTCGGCCGATTCGTCGGGCACGGACGACACTCCGACGACGTCGACGCCCCGGGCGGCGAGCTCGGCCGCAGCAGCCTCGAACATCGCCTCGTCGCCGATGTGCATCATCCCATCGATCACGCCGATGTCTCCGATGACGATGACGGACATACAACAACCTCCGGGTCTATGTGAAGAACCTCTCCACGCTACTTGCGCGTCAGGTTCGCCGGTTACCATTCGAACGACCGCGATCGCGGCACTCTCTACAGAAGAAGCCGCACATGGGCATCCAGACCACGCTCGACGCCGTCGCCGGCGCTCCTCGCATCATCGACGCGATTCGCCTCGCCGACGATCTCGCTTTCGAGGCGCGCCGAGATCCGGGAGTGCGCACGCTTCGCATCCTGCTCGGGGCCGTGGCCGGCGACGACCAGGTCGTCGCGATCGCCGCCGTCCATGCACTGGCGGCCGTCTTCGACGAGCAGGCGTCGAAGAGCCTGAGCAACCTCCTCTCCGACGACCGTCCGTTCATCCGCGAGCACGCCGCGTGGGCCCTGGCCGAGACCCTGCCCCGCTATGACGCGGTCGGGCGCCTTCTCGGGCTCGTGGCCGACGGCGGATTCACCGGCATGCTCGCGCAGACCACGCTCGAGAACTGGTCGGGCGCCATCGGCGAGACCCTCGCCGTCGCGATCGAGAGCGCCCTCCTCGGCGTGGCCGACGTCCCCGCGCGCACGCGTCTCGTCGAGACGCTCGGCCTCGTCCGCCAGTCGATCGCCGAGCGCCAACTGCTCGAGATCGCACTCGACGAGGCCGAGCACGAAGACGTCCGTGTCGCGGCGGTGGCCGCCCTCGGTCAGCGCACAGGGGCTCGGTACATCGCCGACCGCCTGGAGCATCTCATCGAGCGCGAGGGGCGCCTCGCCGAGGTCGCACGGCTCTCCGTGATCGACCTGCAGGTGGTGCCTCAGCGCAACATCGAGACGGAGGGCGCGCTCACCGTCGCGCAGCTCTTCCTCCACGCCGACATCGACCCGACCCTGTCGTCGGCCGGCGCCGGAGACAACGGCGGCATCGCCACCCTGCTCGTCCGTCTCGGCGATGCGCTGGTGGCCGATCCCGCCGCGCACGTCGATCGCGTGCTCACGCTCTCTCGCGGCGCCGTGCCGCGCGCGGCGGCCGACCTGCTCTCCGTCGGCGGCGACACCGGCCATGTCTACGGGCACGTGCCGCTGGCACCGTCGGCGGTTCCGTCGGCCGCCGCCTGGCCGCTGCGGGTCACCGCGCGTCGCGGCATCCGGCGACTCCTGCGCGCCGCCGGTCGCGTCGACGTGCTGCACCTGCGCATGGCCGATGTCGGCAGCCTCGCCGCGGTCGACGTCGCCCGCGAGCTCGGCATCCCGGTGGTGTTCACCGTCGCGCCCGACCCGCACTCGATCATCCAGGCGCTCGACCGTTCGGGTGACCTCACCCGCACGACGTTCGGTCGGACAGATCTGCGCGAGCACTTCTGGTTCCGCACCCGGTTGGTGCAGAACCTCGCCGCGAACGCCGCCCACACGGTGCTCTTCCCCCGGCCCGAGCTCGCCCGCGACATGCGCGAACTCGTCGGGATCGACATCTCCTCCTACCCGGAGCGGCACACCATCGTCGCCGAGGGCGTCGACCTGGAGGTCGTCGATCGCGCGGTGGTCGACGCATCCGCTCACGCCGTCGCCCCGGCGGGCGACGATCGGTTCGCCGACCTGCACGCCCTGATCGAGGCCCTCCCCGCGCACCGTCGGGGGCTGCCGATCATCGCGACCGTGGGGCGTCTGCATCGCGTGAAGGGCATGGCCACGCTCGTCGAGGCGTGGGCGACGAGCGCCCTGGCCGAGCGCGCGAACCTGCTGGTGATCGGCGGCGACCTCGAGCACCCCTCGCTCGACGAGCGGGAGCAGCTCGAGCGCATCGACGCCGTCGTCTCTCCCGACCGTCGCGCCGAGGCCGGCCTGCTGCTCGCCGGCCACCAGCCGAACGACGTCGCCGCCCGCTGGCTGGCGGCCGTGCGGTTCGGCATCCCCGAGATCATCGCGCCGCGCGGGGTGTACGTCTGCGCGAGCCTCAAGGAGGAGTTCGGCATCGCGCTGCTGGAGGCCATGGCGACCGGACTCACGGTCGTGGCCCCCGACGCCGGCGGGCCCGCCACCTACGTCGAGGACGGGCTCACCGGGGTGCTCACGGCGACCTGGGATCCGGCGATGCTGACCGCGGCGATCTCCGCCGCGCTCGACCTCGCCGCCCGCGGCGACGGCGGCCTCGCCCGGCGCGCCCACGACATGGTCGCCGCGCGCTTCACGATCCAGGGCATGGCCGCCGCCCTCGGCCCCGTCTACCGGAGCGTCGCCGCCTCCGAGGCGGAGCTGCTGCGCGCCGCGGGTCCGGTCGCATGACGCTTCTGGTCATCACGCCCGACTACGCCTCGCACCTGCTGCCGCTCGCGACGATCGGCACGGCCTGGCGCGACGCCGGCGACGACGTGGTCGTGGCGACCGGCCCCGCGACCGAGCCGATCGTGCACGAGTTCGGACTGCGCCGCGTCGACCTGCCGCTCGGACGCGGCTCGAACGCCGGAGTGATGCGCCCCGGCGAGCAGCCCAAGGACGAAGCGGCCTCGCTCCAGGGATTCTTCGACGCGACCCGGCGCGGGATGGTCCCCACCCTCGCCTACCAGGCCCGCGAGCGGTTGACCGACCTGATGTGGGACCCCGTCGGGCGCGCCCGTCGCACGCTCGAGGTCATCGACGAGGTCGCCCCCGATGCGATCGTCGTCGACCATCTGGCCTTCAGCGCGCGTCTCGCGCTGCAGACGGCGGGAATCGCGTACGCCGACGTGGTGCTGGGGCACCCGAGCGCCCTCCCGGTCGCGGGCGAGGTCTACGGCTTCCCGCCCGCCTGGCCGACCGCGTTCGCGCCGGACGCCTCCGAGCTCGAAGACCTGCGGATGCTGTGCACCGAGGTCTCGCGGCGCTTCACCGACCAGTGGAATGCCGCGGCGAGAGAGCTCGACCCCTCAGCATCCGACATCCCCGACGCCTTCGCCTCGCACGGCGACCTCGTGCTCTACAACTACCCCGCCGAGCTCGCGGACGGCGACGGACGCGCGCTGCCGGCCCACGCCTTCCTCGGCTCGACGCGGCGCGACGAAGCCGCCGACCCCGAGGTCGAGCGCTGGCTCGCCGACGACGAGCCGTTCGTCTACGTGAGTTTCGGCAGCTTCCTGTCGGTGCGCGACGACGTGCTCGCGCGGGTGGCCGAGGCGCTGCGCACCCTCGGGCTGCGCGCGGCGATCGCGACGGGCGCCACCGAGCCGGCGGCACTGGGCCCGATCCCCTCGGACTGGCTCGTGCGCGGGTTCCTCCCCCAGGTGCGATTGCTGGGGCGCGCTGCGGCAGCAGTCACGCACGGCGGCAACAACTCCGTGACCGAAGCCGTCGGGCAGGGCGTGCCGCTCGTGGTGCTGCCCTTCTCGACCGACCAGTTCGCCGGCGCCGCGGCGATCGAGCGCACCGGCCTCGGGCGTGCCCTCGACCCGAACCGGGCGGATGCCGCCGACCTCGCGGCGGCGATCGACGCTGTGCTGCGGTCGGGATCTTCGAGCCTCGCCGACATCGCACGCGCGCAGCGCGAGCAGCCGGGTCCTGCGATCGCCTATGCGGCGCTGACCGGCACCTCGGCGACCAGCTGAGCCATCGCCGTCGGGTCGCCCGCCGCCTGGCGGTATCGCTCCATGCGGGCGGCGTTCAGGTCGTACTGCGCCCCGGCGCGCACCTCGCCGGTGTGGTGGAGGGCGTAGACACGGCCCGAGTGCCGCACGGGGGGACCGCCGAGGAGTGTCTCGTGCGCGAGGAACCATGCGGCGTCCTCGAATCCCCACCCGCGGAAGTTCTCGTCCTGCCCGCCGTGCGCGGCCCACGTGCGCGGGGTCGCGACGTAGACGCCCGAGCAGGCACCGAGGACCAGCTCGTACTCGCAGTCGATGAGCGGCACCCCGGCGTCGAACTGCGCGGAGCCCGGGCGGCCCAGCCAGCGGTACTCGTCGTAGGGCAGGTGCACGCGGTCGCTGTGCCGTGCGGCCGCGATCGCGGCGCGCAGCGGGGCGGGTTCGGGCAGGGTGTCGGCGTCGCCGATGACGACGACGGTGTCGTCGGCTGCGTCGCGCATCGCCTTGTTGCGGCAGGCGGCGAGCACGAACGGATGGTCGTCGGTGTCGATCGTGGTGACCTCGAGCTCCGGCAGCTGCATCGCGTACCAGTCGCGCACGCGCTCGTAGGCGGGGATGCGGGAGGGCGCGGGGCGCCACGGCAGCACGACGATCGCTCGGGTCACTGCACCAGCGTAGTCGCGGTCGCGGGGTGGGGATCGCGGTGGTCGGGCGCCCATCGTCCAGCACACGGCTTGTGCCCGAGCACACGGCCGCGGCCCGTGCGCAGGCCGTGCGCTGGTGCCGAACCCGTGTGGTCGCGAGAGCGGATGCTGCGCGAGACTGGTCGCATGACGCCTGACGACGAACTCCAACGGCTGCGGGAGCGCGTCTACGGCACCGGCGGT
The DNA here is from genome assembly GCF_008017415.1 of Microbacterium hatanonis. Taxonomy (NCBI): domain Bacteria; kingdom Bacillati; phylum Actinomycetota; class Actinomycetes; order Micrococcales; family Microbacteriaceae; genus Microbacterium; species Microbacterium hatanonis. The sequence goes on along the minus strand of NZ_VRSV01000001.1, from coordinate 274,536 downwards.
CACCCGAGCGACGCCGACATCGCACGCCTGCACGAGCTCGAAGCGGCATTCCAGGGCCACCCGGGGGAGCTGAGCGACGCCGCATCCGTTCCCGCCGACCCGGAGTCCAGCCAGTCCAGCCGGACGACTCGGGGCGTGCGCGACGAGCACGTCTACGACACGTCCGGCTCCGAGCCGACACCCCCGGCGTCGGCCGAGCACTCACCGCACCGCTCGCGCTGGCGCACCGTGGTCTCGGCCACGGTCGCAGCCGCGGTGGTGGGCGGCGCCGCCTTCGCCGCCGGCCTCGTCGTCGCCACTCCCGCCGCCCCCGACGACTTCTCCGAGCTCCTGCTGCCGCAGACCGAGGAGGACGTCATCACCGCGGCGCCCGAGGATTCCGTGGCCGACTCGATCGATCTGTCGTCCACCCGGTTCATCGCCCGACTGAACGGATACGACGTCTTCCTCGCGCGACCGGCCGACGTGGCCGGCGTCTGCGTCTTCGTGCGGGTCGCGGGCTCCGACGTGCTCTCTGGTGCGGGCTGCTCGGAGAACCCCACGGGCCGCGGAAGCGTCGGTTTCAGCGGGGTGGGAGGCTTGACCGTCTACGTGGGCGACGTGCAGGGCACCGCCGTCGGCGACCCCGTCCGCCTCTCCGAGAACGTCGTCGCCTACGTGGCCTGACGGACTCAGCCCTCGTCGACGGCCTCGTCGACGGAGTCGGGCGCGGGCGGGGCGCTCAGCACCACCACCTCGTCGCCACGCAGCGTGAACTGCAGCGACGTCCCGACCGGGAAGCGTTCCTTGAGCTCATCGGGGGCCACGGCGTTCACGACCATCGAGACCGTCGCGGGGAACTCCCCCACCCCGCACGAACCCAGGTAGAAGTTGCTGTAGGAGCTCCTCCCCGTGACCACCGATGCTCTGATGACCGAAATGCACGCGTCGACGGCGGAGAACCCCGGCGTCTGGGTCTGTACCAGCGCGCGGAGGCCGTAGAACTCCTCGAAGATCTCGCTCCCCTCCGGACGGTTCCCCATCATCTCCGGCCACTCGACGCCCGGGTCGATCTGCAGCACCGCGATCTCGCGGGGGTCGGCCTGGAGCCGGTACGTGAAGGCCGCCGAGATGGCCGCGACCGCGACGATGACAGCGATCAGCCCGAAGGCCCCGACGGCAGCGATCCGCCGACGCGTCCACCAGATGAGGGGCGCCCGAGGCTCGGGCGGGTCCTCCTCCGCGTCGACGCCGAGGAGAACGCCGTCGATCGACACCTCCGGATCGGTGCCACGCACGGGTTCCCCCGCCGCGTCGGGCGCGGACGTCTCCTCGCTTCGGGGCGGCGTGGGTGCCCGCTCGGCGAGCGAGAGCTCCTCCAGCTCGGCCAACCGGTCGAGCGCCTCGCGATCGTCGACGAGACCGGCACCCGGACCATACGCCCGCGCGCGCAGCGACGTCAGCTCCGCGTTCGTCCGATCGTCCATGATCCCTCGTCCACCTCGGTCAGTCGCGCAGGGGCGACCCGACCGCGTCGAACCGGAACCCGCCGAACTCCCCCGACAGCAACGGCCGGGCCGCGGCGATCGAGGCCTGCACGTCGGGCAGCTCCAGCGAGGCGCGGTGCGCCGCAGCATCCGTCCAGATCTCGACGACGAACACCGTGTCGGGCTCGTCGTCGTTGACGCCCACCTCATAGGCGAGGCATCCGACGTCGGCGAGCGCGGGACTGCGCCGTGTCAGGTGCGCGACGAGCTCGTCGCGCTTGCCCGGCTCGGCGCCGAGGGTGCCCGCGTTGACGAACGTCATCCCTGATCGGCCTTGCGTGCGCCCGCCTCGAACACGTCGCCGGCGGGGAGCTCCTGGTGCCCGCCGAACTGCAGACGCATCGCCGAGAGGATCTGGTTCGCGTAGTGGTCCTCGCCGCGCGAGGCGAAACGCTCGAACAGCGATGCGGCGAGCACGGGAGCAGGAACGCCGGTGTCGACCGCGGCCTTCACGGTCCACCGGCCCTCGCCCGAGTCGGAGACGCGGCCCGCGAGACCGTCGAGGGTGGGGTTCTGCTCCAGCGCGGCCGCGGTGAGATCGAGCAGCCACGACGAGATGACCGACCCACGACGCCACAGCTCGGCGACCTTCGGGGTGTCGATCGTGAACTGGTAGAACTCGGGCTCTTCGAGCGGCGCGATCTCGGCCGAATGCTCGGCCTCGCGCTTGCCCGCATCGGCGTTGTGGAGGATGTTGAGGCCCTCGGCGAGCGCGGCCATGATGCCGTACTCGATGCCGTTGTGCACCATCTTCACGAAGTGCCCGGCGCCCGACGGCCCGCAGTGCAGCCAGCCCTGCTCCTCGGGTGCGATCTCTCCCGTGCGGCCGGGGGTGCGTTCGATGTCGCCGACGCCGGGGGCGATCGTGCGGAGGATGGGCTCGATCGTGGCGACGGCGTCGTCGGGCCCGCCCACCATGAGGCAGTACCCGCGCTCGAGGCCGAAGACACCGCCGCTCGTTCCCACGTCGACGTACCGGATGCCCTTGTCGGTGAGAGCGGCTGCGCGACGAACGTCGTCTCTGTAGTTCGAGTTGCCGCCGTCGATGATGATGTCGCCGGGCTCGAGCACCTCGGCGATCTGGTCGACGACCTGCCCGGTGAGGCCGGCGGGGATCATGAGCCACACGACGCGCGGGGCCTGCAGCTTCGCCGCCAGGTCGGCGTACGACGACGCACCGGTCGCGCCCTCCTCGGCGAGCGCCGTCACCGTGTCGGGGTTCACGTCGTAGACGACGGCGTCGTGCCCGTCGTTCATCAGCCGTCGGACGATGTTGCCGCCCATGCGTCCGAGACCCACCATGGCCATCTGCATATCGAACTCCCTCTCCCCGCGACCGAGACCACGGCGGTCTCGCCCCTACATCGCGAGTCTAGGGACGCACGACGCCGGTGGGGCGGAGCTTGACCGTCAGAGCCGCAGCACCTCGGTGATGCGCAGCACCGCGGTGCCGGCCTCCTCGGACGCGGCGAGGTCGATCTCGCCGCGAATGCGCCAGTCGTGATCGCCCGCCGGGTCGTCGATGGTCTGCTCGACCTTCCAGACGCCGGTTGCGGCAGCATCCGCCTCGTCGATGCTCACGAGCGCCGACGATCTCGCCGCGCCCCCGGTGAGGATCTCGTCGTGCTCCGCGAAGTAACGGTCGAGCACGCCGGGCCAGTCGACCTCCGGGTCGAGCGTCTCGAGTTCGTCGTCGCGCTGCAGCGCCGCGAGCTGCACGCGACGGAAGAGCTCGTTGCGAACCAGCACGTTGAACGCACGCCGGTTCGTCAGCACCGACGGCGGAGCCGGCGGAACGACGGGAGCGGCGGGATCGAGGTCCTGCGGGTTCGTCATCGCCTCCCATTCGTCGACGAGGCTGGAGTCCACCTGCCGCACGAGCTCGCCGAGCCAGGCGATGAGATCGAGGAGGTCGGGCGTCTGCGCCTCCGACGGCACCGTCTGCCGGATCGCGCGATAGGCGTCGCTGAGGTAGCGCAGCACGAGTCCCTCGCTGCGGGCGAGCTGGTACACCGAGATGAGTTCGCCGAACGAGAGCGCCCGTTCGAACATGTCGCGCACCACCGATTTCGGCGAGAGCTCGAAATCGCGGATCCAGGGCTGACTGGTCGCGAACACCTCGAACGACTGCGCGAGCAGCTCTTCCAGCGGCTTCGGCCATGTCACCTGCTCGAGGGCCTCCATGCGCTCGTCGTACTCGATGCCGTCGCGCTTCATCTGCGCGACCGCCTCTCCGCGGGCGAGGAACTGCTGCTGGGAGAGCACCGGGCGCGGATCGTCGAGGGTCGCCTCGATGATGCTCACCACGTCGAGGGCGTAGTGCCCGGTGCCGACGCCGCCGTGTCCCGATTGCGCCGGGAATGCCGCATCCTTTTCCGGCGCGTTCGGGACATCGCGGGGGTCTGCGGGGTCCAGCAGCTCGATCGCGGCGAGCGCGAAGGGCGAGAGGGGCTGGTTCAGGGCGAAGTTCGGCTGCAGATCGACGGTGAGGCGGATGCTGCCGTCGACCACCTCGACGACGCCCGCGGCGCGGAGCGTGCGGAAGATGTCGATGGCCCGACGGGCGAGCTCGTACTTCCTCGATCGTGGCTCGTGATTGTCGAAGACGAGCGAGCGAACGTTCGCGAAGACGTCGCCGCCGCGGGCGATGACGTTGATGAGCATCGCGGCCGTGAGCTGCATCTGGGCGACCAGCGGCTCGGGCTCGGCGGCGACCAGGCGGTCGTAGCTCTGCTCTGTCCAGTTGACGAACCCCTGCGGCGCCTTCTTGCGCACGATCTTCTTCTGCTTCTTTAGGTCGTCGCCCGCCCTGATGATCTGCGCCGCGTTCTCGATCTCGTGGTCGGGCGCCATGACCACCACGGTCCCGGCCGTGTCGTATCCCGCGCGACCGGCGCGACCGGCGATCTGGTGGAACTCGCGGGCGCTCAGCTGCCTCATCTTCTGGCCGTCGTACTTCGTCAGCGCGGTGATCAGCACCGTGCGGATCGGCACGTTGATCCCGACCCCGAGCGTGTCGGTGCCGCAGATGACCCGGAGGAGTCCGCGCTGGGCGAGGGTCTCCACGAGCCGGCGGTAGCGCGGCAGCATCCCGGCGTGGTGCACACCGATCCCCGCGCGCACGAACCGCGACAGCATGCGTCCGAAGGCGGTGTTGAAGCGGAAGCCGCCGATCTCCTCGGCGATCTCGTCGCGCTGCTCGCGCGTGATGATCTTGATGCTCGACAGGGCCTGCGCCCGCTCCATCGCGGCGGCCTGCGAGAAATGGACGATGTAGACCGGCGCCTGGCGCGTGTCGAGCAGTTCCTGCACCGTCTCGTGCACGGGCGTGCGGGCGTACGAGAAGTGCAGGGGCACGGGGCGCTCCACGCCCGTGACGAGCGCGGTCGGGCGTCCGGTGCGCCGGGTGAGATCGGCGGCGAGATCGGTGACGTCGCCGAGGGTGGCCGACATCAGCAGAAACTGCGCGCGCGGCAGCAGTAGGAGGGGCACCTGCCATGCCCATCCGCGATCGGGGTCGCCGTAGTAGTGGAACTCGTCCATCACGACCTGGTCGACGACGGCGTCGGGCCCCTGCCGCAGCGCGAGGTTCGCGAGGATCTCTGCGGTGCAGCAGATGATCGGGGCGTCGGGGTTGACCGAGGAGTCGCCCGTGACCATGCCGACGTTCTCCGCGCCGAAGATGTCGACGAGGGCGAAGAACTTCTCGCTGACCAGCGCTTTGATCGGCGCCGTGTAGTAGGTGCGCCCACCGGCCGCGAGGCACGCGGCGTGGGCGGCGATGGCGACGAGCGACTTGCCCGTACCCGTCGGCGTCGACAGCACCACGTTCGCGCCCGAGACCAGCTCGATGACCGCCTCGTCCTGCGCGGGGTACAGCGAGAGGCCGCGATCGGTCGCCCATTCGACGAAGCCGGTGTAGGCGGCATCCGAGTCGGCACCGCGGGGCACGCGTTCGAGCAGGGATTCAGGCACGCTCTACCCTTTCACGCGCGCGACTCGGCCGGGATCGGGGCGCCCCGTACGCTCGAAGCATGGTGAGCAGCGGGGGCGCGATGCAGGCCGACGAACTGCGGATGCTGCGTGCGAGGGCCTACGGGCCGGACGCCGACATCCACGACGATGCCGCCGCACTCGATCGACTGCGCGAGTTGGAGGAGCGGGCGTTCATCGCCGACGAGCCCGACGCCCCCGAGGTCGAGACAGCCGAGCCGACGACCGTCGCCGCGGAGACCGAGCGGGAGGGTGAAGAGCCGGACGCGGACGAACCCGAGTCTGCGATCGCTGAACGGCCGTCGGGGTGGCGCCGGTTCGTGCCGGCGACGCGACGCGGCTGGGTCACCGTGGCCGCGGCGTGCCTGGTGGTCGCGGTCGTCGTGACGGCCGCCGTCACCGCAGCCGTCGTGCGCAAGGTGCAGGCCGATCCACGAAACATCGCCACTCTCCGGGTGGACCCGTCGACCGAATTGGGCCAGGCTTTCGGCGGGTTCAGCGATTCGACGGTGGCCAGCGTGGCGTACGACGACTTCTTCGGGCTCACCCCGATCGTCATCCCCGGGTGGGGCGAGGCGCCGGGGCGGTGCCTGGTACTCACACCGACCGCGGGGCTCGACACCGTCGCCAACGGATGGTCCAGCGTCGGAGGCATGAATTGCGAGGCGGGTTCGTTCTCATCGAGCGTGCAGTTCATCGTGTCGGACGACTACGGAGTCCCGTCCGAGTTTCGAGACCACTTCCCCGACGGGACCGCCCTGCGCTTCGAGCTCGAGGGCTCGTCGGTCGTCGTCATGGACGGCACCCCCGATTAGACCGCGCCTACTCGAGGGAACCCGCCCGAACCCCCGTCAGCTCGCGCCGCGGCCCGTCTTCTGCTGCAGACGGTCGATGTGCTCCGACGCCTCGGCCTTGGTGAGGTCGGCCGAGAGCTCCTCGCCGGCCTCCCGCGCGAGGGTGTCGAGGTACGACCGCTGCGGGCCGGTCATCGGTTCGTCACCGGTGACCCATTCCTCGGGGTTCTTCTCGGCACTGTCGCCCGTGGGCTCCGACGATCCGAGCGTGTTCGATGTATCAGACATATGTACGACGGTAGGCCCGTCCGCGCACGCCGCCCCGGGGCTTGACAGGGCCGAGCCCACGCAGCCTCCCGCACGGTGTTAGCGTGATCGTGTCGCCACGAAACCGGAAGGAGGCGCGCATGTTCGCCTCCGTCGTCGCCGCCTTCCACCTGCTGGCGACCGTGCTGGGCCTCGTCGCCACCCCCGACCCCGCCGCGATCGGCGTCGCCGTCGCGGTCGCCGCGATCGGCCTCCTCGTGCTCGCGGCCGTCGCGGTCGCCCTGCCCGATTCCGGCGACGTCAGCGCCCCGCATCCGCGGCGCGCGATCGATATCTCCACCCCGCTCGCACAGAGCGATCCGGATGCTTCGGGCCACCCGCGCCCGAGAGCACCGCAGTCCGCGGCCTCGGCCGCGTAGACCGCCGCGCCCGCACGTCCGTCGACGTCGTGGCGCACCGGCGTCCCTTCGCGGCCGATCGAACCCGCCATCGATCGCTCTCGAAGAACGGACCTCTCCGTGGACCTTTTCGCCTTCCCTCCCCTCGCCGCCCTCCTCGACGCCGCCTACGCCGGGCTCATGCTGCTCAGCACGACGCTCGCACCGCTCACCGCCGCATCCGCCGCCCTCGCCGTCGTGCTCGTGACCCTGCTCGTGCGCGCCGCCCTCATCCCGACCGGTATCGCCCAGGCGAAGGCCGAACAGACGCGGGCACGGCTCGCACCACGCCTGCGCGAGCTGCAGAAGCGGCACAAGAACGACCGCGAGCGCCTGCAGCGCGAGACCATGCAGCTGTACCGCGACGAGAACACCTCGCCGCTCGCCGGGTGTCTGCCCGTGCTCATCCAGGCGCCCGTCGTCGGCGTGCTCTACACCCTGTTCCTCCACACCACGATCGCCGGCCACCCGAACGCGCTCCTCGACGAGACGCTGCTCGGCGTGCCGCTCGGCTCCACGCTCCTCGCCTCGCTGTCGCGCGGCGACACGGCCGGGGTTCTGGTGTGCGCGGCGATCGTCGTCATCATCGCCCTCGTGGGCGAGATCACCCGTCGCGCGTTCCGGGTGAGCCCCGTCGCGGGCGACGTCGCGTTGCCCGCCGCTGCCGGAGGACTCATCGGAGCACTGCAGTTCGTCACCGCCGTCGTCGCCGCGTTCGTGCCGCTCGCGGCGGGGCTCTACCTCGTCGTCACGGTGACGTGGACCCTCGGGCAGCGCCTCGTGCTGCGCCGCATCTACCCGGCGCCGCGCACGTGATCGGGCTCACAGCACGCCGTTGCCGATCTCGGAGATCGCCCCGAGCGCGGTGACGATGATCAGACCGTTGAAGAAGAAGCTCAGCACCGAGTGCACGAGCACGCGCCATCGCATCCGTCGATCGAGCACATCCACGTCGGAGACGGCGAGACTCACGGCCAGCGTGTACGAGAAGTATGCGAACTCGAGGATGCCGGGAGCCGCCGCCGAGGGGAAGCGCAGCGGCGGATCGGTCTCCCGGTAGTACAGCTGCAGGTAGAGCTGTGCGAACCCCCAGTGGAACAGCACCCATGCGAGGATCATCGCCCAGATGCCGATGACGTCGAGCGCGACGTCGACCTCGTCGCGGGGCTCGAGGAGGATGTGCTGGACCGTGGCCGTGACGCCGACGAAGCTGACGAGGATCGTCGCGACGAGCGAGATGGCGCGGGGCACGAGGCCGAGTTCGAGCAGCATGGGCGGCTCGTCCGACTCCGCCGACCGACTCGCGGTCCGCAGCACCAGCAGTATCCCGATCGCATACGCCGTGCCGATGCCGCACCACGTGAGCAGCAGCGTCAGCGACGTCGTGCGGCCCGGGGTCAGGATGTACGCGAGACCCAGCACGACCAGCACGGCCTGCAGCACCGTGCTGATGACGAAGCCCGCGACCGCGATGCGGCGCCCGCGGCTCGGACGGTCGGCGTTCACGGGGCCGATTCTATGGCTCGCTCACCAGCCGAAGGCGTTGAACCACTCCCGGCGTCGCGCCTCTTCGCCCCGCGACGCGGCCCCGCGCCAGCTGCGGTGCCGGGGCAGCGTGCCGTCGCGACGCACGGCGACGAATCTCGTGCACACCGGGCACAGCGCACGGCCGTCGGGAAAACCGTCGGCGAGCGCGGGCGCCGCGGTCGCGGCGAGACCCCCGCCCGGGCAGGTCGGCGGGTCGGCGTCGAGCTCGGTCCACAGGAGCCCGGTGCCGCGCCGGTGGTGCAGACCGCGGTGCCCGCGCTCCCGCGTGCAGATCTCCCCGGCGCGACGGCTGAGGCAGAGGTCGTGCGGTACCCGTGCCGGTGCGGTCACGCGGCCCTACCGGGCGCGCAGGGCGTCGAGGATGCGGAGCGTCTCGGTCGTGCGCTCGTGATCGGCGGTGGCGGATGCTGCGGCGGTCACCAGCTCGACGAACCGCGCCACCTCGCCGTCGAGCGCGTGCTGCTCGCCCTCGACCGTCACGGTGCGGGTGCCGTCGGCTCCGGTGACCGTGAGGCGACGGGGGCTGGCGATGTGATCGATCTCGACCGACGCGTGCTCGCCCTGGATCTCGCTCGGGAGCGACGAGCGGGTGATCTTCGAGTACGAGACGTCGACGACCAGGCCGGGATAGGCCGCGATGACCGCGCCTGCCCCCTCCACTCCCGTGGGAATGGTCACGGCCTCGCCCACGACCCGATCCGGCGCGCCGAACAGGGTCACCATCGTGTGCAGCCCGTAGACGCCCAGGTCGAGCAGCGCGCCTCCGCCCATCGCGGGGTCGAAGATGTTCACGCGCTCGCCGGCGAGCACCTTCGCGTAACGCGACGACAGACCCTCGAAGCGCAGCGACGCCCGACGGAGCGTACCCAGTTCGGGGAGCAGGTCGACGAGGGCGGCGAAGCCGGGATCGTAATCGGTGCGGAAGGCTTCGAGGAGCACCACTCCCGCGGCATCCGCCTCGCCGACGAGCTCGACCCATTCATCGGCGCTGAGGACGGCGGGCTTCTCCACGAGCACGTGACGTCCGGCTCGCAGAGCCGCCCGCACCTGCTCGGCGTGGACGCTGTTCGGGCTGGCGATGTAGACCGCGTCGACGTCGGGCGACGCGAGCATCTCGTCGAGGTCGGAATACGCCGCCGACGCGCCCCAGCCCTCCGCGATGTCATGGGCCTTCGCGATGTCGCGCGAGAACACCGCCTCGATGCGGATGCCGGCCGTGCGTGCGACGGCCTCGGCGAACAGGGTCGCGATGGCGCCGGAACCGATCGTCGCGATCCGGATCATTCGGTCTCCTCGTCGGGGCGTCAGTTCTCGGTGTCGAGCATCTGACGAAGGATGCGGGCCAGGTGCGCCTGGTCGGCGACACTCACCTCGCGCAGCTCGATCGCCTCGCGACGAACGAGCTCGCTCATCGCCGCGTCGACACGTGCAGCGCCGTCGTCGGTCAACTGCACGATCACGCTACGACGGTCGATGTCATTGGGACGGCGTTGGATGAGACCTCGGCCGGAGAGCTTGTCGAGGCGGTTCGACATGGCCGCCGAGCCGATCATCGTCGCGCCGATCAGCTGCGCAGGACTCAGCTCGTGGGGCGGCTCGGTGCGTCGCAGAGCCGCCAGCACGTCGAACTCCCAGCTCGCGAGCCCGGCGCCGTTGAAGGCGCTGGCCCGCAGTCGGGTGAGCCGGTGCGAGACGCGCCGCAGTCTCGACATGACGTCGAGAGGGGTGAGGTCGACGTCGGGGAGCCGACGCGACCAGGCGTCGATGAGGAGGTCCACCTCGTCGTCGCGGTCCGCGGAAGCCATACGACGACCGTAATGCCTCCGACCGTCCGAGACGCCCGTCGGCGCGGGGGTTGCGCAGACCCGGATAACGCGCCCCGCCGACGCCGTCAACCCGGGGGCGCCGCGCCGCGACGACAGGCACCGTGGAAGAACACGACAGACAGGACCCGCCATGAGCATCCCCTTCGACGAATCCGACTCCCTCGACACGACCACGGGCGACGACGCAGCCCTCGCCGCGACGCAGGACGACACCACCCTGGATGACCCGACGATGAACGACGCGGCCGTGCGCGCCGCGGCCTTCGACAGCGATGAGGTCGACGACGAGTCGGTTCCCGAGCGCCGCGAGGACGTGCCCGCGTCCGACCTCCACCTCACCGACGCCGACCAGCCGGTCACGCAGGGCGACTCGCCAGTGGAGGCAGCCCTCGGCGAGGACGGACAGGGCGATCTCGCCGCCGAGGACGAGGTCGGAGCGGGTCTCGACGACGACGGACCGACCGACCTGCGAACGTCGGTCTGAGAGCCCCGCCGATACCTCCCGGGGGTATCATCGAGGCGTGCACGGATACGAGGACAACAAAGACGACCTGCTGAAGCGTCTGCGCCGGGCGGAGGGCCAGGTGCGCGGAATCGCGCGTATGGTCGAAGACGATAAGTACTGCATCGACATCCTCACCCAGGTCTCGGCGGCCACGAAGGCGCTCGAAACCGTGGCGCTGTCGCTGCTGAGCGATCACCTCGGCCACTGCGTGGCGGAGGCGACGGCTCAGGGCGGTCCGGTCGCTCAGGAGAAGATCCGCGAAGCAAACGAGGCAATCGCTCGTCTCGTCCGTTCATGACACGCTCGTCCCGTTCCGACAGGAGATTCCCGTGACGATCCAGCCGATTTCCCTCACCTCGATCGGCGATGCGGCGACGATCGCACCGTCCGGCTCGTGCTGCGGCGGTGGCAGCTGCGGCGTCGCTTCCGCGCCGACGCCCGAACCGGCGACGCGCGATGAGAGCGAACTCCTCGTCGAGGGGATGACATGCGATCACTGCGTGCGCGCGGTGACCGAAGAGCTCAGCGCCCTCGACGGCGTGGACGGCGTGGAGGTCGACCTCGTCGCGGGCGGATCGTCGCGCGTGCGCATCCGCACCTCGGCGCCCGTCACCGACGACACAGTGCGTGCCGCGATCGACGAAGCCGGATACCGGCTCGTCTGACGCCTCTCTGGGCCGGCGCGGTCAGCGCCAGCGCTGGACGGCCGCCACGGCCGCGTGGAACGTGAGCTCCTGGCTCACCTCGACCGCACGGTCGTACCGGGCGCCGCAGAGGGCGACGAACACCGGTCCCGCCACCTCGATGAACCCGACGACGACGCCGTCGCGGGCGATCTCGTACAGCTCGAGATCGATGCGGTTCCAGGGAACCTCGGACTGGGCGTGAGCCTCTTCCTGGTCGATATGCCGCGCTTCCATGACCATGGCAGCTCCTTCTTCCATCCGCTGATCCCACTGTGCCTCTCGGGGCCCACGGGGCGGTCGGGCTTGACGAAATCGCGACTTTGTCCTACCCGTCCACCGTGCCTAGGTACCGGTGCGCGGACGCCCTCTCCGGGGTCGCTCCACCGACAGCGGGAAGGTGCGTCCGACCGGATCCTTCGCGACCGCCGCGGCCGCCGCATCCAGCCACTCGATCTCGGCACGCGCGTGAGCCGACTCCGCGGCCCGCAGGATGACGGACGAGACCCCGTCGTCCGACGACGCACCACTGTCGCTCGGTGCCGACTCGACCTCGGCCAGGCGCAGCACCGCGGCGTCGCGCTGTGCCGCGATCGCCGCGGCCGCGTCGATGCCGGGCAAGGTCGCGACAAGGGCGATCTTGCGCGCGAGCTCGCCGCGGCCGCCCGGCTCATCCGGCTCGGCCACCCACCGCGCGGCGAGCGCCCGGCCGGCATCGGTGATACCCCAGTAGACGTGTCCGCGTTCGTCGGCGCCGCGGTGGTCGACGAAGCCGTCGCGCTCGAGACGCTCGAGGGTCGTGTAGATCTGCCCGACGTTCACCGCGGCCCCGGCGCGGCGCGAGTACTCCGCTCTCAGCTGATAGCCGTAGCAGGGCCCCTGATCGAGGATCGCGAGCAGCGCGTGACGCACCGACATGCGGCCTCCGAACGGTATATCGGGTATGTACGTACCGAGTATACGAAAGCCGACTCAGCCGCCGATGGCGTTCATCCCGCGCGGCGGCTGCAGGAACGACGGATCGTTGATCGCGTGCCCCGGGAGCTTGCCGCGCACGCTCGCTCGCAGGACGGCATCGATCGCCGCGGCGCGGTCGGGCGCTCCCCCGCGCAGCACCGGAACGAGGTCGTACTCGGCGATGGAGAAGAGGCAGTTGCGCACCTGGCCGTCGGCGGTGAGCCGCAGGCGGTCGCAGTCGCCGCAGAAGGGCGCGGTCACCGACGCGATCACGCCGACCTCATGGGGACCGCCGCCGTTCTCGACGCCCTCGAGCACCCACTTCTCGGCGGGCGCACCCCCGCGCCCCGGCACAGGCGTGAGGTCCCAGCGCGACGAGAGGGTCGCGACGATCTCTTCGCGCGTGACCATCTGTTCGCGGTCCCACGTGTGGCCGGCGTCGAGCGGCATCTGCTCGATGAACCGCATCTGCGCACCGGAGTCCACCGCGAACTGCACGAGGTCGATGATCTCGTCGTCGTTGACCCCGCGCATCGCCACCGCGTTGAGCTTGAGGGGGCGGAGGGGGGATGCTGCGGCCGCCGCGATCCCCTCGAGCACCTCGGGGAGACGATCGCGTCGCGTGAGTGAGGCGAACTTCTCGCGCTGAATGGTGTCGATGCTGATGTTGAGCCGCGCGAGGCCCGCATCGACCAGGTCGTCGAGCACGTCGGGGAGCCGGATGCCGTTCGTCGTCATGGCGATCTCGACGGGCCCTTCCGGACCTTCGATCACGGCGAGGCGCCGCACGATCTCGACGATGTCGCGGCGCAGCAGCGGCTCACCGCCCGTGAGCCGGAAGGTGTGCACGCCGGCGGCCGCGGCGACCTCCGCGATCTCGACGATCTCGTCGAGGGTGAGGATGCTGTTGCGGGCCAACCACTCGTTGCCCTGCTCGGGCATGCAGTACGTGCAGCGCAGCGAGCAGCGGTCGGTGAGCGAGATGCGCAGGTCGCGGTGCACGCGTCCGTGCGTGTCGACGAGCGGCCCGGATGCGGCGTCCGCCGCCTGGACGTCGGAGCGACGTCGCAGCGCCACCGGTACGGCGGTCACGAGCGCGGCTCCTGCGGGGTCATCTTCCGAGGCTACCCGCGGAATCGACACGGGGCTCCGTGCTCACGCCGGGCGGGCTGATCGCTCGACGGCGAGACAACTCCGCAAGCCGCGGAATCCCGCGCGATACTCTGTGGTCAGACCACATATGAGTGCTCACTAGGAGGCAACCGTGGAGTGGCTCGACCCTCTGCTTCTCGCTCGCTGGCAGTTCGGCCTGACGACGCTCTACCACTACCTCTTCGTGCCCCTGACGCTCGGCATGGGACTCGTGGTCGCGATCTTCCAGACGGTCTGGTACCGCACCGGATCCGTGAAATGGCTTCACCTGACGCGCTTCTTCGGCAAGATCTTCCTCATCAACTTCGCCATGGGAGTGGTGACCGGCATCGTGCAGGAGTTCCAGTTCGGCATGAACTGGTCGGCGTACTCGCGCTTCGTCGGCGACGTCTTCGGCGCCCCCCTCGCCTTCGAGGGACTGCTGGCCTTCTTCCTCGAAGCCACGTTCATCGGGTTGTGGATCTTCGGGTGGGACAAGCTTCCGCGTCTCGCTCACCTCGCGAGCATCTGGATGGCGGTGCTGGGCGCCACCCTGTCGGCCTACTTCATCCTCGCCGCGAACGCGTTCATGCAGAACCCGGTCGGCTACGAGATGGCCGCGGACGGTTCGCGTGCCGAACTCGTGGACTTCTGGGCGATGCTGACGAATCCCGTAGCCCTCGCCGCCTTCCCCCACACGATCACCTCGGCGTGGATGTTCGCCGGCGCCGTCGTCATCGCGGTCTCCGCCTGGCATCTCGCCCGCGGTCGCAACGTGGAGATGATGCGGCCCTCGCTGCGATTCGGCATGTGGTTCCTGGTGATCTCCTTCGCCGGGGTCGCTCTCTCGGGCGACCAGCTGAGTCTCGTCATGGTGCAGACGCAGCCCATGAAGATGGCCGCCGCCGAGGCGATGTACAACACCGCCTGCGGGGCCGACGCCTCGTTCTCGATCTTCTCGCTCGGCACCCCCGACGGCTCGGCCGAGGTGTGGTCGCTGCGCGTGCCGTGGCTGCTGTCGCTCCTGTCGACGCACTCGTTCGACGGCTGCGTCGAGGGCATCAACGATCTGCAGGCGCAGTACACCGCCCAGTTCGGCCCCGGCGACTACACGCCCGTCATCTGGGTGACCTACTGGGCGTTCCGCTGGATGATGGGCCTGGGCGGTGCGGCAGCGCTGCTCTCCGTCGCCGGCCTGTGGCTGACGCGCAAGAAGTCGCGCTTCACGATGAAGCCCTGGATGTGGCGCGTGCTCGTGTGGAGCGCTCCGCTCCCGCTGATCGGCAGCCTCGTCGGCTGGATCTTCACCGAGATGGGCCGCCAGCCCTGGATCGTGTTCGGTCTGATGCTGACCGAGGACGGCGTCTCGCCCAGCGTGCCGGGCTGGAACGTCCTCATCTCGCTGGTGGCCTTCACGACGATCTACGCCGTGCTGGCGGTGGTCGAGGTCGGGCTGATCATCACGTACGCCCAGAAGGGACCAGACCCCCTCCCCGACCCGAACGCCCCCCGTGAACCCGACTCCGTCGAGAACACCCCGACGACGGTCTACTAGGAGCTGACATGGACCTCGCATTCCTCTGGTTCTGGATCATCGGATTCTTCTTCATCGGGTACTTCGTGCTCGACGGCTTCGACTTCGGTGTCGGCATGTCGTTGCCGTTCCTGGCGAAGGACGACGTCGGCCGCCGGCAGATCATCAACACCATCGGCCCGGTGTGGGACCTCAACGAGACCTGGCTGATCGTCGCCGGAGCGTGCTTGTTCGCAGCATTCCCCGAGTGGTACGCGACCCTGTTCAGCGGGTTCTACCTGCCGCTGCTGCTGATCCTGCTCGCGCTCATCGCGCGCGGCGTCTCGTTCGAGTACCGCCACCAACGCGACGGGCTGCGGTGGAAGCGCAGCTTCGACACCATGATCGTCGTCGGCTCGGCCGTGCCGGCCTTCCTCTGGGGCGTCGCCTTCGCGAACATCGTGCAGGGCGTGCCGATCGACGCCGACATGGAGTTCACCGGCTCGCTGCTGACACTCCTCAACCCGTACGGGCTCCTGGGAGGTGCGACCACCCTGCTGCTGTTCTTCGTGCACGGTGTGACGTTCGTGGCGCTGAAGACCGACGGACCGGTGCACGAGAAGGCGCGCCGCCTGGCGACACGGGCCGGAGTGCTCGCCGTCGCGGTGGCAGCGGTCTTCGTGCTCTGGACGGTGAGCGCGCACTTCTCGCTGCCCGTGCTCGCCCTCGGCGCGGTCGCCGCGGTCTGCCTCATCGCGTCGGTGCTCGCGAACGCCCGCGACCGCGAGGGGCGCGCATTCGCCTTCGGCGCGGTGACGATCGTCGCCGCCGTCGCGATGCTCTTCTTCGCGCTGTTCCCGAACGTGATGCCCTCCTCGACCGACCCCGCGTTCAACCTCACGATCGAGAACGCCTCGAGCACCGACTACACGCTCACGATCATGAGCTGGGCCGCGCTCATCTTCGTCCCCCTGGTTCTCGCATACCAGGCCTGGACCTACTGGATCTTCCGCAAGCGGGTGACGCGGGCGCGGATCGAGACGGCCGCAGCATCCGCCCACTGACCCGCGACCCCGGTCGCTCGGGTGGAAGGATGGACCGGGTGAGCGAGAAACGGGCGGACCGGGTGCGCGGCCCGGTCGACCCCCGGCTCGTGCGCTACGCGACGGCGTCGAGGGCGTTCCTCGGTGTGACGGCTGCGATCGTTCTCGCCCAGACGGGCGTGATCGTCGGCTTCGCGTGGACGCTGACCTCGGCCCTCGTCGGCGCCATCGCCGGTCGTCCTCTCGACGAGCTCTGGCCGCTGGTGGGCGCGGCCGCCGCATTCGTCGTGGTGCGCTCGCTGCTCATCGTCGCCTCGGAACGGGTGTCGGCGATGGGCGCCGCCCGCGCATCGCTGCAGCTGCGCGACGCGCTCGTGACGGCCGTCGGCAGGCTGGGGCCGCGGTGGCTCGGAACGCGCAACGCCGCCTCGCTCGCCGTCGTGGCCGGCCACGGGCTCGAGTCGCTCGACGCGTACTTCGGTCGCTACCTGCCGCAGCTGGTCGCGACCGCCCTCACGATGCCGATCGTCATCGGCGCGATCCTGCTCGCCGACCCCCTCTCGGCGCTCATCGTCGTGCTGACGATCCCCCTCATCCCGATCTTCATGGTGCTGATCGGACTCGCCACCCGCGCCGTGCAACGGCGCCAGTTCGACACGCTCCAGCGCCTCGCCGCCCGCTTCGCCGACACCGTGAACGGGCTCGGCACCCTCAAGGCCTTCGGGCGCCAGCACCGGGCCGCCGACACGATCGAGACCGTCACACGCCGCTACAAGCGCGAGACGATGTCGGTGCTGCGGGTCTCGTTCGTCTCCGGGTTCGCCCTCGAGTTCCTCGCCTCCATCTCGGTCGCGATCGTCGCGGTGACCATCGGCTTCCGCTTGCTCGCGGGCGAGATGGACCTCCTGGTCGGGCTGTTCGTGCTGCTGCTCGCCCCCGAGGCGTACCTGCCGTTGCGCCAGGTCGGCGTGCAGTTCCACGCGGCCGCCGAGGGAGTGGCCGCGACCGACGAGATCTTCGACGTGCTCGACAGCGCGCAGCAGGAGGCGCCTCGGGAAGGCTCCGCCCGCCCCGATGCCGGCGGGCGGAGCCTCGCGGTGCGCGGGCTGCGGGTCAGACGAGGGGAACGGATGCTGCCGCCGGTCGATCTCATCGCCGCCCCCGGACGCGTCGTGCTGATCGACGGACCGAGCGGCGCGGGCAAGTCGAGTCTCGTCGCCGCCCTCCTGGGGTTCGCGGAGTACGACGGCGCGATCGAGATCGACGGCGTCGCCGCAGCCGACGCACGGGGAGCGATCGCCTGGGCGGGTCAGCGACCCGGTCTCATCGCCGGCTCCGTGGGGCAGAACGTCGCGCTCGGCGATCCGGCGCCCGACGCGGCGGTCGTCCGCGCGAGCCTCGCCGACGCCCAGGCGGACGACGTCGACCCCGACCTCGAGCTGGGTTCCCAGGGCGGCGGTCTGTCCGGCGGCCAGGCCCAGCGCGTCGCCGTCGCCCGTGCTCTCTACCGGTTGCGGCGCACGCAGGGGGTCGGCGTTCTCGTGCTCGACGAGCCCTCGAGCGCCCTCGACTCCGACACGGAGACCGCCCTGTGGACGAGGCTGCGTTCCCTCGCCGATGACGGCACCGCCGTCGTGCTGGTCTCGCACCGCACCTCCGCTCGCCGCATCGCCGACGACGTGGTCACCCTCACGGCTGCCCTTCCCGCCGCATCCGCGGAACACGTGCCGCCGGAGGCGCGCTCGTGAACGGGCGCGTGAAAGCCGTGCTGCGCGCGGCGCAGCCGTCGGCCCGCCGTTTCGCCCCGGGCGTGCTCGCCGGTGTCGGCACCGCCGTCAGCGCCATCGCGCTGCTCGCGGCGAGCGCGTGGCTGATCGCCCGCGCCGCCGAGCAGCCCGCACTCCTCTACCTCTCGGCGGCGGTCGTCGCCGTGCGCGCGTTCGCCGTCGGGCGGGGCGTCTTCCGCTATCTCGAACGGCTCGCCGGGCACGACGCCGCGCTCGATCAGCTCGCCACCGTGCGGGCGGGGCTGGTGCGCGAGATCGTGCCGCTCGCCCCCGACGGGCTCGGCCGTGCGCGCCGCGGTGCGCTGCTGTCGAACCTCGTCGACGACGTCGACGAGCTGCAGAACCTTCCGCTGCGCGTGGTGCAGCCGCTCGCCGTCGCGGGGCTCGCCGCCCTCGGCAGCGTCGTCTTCCTCGCCTTCGTCTCGTGGAGCGCCGCCCTCGTGGTCGCGCTGAGCCTCGCCGCGGCGTTCGCCCTCGCCGTGTGGCTCGGATGGGCGGCCGGCGGACGCGCCGAGCGCGCGATCTCGCCCTTGCGGTCGGAGGTCTCCGACGCCCTGCTCGACCTGCTGACCTCGATCGACGTGCTCACCGCCTTCGGAGCGATGGATGCGGCGCACGACCGCGTGCGACGGGCCGACGAGCGCCTGCGTCGCGCCGTGGTGCGTCGCGGTGTCGCGCAGGGCCTCACCGCCGGCGCGGTGTCGCTGCTCGCCGGTGCCGCATCGCTGCTCGCCCTCGCGGTGGCTGCCCCGGGCGTGGTCGACGGCACCCTCACCGGCCCGGCGCTGGCGATCGTCGTGCTGCTGCCGATGGCCGTGTTCGAGGTCTTCGGGCCCGTGCCCCTCGCCCTGGCGTCCTGGCGCCAGGTGCGTTCGGCGGCCGTCCGGATCGCCGACACCGTTCCCGCCGAGGTCCCCGCCGGACTCCCCCACGACGAACCCGCCGCCACCGGCCGGCCGGCGCCTCTCGTCGGCCCCCACGGGAGCGGGATCGAACTGCGCGGCCTCGGCGCCTCGTGGCCGCGTCGCGGAGCCGGCGTCGACGACCCCGGCCGCCTCGACGACGTGACGCTGCGGGTCGAGGCGGGCGAGCGCGTCATGGTGACCGGGCCGAGCGGGGCGGGCAAGACGACGCTCGCGCACGTGCTGGTGCGCTTCCTCGACTACACGGGCTCGTACCGTGTCGGGGGCGTCGAGGCGCGCGACCTCTCGGGCGACGATCTGCGCCTGACCGTCGGGCTGGTCGAGCAGCAACCGTTCCTCTTCGACGAGTCGCTGAGGCAGAACCTGCTCTTCGCCCGCGACACCGCGACCGACGACGAGCTCGAGGCCGTCCTCGAGCGCGTCGGACTCGCCGACTGGTCGGCCGCCCGCGGCGGTCTCGACGTCGCGGTCGGCGAGCGCGGCTCCCTCGTCTCCGGCGGACAGGCGCAGCGCATCGCACTCGCGCGCGCGCTCCTCCACGACTTCCCCGTGCTGGTGCTCGACGAGCCGACCGCGGGGGTCGACCCCGCCGCATCCGACGCCCTGCTCGCCGACCTCCTCAGCGCGGTCCCCGCCGACCGCGCTGTCGTGCTCATCTCGCACGTCGACGTGCCCCCCTCACTCGTGGACCGCACCCTTCGGATAGAGAACGGGCGGATCGTCCCGCACGCCGCGTAGCCTGAGGGCATGCAACCGCTGGTCGAGCCGATCGACGCCCTCGCCCCCACCGAACTCATCCGCACGGCCCGTCACGCGGTGCTCGCGGGTATCGGCAACGAGGGCCAGCGCCGCCTCGCCGCCGCCCGTGTCGCGGTGATCGGCGCCGGTGGGCTCGGGTCGCCCGTGATCCTCGCCCTGGCCGCAGCGGGCGTCGGCGAGATCGTCGTGATCGACGACGACGTGGTCGACGGCTCGAACCTGCAGCGCCAGGTGCTGCACCGGCTGGGCGATCTCGACCGACCGAAGGTCGACTCCGCCGTCCGCGCCGCGGCCGACCTCTCACCGACGACCCGCGTGATCCCCCGCGCCGAGCGGCTCGACGCCGACAACGCCGTGCGCCTGATGGAGGGCGCGCACCTCGTCGTCGACGGGAGCGACACCTTCGGCACGCGCGAGGCGGTCGCCTCCGGGGCGGACGCCCTCGGCATCCCCGTCGTCTGGGGCGCGGTACAGGAGTTCGCCGGTCAGGCGACCGTGTTCTGGTCGCGACCACCAGCCGGCGTCTCGCCGATCTCGCTGCACGACCTCTACCCGGCCGACAGCACGGGCGAGCCGCCCACGTGCGAGCAGGTCGGGGTGCTGGGGTCGCTCTGCCTCCAGATCGGCGGCATCCTCGCCACCGAGGCCGTGAAACTGATCACCGGGGCGGGCGACCCGCTCCTCGGCCGCGTCGTCGTGATCGACGCGCTCCGAGGACGCCAGAGAGAAGTGCCTCTCCTTGCGCGCGCATCGGCGGTGCCGGCGTGAGCGGCGCACGCCCGGGACTGCGCAGCGTCGAGGAGCAGCTGGGCCGCATCCTCGCCGCCGTCCGTCCCCTTCCGGTCGAGGTGCTCCCCGTCACCTCGGCGTTCGGACGCACGCTCGCCGACCCCGTCATCGCCGCGGGCGACATCCCCCTCTTCGACAACTCCGCGATGGACGGGTTCGCCGTGCGCTTCGACGACGTGGCGGATGCGGCGGCCGACGCGCCGGTGACGCTGCGGGTGGTCGCCGACCTCCCCGCCGGCACGTCCCTCGACCCCTCTCTCGCCCCCGGCGAAGCCGCGCGGATCATGACGGGCTCGCCGGTCCCCGGCGACGCGGACGTCATCGTGCCGTTCGAGGACACGGCGGGGGGCCTCCCCGCGGGGCTCGACGACGTGGTGATCGAGCGCGCACCCCGGGAAGCCGGGCTCTTCGTCCGACGCCGCGGCGGCGATCTCCGCACCGGCGACGAGGTCATGGCCCCGGGAGTGCGGCTGGGAGCCTTCCAGATCGCGGCCGCCGTCGCCGCCGGCGTCGGCGAGGTGCGTGTCTCGCGATCACCGCGCGTCGTCGTCGTCTCGACGGGCAGCGAACTGACCGCCCCCGGCGCGGGCGGGCGACGCGGCAGCATCCCCGACTCCAACGGTCCGCTCCTGGCCGCCCTCCTCGTCGGGGCCGACGCCGAGCTCGTCGGGCTCCACCGGGTGGGCGACGATCCGGCCGAGGTGACCCGGGTCACGCGCGAGGCCGAGGCAGCGGGCGCCGATGTCATCGTGTTCACCGGCGGGGTGAGTGCCGGCGCCTACGAGCCCGTGCGCGGAGCCTTCGCGGGAGAGGACGCGGGGCGGGGCGGCATCGAGTTCGCCGCGGTCGCGATGCAGCCGGGCAAGCCGCAGGCCTTCGGCACGCTCCCGAGCGGCACCCTCGTCTTCGGCCTGCCCGGCAACCCCGTCAGCGTCGCGGTGTCGTTCGAGGTCTTCGTCCGTCCCGCGCTCCTGCACCTGCAGGGACGCGCCGACATCACCCGTCCCTCGGTGCGGCTGCGGGCGGCGGAGAGCTGGCGCACGCCGCCGGCGCGGCGGCAGTATCTCCCGGCCGTCGTCGACCTCGCCGCGGGCACCGTGCGCCCGGCCACCGCCGGGGGCTCCGGATCGCATCTGGCGGGGGGTCTCGCGCACGCCCAGGCGTTCGCGATCGTGCCGGCCGAGGTCGCCGAGGTCGCCGAGGGCGATCCGCTCGACGTCATACTGGTGGGATGAGCTTCACCCACCTCGACGACGCCGGCCACGCCCGCATGGTCGACGTCACCGCGAAGCAGCCGACCGTCCGGTCGGCCACCGCGCGGGGATTCGTCCGCTGCTCCCCCGAGGTGATCGCCGCGCTCCGCGACGGATCCGCTCCGAAGGGGGACGTGCTCGCCGTGGCCCGCATCGCGGGCATCCAGGCCGCCAAGTCGACTCCCGCCCTCCTGCCCCTCGCCCACGTCATCGGGGTGCACGCGGCATCCGTCGATCTCGTCGTCACCGACGACGGCGTCGAGATCGAGGCCACCGTCGGCACCGCCGACCGGACCGGCATCGAGATGGAGGCGCTGACCGCGGTCTCGGTCGCGGCCCTCGCGATCGTCGACATGATCAAGGGCATGGACCGCGCCACCGTCATCGAGAACGTGCGCATCACGGCGAAGGCCGGCGGTCGCTCGGGAGACTGGACGCGCCCCGAATGAGCGTCCGCGTGCGTTACTTCGCCGCGGCCGCCGAGCGCGCGGGCGTCGACGAGGAGGAGCGCTTCGAGGCATCCCTCGCCGCCCTCCGCGCGGCGATCGTGGGAGAGCACCCCGACCTCGGCGAGATCCTGCCGCGGTGCGCGGTGCTCGTCGACGGCGTGCGCACCGACACCGACGCGACGCTCGTCGACGCGACGCTCGTCGACGTGCTGCCGCCGTTCGCCGGCGGCTGAGCCCGGCGAGCGGGCTACCCCCCGAGGCCCTTCCACGCCGTGGTGCCGTCGGCCTCCACCTGGCGCTTCCAGACCGGCAGCTCGAGCTTGATGGCCTCGATCACCGCGCGGCACACCTCGAACGCCTCGGCGCGGTGCCCCGAGGCCACCGCGATGACGACGGCCGCGTCGCCCACGCCGAGCCTGCCGGTGCGGTGGCTGACCGCGACGATCGCGTCGGTGCCTGCCGCGGCGCGCTCGGCGATGCCGTGCAGGGTCGCCTCGGCGTCGGGGTGAGCGGAGTACTCCAGCGCGACGACCTCGGTCGAGGCATCGGGGTCGTGATCGCGCACGCGGCCGATGAACGTCGTCACCGCCCCCGCGGTCGCATCGTCGACGGCCGCGAGGTGCGCATCGAGGTCGAGGGGTTCTTCCGAGAGGGCGGCCAGGCGCACGGCGCTCACGAGTGATCCGATCCGCCGAGCTGGTCGATGACGTGCCCCGCGATCGACACGATGACCGGGATGCCGGAGGCCACGGCGCGGGGCGAGCCCGGAAGGTTCACCACGAGCGCCCCCGATCCGTCGACGACACCGGCGACGCCGCGCGAGAGCATTCCCGCGGGCTTCTCGGCCGTGCTGCGCCGACGCAGTTCCTCGGCGATCCCGGCGAGTTCCCGCGTCACGACCCGGCGCGTGCCCTCGGGGGTGAGGTCGCGCGGCCCGACGCCGGTGCCGCCGGTGGTGACGATCAGACGTGCTCCGGCCGCGAGCGCGGCGCGCAGGCCCGCCTCGACGCTGTCCGCGCCGTCGGCGACGATCGCCGCATCGTCGCAGGCGAAGCCCGCCGCGCGGAGGGCGTCGACGGCGACCGGTCCGCTGGCGTCGTCGCGCTCCCCCGCCGCGGATCGGTCGGACACGGTGATCACGGCGGCGGTGCATTGCATGCTGCTCACCCTATGACGCGACGGGCTCGGGCTGCGGGGCCGACGCCACCGCGGCGGCGGTGATGCGCGCCGCCATCCCGGGGAAGATCAGCCCGTGGAAGGGCAGCACCCCGAGCCAGTAGAGGCGTCCGGCGAGGCCCTTCGGGAAGAACACCGCGCGCTGCTCGTAGCGGGCGCCGTCGCCGTCGGGGCTCACGCGCATCTCGAGCCACGCCAGGCCCGGCACCTTCATCTCGGCGCGCAGGCGCAGGAGGTGCCCCGGCTCGATCGCCTCCACGCGCCAGAAGTCCAGCGCGTCGCCGGCCGTGAGCACCGCGCGGCTGCGGCGCCCGCGCGCGAGCCCGACACCGCCGACGACCCGGTCCATGAGGCCGCGGATCGACCACAGCAGCCTCGAGGAGTACCAGCCGTTGGCCCCGCCGATCCCCGCGATCACGGCCCAGACCTGCTCGGGCGATGCCGATGTCGTCACCGATC
Organism: Microbacterium hatanonis; assembly: GCF_008017415.1. Classification (NCBI taxonomy): domain Bacteria; kingdom Bacillati; phylum Actinomycetota; class Actinomycetes; order Micrococcales; family Microbacteriaceae; genus Microbacterium; species Microbacterium hatanonis. The sequence goes on along the minus strand of NZ_VRSV01000001.1, from coordinate 250,718 downwards.
GGGCGTCGACGAACACCATCCGCCCCGCCCACTCGGGGTCGCTGGGAAGCGGGTCGCTCGGCACTCCCGAGACCTCCGCGTCCTGCCAACTCGTCTCGATCGTGTCGTCCTGCACGCGCCCGAGCGCGAGCGCGACCGCTCGGCGGTACGGCGTGAGTCCCCCGGCGGGCGGCGGGATGAGCGCGTCGACGTCGTGGTCCTTCATGACGCACTCGTTCTGAAGGGACTCCACGAGCGGCCTCGCGGTCGCCCTCGGGATCGGCGTGACGAGGTTCACCCAGTGCGAGGCCAGCCGCGGTGTCAGCACGGGAAGCGCCGCGATCGCGCGCTGGTGAAGCCCCGCCTCGACCGCGTAGCCGTTCATCATCTGGCCGTAGCGCAGCACGTCGGGCCCGCCGATGTCGACGGCGCGGTTGACGGTCGCGTCGACCCGGGCGGCACCCAGGAGGTAGTGCAGCACGTCGCGCACCGCGATCGGCTGAATGTGGTTGCGCACCCACTTCGGGGCGGGCATGTAGGGCAGCACGTCGGTGAGGTGACGCACCATCTCGAACGACGCCGACCCCGAGCCGATGACGACGCCGGCCTGCAGCACGAGCGTCGGCACGCCACTGGCGAGCAGGATCTCGCCCACCTCGACGCGCGAGCGCAGGTGCGCCGACAGAGGCGCGTCGTCGGGGTGGAGTCCGCCGAGGTACACGATGCGCGCGACGGATGCTGCCGCCGCCGCATCGGCGACGGTCTGAGCGGCGATGCGGTCGGTGTTCTCGAAGTCCTTGCCGGCCGCCATCGAGTGGACCAGGTAGTAGAGCACGTCGACGTCGGCGACCGCACGGGCCACCGCCTCGGTCTCCCCGGCATCGCCTTCGACGACCTCGACACGCGAGCCCCACTCGAACGCGGCCACGCGCGGCGCATGCCGAGCGAGCACGCGCACGGTGTAGCCCGCCTCGAGCAGGCGGGGCACCAGGCGCCCGCCCAGGTATCCGGTGGCGCCGATCACGAGCGCACGCGGCGGCGTCCCGTCGTCTCGGGGTTCGGCTCGCAGTTCGGGTTCGCGCCCGGTGGGCGCGGTCAGCTCGCTCATACCTGGACGTTACGCCGCAGCATCCGCTCCCGGTCGGGGGCTTGACGAGTTCGGCGCGAGGGAGCCGCTACCGCCGGCCGGTGCCGAACAGCCCGCGGATGACCCCCGTGAGCAGGGTGTCGGCCGATTTCGAGCCGAGGATCTGCTCCATCGGTGTCTTGGGCGCCCGGCGCGACGTCGTGCGGGTCGACCCCGCCGTCCGCCGCAGCAACCGGTCGTACTCCTGCTGCGCCTTCCTGTCGGCCGCCGCGCGGGCCTTGTCGATCGCCGCCTGCTGCTTCGCGTACTCCGCGTCGAGCTTGGCCTTCTCCTTCGCTGCCTCCTCGGCGGCGAAGGCCTCGTGCGCGGCGTTCATGCGCGCGGTGAGGATCTCTCGGGCCGACTCCCGATCGATCGAGGTGCCGTAGGCCGGCAGCAGGACGGATGCGGCGACCGCCGCGTCGATGGCGGCCGCGGGTGTCGGCGACATGAGTCCGCGCGGCGCGCGCAGCCGCGTCCAGGCGACGGGGGTCGGTGCCCCCTTCTCGCCCATGACCGTGACGATCGCCTCGCCGGTTCCGAGCTCCTGCAGCACCCGTTCGAGGTCGTAGCCCGACGTGGGGTAGGTGCGGACCGATGAGCGCAGCGCCCGGGCGTCGTCGGGCGTGAAGGCGCGGAGCGCGTGCTGCACGCGCGAGCCCAGCTGCGCGAGCACGTCGCCCGGCACGTCCTTCGGCGTCTGGGTGACGAAGAACACGCCGACGCCCTTGGAGCGGATCAGCCGCACGGTCTGGGTGATCGCGGCGATGAAGTCCTTCGAGGCGTCGCGGAAGAGCAGATGCGCCTCGTCGAAGAAGAAGACGAGCTTCGGCTTGTCGAGGTCGCCGACCTCGGGCAGCACCTCGAAGAGCTCGGCGAGGAGGTACATGAGGAACGTCGAGAACAGCGTCGGCTGATCGGCCACCCCCGGCACCTCGAGCAGGCTGATGATTCCGCGTCCGTCCGGCGCGGTGCGCAGGAGATCGGAGACGTCGAACTCCGGCTCGCCGAAGAAGACGTCGGCCCCGGCGTCGGCGAAGGTGATGAGTTCGCGCAGGATCACGCCCGCCGTCGCCGCCGAGAGTCCGCCCAGCTCCTTGAGCTCGGCCTTGCCTTCGTCGCTCGTGAGAAAGCTCAGCACCGCGCGGAGGTCCGACAGATCGACGAGCGCGAGTCCCTCGCGGTCGGCGTAGTGGAAGACCAGACCGAGGCTCGACTCCTGCGTCGCGTTGAGTCCGAGCACCTTCGCCAGGAGCAGCGGCCCGAAGCCCGACACGGTCGCGCGGATGGGCACACCCCGGCTCGCACCCGACCCGGCCGTCGACCCGCCGAGGGCGAAGTACTCCGTCGGCGAAGCCGCGGCGGTCCAGTCCTGCCCGATCGCGGCGGTGCGAGCGAGGAGCTTCTCGTTCGGCTCGCCCGGCGTCGCCACGCCCGACAGGTCGCCCTTGATGTCGGCGGCGAACACCGCGACCCCGTGCGCCGAGAGCTGCTCGGCGAGCAGCTGCAGCGTGCGGGTCTTGCCGGTGCCGGTCGCCCCCGCGACGAGACCGTGACGGTTCGTCATGGCCAGCGGGATGCGCACCTGCGCCGACGCGACCGCCTCGCCGTTGACGAGCGCACCGAGATCGAGCGCGGGACCGGCGAACGCATAGGCATCGGTGAGCGCGGCGACCTCGTCGACGCTCAGCGGTCCGGACGACGGGGCGGCGGGAGCGGACGGCCCCGAGGTCCCTGCATCCGGTGTCGGCGCCGCATCCGGTGCGGGTGCCGCGTCGGGGATCGGCGCTGCATCCGGTGTCGGCGCCGAGACCGCGTGCGCCGCCTCCGCCGCGGCGAGCGCGGCGCGCGCCTGCGCCGCCTGCAACCGTGCCTCCGCGAGCTCCGCCTCCGCCCGCAGTCGCGCCAGTTCCGCCTCCGCCGTCGGGTCGCTCATGCGGTCAGCGTAGCCCCGCGAGAGGCGCGTCAGAGAGCGCCGCGCACGACCCCGCGAACGGCCGAGGCCGGCACGGTGCCGTGATCGTCGTCGCCGAGCGCGGAGCGCGAGTCGCGCGACACCGAGCGGTTGTCGCCCATGACCCAGAGTCCGTCGGGCGACACGGTGACGGCGAAGCGGATGCTGCCGCCCGGGCGGGCGGCGTCGATGTAGGTCTCGGCGAGGGGCTGCCCGTTCACGACCAGGTTCCCGGTGCCCGCCTCGCAGCACGCGACGGTGTCGCCGGCGATCCCGATCACCCTCTTCACGAGCACCGCGCCGGGCTCATCGGCCCACCCGCCCGGGTCGGCGAAGAGCACGATGTCCCCTCGCGCCGGAGGCAGGAGCCGGTCGTAGACCACGACGGAGCCCGCCGCGAGCGTGGGGGTCATGGAGTCGTTGACCACCCGGGCGGATCCGAACGACGCCACCACGAGACCGGCGACGACCAGCGGCACCGAGACCGCGATGCCGGCGCGCACGCGGCGCACGGCGACCGGGGTCACGACTCCGCCAGAAGCGCCGTCATGGCGTCGATCTCTCGTTTCTGCTCGACGATCACATGCTTCCCCGACGAGCGGATGAACGCGTTCCTCCCCTCCTTCACGGCCTTCTCGGCCATGACGAGTGCGCCCTCGTGATGAACGATCATGAGCTGGAGGAACAGACGCTCCGCGTCGCTCCCCGATGCGGCGCCGAGGGCCGCGAGCTGGTCGGGGGTCGCCATCCCCGCCATCTCGCTGTGGGAGGAGTGACCGCACCCCGTCGCCACGTCGTCGGGTGACGTCTCGGCGGGCGCGTCGTGCGCGTGCGCCGCGGGGCTGTCGCCCGACGACTCGGCCAGGGCGTCGGCCCATGCCTTCCGCCACGCCGACATCTGCTCGATCTCGCGTGTCTGATCGACGACGATGAACTCGGCGAGCGCGCGCACCCGGTCGCTCACCCCGTCGGCGGCGAGCACCAGCTCGCTCATCTCGAGCGCCTGCTCGTGATGGGGTCGCATGCCCTCCACGTAGCAGTAGTCGACCTCCGTGGGGAACTCCACGACCGCCGCGCGCGCGGCCGCGACGGTCGCGCCCTCGAGCGGCGGGGCCATTCCGAGCACGCTCACCGCGACGATGGCGGCGGCGGTGAGCGAGGCCACCGTGACGCCGACGACGGCCATCCTGCTGCGTGTCATGGGTCTGCTCTCTGTGCGGGCTGTCTTGGGCGGAGCGGAGGCGGGTGGCCCGGAGCACGTCCGGACCACCCGCGACCGTCACACGACCTGGTGGGTCGAGCGACGCAGGCGGAGCGACATCGCCGCCAGCCCCGCACCGGCGAGGAGGAGGAGAAGCCCCGAGAGCGCCCACTTGTTCGCGTCGGAACCGGTGTCGGCGAGCGACCCCAGGATCGACGCCGTCGCGGCCGCGGTGACCGTGAAGGTGCCCTCCGCCGACGCCGACGAGGTCTGCCCGGTCAGGACGAGACGGTGCTCGCCCGTCGAGGTGCCCGACGGCACCGTGAACGAGGCCGTCACGGTTCCCGAGTCGTCGGCGACGTACGTGCCGACGTCGACCGGCTCGGAGTGGAGCACCGCGCTCACCGTCTCACCCGGGGCGAACCCCGAGGCCGTCGCGGTCTGACGCCCACCGGGTGCGACCTGCGGAGCTCCGAAGACGATCGATCCGACCGTCGGCGCGGTGGTCGGGGTTCCGGACTCCCCGGGCGTCGGGCCCGTCGTCGGCGCCGTGGTCGGGCCTGTCGTCGGCGCCGTGGTGGGCTCCGTCGTCGGACCGGTGGTCGGGCTCGCCGTCGGGGTCGGCGTCGCGGTCGGGGTGGGCGTGATGTTGGGGTTCGGAACGCCGCGCATGTCGCCGTTCACCCATTTGCGCCCCTCGGGGATGTTCGGGGCCTGAGCTGCGAAGTCGCGCGGGTAGAGAGTGAAGCCCTGCCAGTGGATCGGCATCGGGCTCTGGTCCTCGTCGCGGTTGATGTGGTGGAAGCCCACGTTCACCCAGGCGACCGGGTCGTCGAGGGTCTCGCCGTCGGCAATGTAGTCGGTGACCATCTGGCCCGACTTGCTCGGGATCAGGTTGTAGCTCGCGTGCACCTCGTCGGACTTCGCGTTGGTGAACGCGATGTCGTAGTCGGTCTCGGGGTTGAGGTTGTACGCCTGATCGCGCGGAACGATGATCTCGTACGACCGGGCGTGCCCGTCCGCGTTGAGGCTCTCGGGGTTGACCACGCGGTAGGCCTCGCGATTCGCCCCGAGGGTCTTGGTCTCGTTCGTGACGGGCGTGATCTCCGTGTTCAGGATCGCGGTGCGCCCGGTGTCGCCGGTCGTGCCGTACTCGCCCGTCGGAGTGGTCGCGAACTTCTCGACGGCGAGGCTCTCGCCGCTGTCGATGCCGAAGTCCACGCGCCAGAACGCGGAGTGGTAGTGGTTGACCGCGAAGTCCTCCTGGCCGGGGGCGAGAGGCCACCCCTGGTTGACCACGTTGACGTAGTCGTTCGGCGACAGGTCGCCGGTGGCGCCGAGGTTCACCGAGATCTCGCCGTCGTCGTGGAAGCGGTACTCGGTCTGGTACTCGTACCAGCCGATGCGCGAGACCGTGTGCAGCACGAGATCGGTGCCCTGGGCGGCGTACAGGGCGTCGTTGGTGATGTTCGAGCGGTACGCGATTCCCGAGTCCTCCTCGCCGACGCACAGCGCGGGGATCTCACCGCGATTGGCGTCCACCCACGAGGTACGCACCTCGCCGACCGGGCAGTCGACGGCGGTGATCGCCTGGAGGCGGCGTCCGCCCACTTGGTAGGTGGTGACGTCGTTGTACTCGGTGACACCGGAGTCGTACGGCACGTTGAGCTGAGCCAGGGCGATGGAGTCGAGGACGAGCATCGGGGCCTCGTCGTCTCGGGGCTGGTAGGCGACCTTGTCGAGGACGAGCCCCCGGTAGGTGTCGATGCGCCAGCACATCTGCCACGACGAGCCGGAGGCGAGCTCCTCCGAGACGAGGGAGTCCCCCGAGCAGGAGGCCTCGGTGACGGTCTGGGCCGACGCGGCGGCGGGCGCGAGGAACAGCAGTCCTCCCGCGAGCAAGGCCGCGCTGGTGACCGTGCTGAGTGCACGTGTGATCATCGGTTTCTTCTTCTCCCTGTGGATGGGCCGGTGGGCGGTCATGCGACGGTCAGGATCGTTCGAGTGGACAGGTTGACGACGTAGGTGCTGGTCGTGAGGAACGAGCCGCCGTCCACCTGAGCCAGCAGTTGCACGCAGCGCTGCGCGCCGCAGCTCTCGGCGCCGAACGCCGCGGCGTCCGAGACGAACGAGTGGGCGGTGAGCTCCACCTCTGCCGATCCGGGGGTGAGACTCGACCCCGCCGTGAGGGTGGCGAACTGCTCGGAGAGGGCGGATGCGGCATCCGACTCGAGAAGCAGACGCCAGGCGAGCTCCGTCTCGGCGTCGGTGGGGGCCGGCTGCGATCCGCTCGCACGGTCGACGGACTCGACCGCGCCCGTCGATGCGTTGACGATCATGCTGACGGTCTCGTCGGTGCCGTAGTCGTAGTAGAGCGACAGCAGCCGGCGTTGACCGTCCGTGTACGCCTGCGGGTCGGCGACGTCGGTGGAGAGGAACTGCAGACCGGGCTCGCCGAAGACGTCGACGCCGGCTGCGAACTCCGGCGCCTGCGCCCCGAGGTGGCGGACGTACTCGACCTCCGCGCCGCTCAACTGGTCGTAGGCGGCGGCCACGACCGCCGGCGGGGCCACGGTCTCGGCCTTCTCCGGCGCGTTCTCGTCGGTGCTGTCGGCGGCGATGGGGGTCGACGACGGCCCCGGCTCGGGTGCCGTGGCCTGCACGGCCATCTGCGTGGCGAAGACGAGCGCGACGGCGGCCGCCCCCGCGGACACCGCCGAGGCGATGCCGAGCGAGCGCGGTGTGAGGAACCGGCGCCGGAGCGGCTGGGGCGGGTCTCCCCCAGGGGGAAGCGGTGACTCTGTCACGGAGGTCCTTTCGACGGATGCGGGACGAGGACGCAAGCGGCGTCGTCGGCGAGTCTGACCGCGCGCCGTTTCCCGACGATGTGTGCCGTCGAACACCTCTGAGAACGCGGCTGAGACGCGCGGGCCCGTCGCACCCCGACTGTTCCCACCCCGTGTCACGAGCCGGAAACACCCCGCGTTCCTGCACGAAAAGCACCCGCGATACGTTCGCGAGTCGAAGGGGGTCGCCATGAGTGCACTCGCAGACGCGATCCGGTCGGCGCGACCGCGCACCGACCTCGGCACGACGTCGCCGTTCGGAGGGCTCCGTCGTCGCCACGCGCGCACCATCGACGTCGTCGCCCAGTCCGTCGCGGCGATCGCCCCGGCCGGCGTCCTCCTTGTGCACCCGTCGGCCCTGTACGCGCGAAGCGGCTCGTTCGCCTTCCTCGACATCGTGCTGACCATCGCGATCGTGCTGGCCATCGGCGGGGTCATCGGCGTCTTCGGGCGCCGCGTCTCCAGCACCGGCTCGCTGTACACGTACACGGCACGCGGGCTCGGGCCGGCCTGGGGGCTGGTCGGAGGCAGCGCACTGGCGATCGGCTACCTCTCGGTGGCGTTGAGCACCCTGTTCTCCGGATCCGAGCGCATCGCCGGGCTGATCAGCGGCGCGGACTCCGCCCCCACGTGGAGCAGGATCGCCGTCGTGGCCGCGGCGGGCACCGTGATCGCGGCCGTGCTGGCCCTCGGGCTGCGGGTGTCGACCCGCATCCTCCTGGTGCTGGAGACCGTCGCCGTCGTGACCGTCATCGGGCTGTCGATCGCCGCCCTGAGCGTGACGGGGTGGGACCTGAGCCTCCTCGTACCGCGCCCCGAGCACTTCTCCCTCCAGGCGATCACCGCGGGGGTGACCTTCGCCCTCATCGGTTTCGTCGGCTTCGAGAGCGGCGCCGGGCTCGGACCCGAGACGCGACGCCCTTTCGCCGCCGTGCCCCGTGGCGTCCTGCTCAGCGTCGGCGCGGCCGCGGCCGTGATGCTCGTGGGCACCGCCGCGCAGCTGTCGCTGGTCGCCGAAGACCCGCGCGCCAGCAGCATCGCGGGAGCCGATGGCCTCGCCGGTTTCGCCGACCTCATCGTGGGGGTGTCGTTCCTCGCGTGCGCGTTGGCGATGACGAACGCCGCGACCCGGGTCGCCTTCGCGCTGAGCCGGGAGGGGATCATCCCGCGCGCCTTCGGTCGCACGACCGCGAAGGGCGTGCCGGCCGCGGGCGCCCTGATCCTCACCGCGGTCGTCACCGTCGTGCCGATCGGCGTCCTCGCCCTCGGGGGGACCCGGGGCGATCTGCGCCTGTTCACCACCGCCGGATCGACCGTCGGGTTCCTCATCGCCTACGGTCTGGTCTGCCTCGCCGCTCCCGTCTTCCTCGCCCGCATCGGCGAGCTGACCCTGCGGTCGGCGGTGCTGGCCCTGGCTCCCCTCCTCGCCCTGAGCACGATCCTCGTCGCCTACATCCTCGGCACCGACGCCGCCGCCCTCCCGGGCCTGGCGACCGCGCTGGGCGTGCTCGGCGCTCTCGTCGTGGCAGGCGGCGTGCGCCTGCTGCGACGGCCAGGCCTGGCCGAGAGGGTGGGGATGCACGACTGGGCGGTCGCGAGCGACACGATCGCGAGCTCCTCCGGGCGCGACGCGTGAGCGCGACGGAGCTCCCTCGCACGCCGCGCGTGTCGGGCGGCGGCGTCGGCCTCGCCCTGGAGCTCCTCGAACAGATCGCTCGCCACCCCTCCGGCGCGAGCGCAGCCGATATCGCCCGCCTCGTGGGCGCCCCCCGGGCGACCGTCTACCGCACGCTGAACGCGCTCGTCCAGGACGAGTACCTCGTCCGCCGTCCCGACTTCACCGGGTTCATGCTCGGTGCGCGCGTCATCGAGCTGGCGGCGATCGTCGATGCGCGGAAGATCTCACCACGACAGCAGATCCTCGCCCGTGCACGGGCGAGTCTGGGCGAGGCCGTGCACCTGCTCGCGTTCCACGACACGGGGATGTCGGTGATCGACGAGGATCCTCGTCGGCCGCTCACCGATCGTGCGCTGCTCCTGTCCGACCCCACGCGCTCCGCCGCCGGCCATCTCTGGCTCGCCGGGCGTCCCCCTCGCTCGCCGTCGGCCACCCGGTGGCGCGTGCACGCCGACGCCGACGACCTCGCGGCCATCACCGCTGCGGTGGCCGCCCGCGGGTACGCCGAGCAGGCCGGGCTCCTGTCGTCGGGAACCGGGTGCCTCGCGGTGCCGGTGAAGGGCGCCGGCGACCAGCCGCTCGGCGCGGTGGCGCTCGCCACGACCCTCGCGGGCATCTCGGTCGCCGCTCGGCACCTGTCGGTGCTCCGCGAGGCGGCGTCCGAGCTCGCCGGCGCGGACGCGCTCGGCTGACGGATCAGGGCGTCAGCTGCGCGACGCTCCTCGGTCGCACGATGAACCAGAGCGACGCGGCGCCGATGAGGGCGCAGCCGAACATCACGACCGCCATCGACGTCGCCGTGATCCCCGCCGAACCCGAGAGCCAGCCCACGAGCGGCGAGACGAGGCCGGCGACACCGAAGTTGACGGCTCCGAGCACGGATGCGGCGGTGCCGGCAGCCTTCCCGTGCCGGTCGAGCGCGAGCACCTGCACGCACGGGAAGGTGAAGCCGCACGCGGTCATGAAGACGAACAGCGGGATGACCGTGCCCCAGAGTCCGAGGCCCAGCTGGTCGGCCACGATGATCGCCCCCGCGGCCACGATGAGCACCGACGTCGAGAAGGCGAGCACCCACTGCGGGCCGAAGCGCGCGGCGAGGCGGGCGGCGATCTGATTGCCGATGACGAGACCGACGGAGTTGACCGCGAAGAGCACGCCGTACATCTGCGCGTTGAACCCGTACGTGCCCTGGAAGAGGAACGACGACGCCGACAGGTACGAGAACAACCCGCTGAAGCTCATCCCGCCGATCACGAGCACGCCGACGAAGACACGGTCGCTGAAGACGCTCCGGTAGCGCTGCATCACCGTGGTCGCACCGCGGTCCTGACGACGGGCGGGCGGAAGCGTCTCGAAGATGAGGAACAGGGCGCACACCAGCATGAGCGCGCCGTACGCGGCGAGAACGATGAACAGACCGCGCCAGGGCATGATCTCGAGCAGGGCCGAGCCGACCAGCGGCGCGATCACGGGCGCGACGCCCGTGATGAGCGCGAGGCGCGAGAGCACGACCACGAGCCGTTTGCCTCCGAAGAGGTCGCGGACGATGGCCATCGCGACCACGCCGCCGGCGGCGGCCCCCATGCCCATCAGCACCCGCGCGGCACCCAGCAGCTCGAGGCTCGGGGCGAAGGCGGCGAGCACGCTCGCGACGACGTGCAGGCCGGTCACGATGAGGAGCGGGATGCGGCGCCCCACCTTGTCGCTGAGGGGGCCGACGATCAGCTGGCCCAGGGCGAAGCCGATCATCGTCCCGGCCAGCGTCAACTGGATCGCCGCCTCCGTCGTCTGGAAGTCCTCCCGCAGGATCGGGAAGGCCGGCAGGTACATGTCGATCGTGAACGGGCCGAGGGCCGTCAGCGCCCCGAGCAGCACGATGAACACGATGCGTCGGCGCGCCGGGATCGCATCGCCCGGGTGCAGCATGATCGGCGCGGTCGCCGGATTCGACCCGAGGGTGCGGATGGCGCCGGTCGTGGCGGGCGCACCCGTCGGTGCGCGATCGGGGACGACGGGGGTGGAGGCGGTGTCGAGCAAGAAGTCTTCGTTTCAGGACGTCGGCGAACACCCGGACGCGCCGGGCGAAGGAGGGGGGATCGGTGCGACCACGGCATTCGATCTCGCAGGATCGAATCGATTCGGTCGTGTGATATCGATGATATCGAACCGATCCGGTCTTCGCACCGTGTCATTCATGACCGTTCGAGTGCATTCTCAGGCTCGAACGCATTCTCCCGCATAGGGTGAAACCGTCGGAGTTCCGCCGACGGTCCTCGCCCCCGAGCAGAAGCGCCCACACCACGCACATGTCTTCCGAGAATCGCCGCACCAGCGGCAACCCCGCCACGCAGTCGCAGATCAACCAGACGGTCAAACAGCAGCGCGAGCAGAAGCGCCAGGAGAAGCTCGCCGAGTACCAGCGCCAGCTCGCCAAGCGCCGCCGCAGCAAGCTGCTGTGGTGGGTCGTCGGCGGCACCGCTGGCCTTGCGATCATCGCCCTCGTCGCCGCGTCGTTCATCTTCGCCCCGCAGGCCGCCCCGACCTACCCGGGTGCCAACGCGACGGGTACCGAGATCGACGGCGTCGAGACCTTCGACCTCCCGAACAACCACGTCGAGGGCGCCGTCACCTACGAGCAGACCCCGCCCGCCGGCGGCCCGCACAACGCCGTCTGGCTCAACTGCGGCGTCTACACCGAGCCCCAGGCGAACGAGAACGCCGTCCACTCGATGGAGCACGGCGCCGTCTGGGTGACCTACGACGCCAACGCGGTGAGCGACGAGGAGCTCACGACCCTCAAGTCGAAGCTCCCGGCCACCTACATGCTCCTCTCCCCCTACGAGGGTCTCGACTCCCCGATCGTCCTGAGCGCCTGGGACCACCAGCTCAAGATCGACTCGGCCGACGACCCGCGCATCGAGCAGTTCTTCACCGAGTACTGGCGCAGCCAGAACGCCCCCGAACCGAACGCCGTGTGCTCGGGCGCGATCGACGGCCCCGGCAAGCTCTGACGTGACCGACGAGGCGAGGATCCCCCGCCCCGCGACGCGGTGGATCCTCGTCGCGGTCGCGGTGCTGGCGATCGTGGCCGTCGCCTTCGCGCTCGGCCGGTTCACCGCGTTCGGGGCGACCGCCGCGCCCGCACGCCCCTCGACGGTGTCTGCCGAAGCCGGCTTCGCCCGCGACATGCAGGTGCACCACGAGCAGGCGGTGCGCATGGCGATGGAGATCTACCGCAAGACCTCCGACGACGAGCTGCGCATCCTCTCGCACGACATCGCCACCGCGCAGGCGGGGCAGCGCGGCGAGATGTACGGGTGGCTCGTGGAGTGGGGCCTCTCGCAGACGGGCGGCCCCCTCATGTCGTGGATGTCCGACTCGTCGGCGCATCAGCACGACCCCGCCACGGCCACCGAGCAGGAGCTCCGCGACGAGATGGGCATGGCGACCGACGCGCAGCTCTCCGAGCTCGAAGCGGCCACCGGCCCCCAGGCCGACTGCCTCTTCCTCGAGCTGATGATCCGCCACCACCAGGGAGCGATCCCGATGGCCCAGGCCGTGGTCGAACTGGGGCAGGAGCCGAGGGTGCTCACCGTCGCGCAGTCGATCATCACCGGGCAGTCCGCCGAGATCGATGCCATGCGCTCGATGCAGACGCGCCTGGGCTGCACCGCCTGACCGGTCCGAGGCGATCGGTCCGCCCGACGCTACAGTGATCGCATGACGACGGATGCTGCGACCCCCGCGCGCACGCGGCGTCCCGTCCTGGTGACGATCGTCCTCGTGCTGGTCTACCTCAGCGGACTGTCCAACGCCGCCCTCGGCCTCCTCGTGCTCCTCAGCCGTTACCAGGTGCCCGACGACGAGGTGCTCGTCGTCTCCCTCCTCGGAGCCGGGATCATCCTCTTCGGCCTGCTGACGCTGGCCGTCGCGTCGGCCGTGGGCCGGGGGCGACGTCTCGCGCGTCTGGCCGTGTCGGTCTACCTCGTGGTGCAGTTCGTGCTGCACGTCGTCACGGTCGCGACGACGTCGTGGGATCCGGTGACACTCGTCCAGATCCTGGTCGACGTGTTCATCGTCGCGGCGCTCTGGGCGCCGCCGGGAAGTCGCTGGTTCCGCCGCTGAGCTCGGCGAAGGGGTTCTCGCCCAGCGCCCGCACCACGAACCGGCGGTGCACGGCCCGCACGATCTCGATCCCGCCGATCGTCAGCACCGTGATGCCGGCGACCAGGTACGCCGCATCCTCGCCCGGATCGATCAACTGGAAGAAGCCGGTCGACAGCGGGATCGTGAAGATCCCGAGGAGCGCGACGAACATCGCCCCGATGACGAGCCCCTTCCAGCGGTCGATGGGGCGCGCGAGAACGGCCAGCACCCAGATGCCGATCACCGCGAGGATGATCGTCGCGCCGGTGCGCAGCTCGGGCTGGGCCACGCCCATCCCGGCTGCGAGCCGGGCATAGGCGGTCAACGCCACGGCGATGATCACACCGGAGGGGATCGCGAACGTCAGCGAGCGCCGAAGGAAGCCGGGGACGTAGCGCTGCGCGTTCGGCATGAGGGCGAGGAAGAAGGCGGGGATGCCGATCGTCAGTCCGTCGGTGATCGACAGCTGACGCGGGAGGAACGGGAACTCCATCACGAGCGCCCCGCAGAGGATCGCCAGCGTCGTGGCATAGGCCGTCTTCGTCAGGAACAGCATCGATACGCGCTCGATGTTGGCGATCACCTGCCGCCCCTCGGCGACGACGTCGGGGAGGTGGGAGAACTGGCTGTCCAGCAGCACGAGGCGGGCGACGGCCTTCGTCGCCGCCGCTCCGGAGTTCATCGCGATGCCGATGTCGGCGGTCTTGATCGCGAGGGCGTCGTTCACACCGTCTCCGGTCATCGCCACCGTGTGTCCGCGGGCCTGGAGGGCCAGCACGATCCGCTTCTTCTGATCGGGGGTCACTCGGCCGAAGACGATGTTCTTCTCCAGCACGTCGCCCAGCGCCGCCTCGTCGTCGGGAAGCGTACGGGCGTCCACGCCGTCGCCGGCCTCGACACCCAGCTCGCGCGCGATGGCAGCGACCGTGCGCGGATTGTCTCCCGAGATGATCCGGATGCTGACGCCCTGACGCCGGAAGTAGGCCAGCGTCTGGGCGGCATCGGGCCTCACCTCCTCGCGGAAGGTCAGCACCGCGACGGGCTCGACCGCGCCGGGGAGGCGCTCGGCCTCCATGTCGTCGCCCGACAGCGCCGCCGGGGAGTGGGCGAGCACGAGCGTGCGCATCCCCGACGACGAGAGCTGCACCGCGAGGGAGCCCAGCGGCGTCGCGGTGTCGGTCGCCGCATCCGGGAACACCATCTCCGGGGCGCCCAGCACCCATGTTCCGCCGCCCTCGTCCGCGGCGCCGTCGAGCGTGACCGCGCTCCACTTGCGCGCCGACGAGAACGGGACGGTGCCCAGAACCTCGCGCGGTCGAGGCGCGGGGAACGGGTCGCGCAGGCATTTCGCCGTCGCGTTCGCATCGGGTGCGGCGCCGTACCAGGCGAGCGCGTCGCGCCATCCGGCGACCTCGGCCACGGGATGGGCGCCGTCGAAGCGGATCTCGCCCGCCGTGAGGGTGCCCGTCTTGTCGAGGCAGATGATGTCGACGCGAGCCAGGCCCTCCACGGCGGGAAGCTCGTTCACGAGCACCTGACGAGCGGCGAGCTTGGCGGCGCCCACCGCGAAGGCGATCGACGTCATGAGCACGAGGCCGAGCGGGATCATCGCGGTCAACGCGGCGATCACGTTGACCACCGCCTGCGTCCACGCTCCGCTCTCCCAGGCCTGCACCCACCCGCCGGCCGCGACCATCTGCGCGTTCAGCACGAGCAGGCCGATCGGCCCGATCCCCCAGCCGACCCAGGTCAGCACCCGGTTGATCGACGTGCGCAGTTCGCTCGAGACCATGGAGAAGCGCTTGGCCTCGGCGGCGAACGAGTTGGCGTACGAGTCCGCGCCGACGCGCACGACGCGTGCGGCGCCCTCCCCCGCCACGACGATCGAACCCGACAGGGCCTCGTCGCCGGGGCGCTTGTCGACCGCGTCGGACTCACCGGTGAGCATCGACTCGTCGATCTGCAGGGCTCGCCCGGAGAGCACCTCGGCATCGGCGGGCACCTGGTCGCCGGCGCGGAGCACCAGCACGTCGTCGAGCACGATCCCGTCGGGCGAGATCTCCGCGTCCTCGCCATCACGACGCACCCGGGCGAGCGGCGCGTTCAACAGGGCGAGGCGGTCGAGCGCGGCCTTCGCCCGGAACTCCTGCACGCAGCCGATCACCGCGTTCGCCAGCGCGCTCAGCCCGAAGAGGGCGTCCTGCCAGCGCCCGAGCAGCAGCAGCACGAGGAAGCACCCGCCGACGATGGCGTTGAAGAGGGTCAGGACGTTCGCGCGGACGATGCTCCCGACGCTCCGACTGGAGTCGGCGCGATAGGCGTTGGTCTTTCCCGCCGACACCCTCTCGGCGACCTGCGCCGTCGTCAGACCGGTCTCGACGTCGACCTCGACGAGAGAAGAAGGGGAGGCGGAAGCATCCATTCGCACACTGTATCCATCCGGACGGCGTCGATGGATGCTCCCGCCTCGGGAGCGATCAGCCCTTCGTCGCGCCGGCGAGGAGGCCCCGGACGAAGAAGCGCTGCAGCGAGAAGAACACGATCAGCGGAACGATGATCGAGATGAACGCACCCGCGGACTGCAGGTACCAGCGATCACCCCACGAACCGGAGAGCGAGTTCAACGTCTGCGTCAGAGGGAGAGACGACGTCGGCGCGAAGATCGTCGCCACGAGCAGATCGTTCCAGACCCAGAGGAACTGGAAGATCGCGAACGAGGCGATGGCCGGCATGGCCAGCGGCAGGATCATCCGGAAGAAGATCTGACCGTGGCCGGCACCGTCGACGCGGGCCGCCTCGATCACCTCGGTCGGGATCTCCGAGATGAAGTTGTGCAGCAGGAAGATCGCGAGCGGGAGGGCGAAGATCGCGTGCGCGATCCAGACGGTGGCGAAGCTGTGGTCGACGTCTCGCAGCTCGAAGCCCGGGAAGACGGCCGTGCCGTTGATCTCGAGGCCGCGCGAGAACAGCGACAGCAGGGGCACCAGCGCCATCTGGATCGGCACGATCTGCAGGGCGAAGACGAAGACGAACAGCAGGTTCTTGCCCTTGAAGTCGATCCACGCGAACGCGTACGCGGCGAGCGCCGCGATCGAGATCGGGATGATCGTCGCCGGGATCGAGATCGCGAGCGAGTTGAGGAACGAGTCGCCCAGCGTCAGTGCCGTGCCCCCGGACGTCAGCGCCTCGGAGTAGTTGTCGAGCGTGAAACCGGGGTTCACGAAGACGGTCCACCACCCCGACGTCTGCGAGTCGGCGCCCGGCCGGAACGAGGTGACGAACAGACCGAACGTCGGGATCGTCCAGAAGATCGCGATGACGATCGCGATGATCGTCGCGGTCCGCGAGGTGAGCCGCTTGTGCGCCTGCGCCTCGTTGCGACGGGTCTCACGAGCCGTCTTCCGGGCGGCGCGCGCACCGTAGGCGGGGGCCTCCTGCACCGTGGCCATTATCGGATCTCCTTCTGCTTGCGCATCTGACGCGCGTTGTAGATGATCAGCGGCAGCACGAACAGGAACAGCACGACGGCCAGCGCCGACGAGTGCCCGAAGCTCTGGAACCGCTGCTGCTGGTTGACCATCTCGAAGCCGAGCACGCTGGAGTTCGCGCGCCCGCCGGTCATGACCGCGACGATGTCGTACACCTTCAGCGAGGCGATGGTGATCGTGGTCAGCACCACGATGAGCGAGGCGCGGATGCCCGGCACGGTCACGTTGATGAATCGCTGCCACGGCGTCGTGCCGTCGAGCTGCGCGGCTTCGAGCTGCTCGGTCGGCACTGCCTTGATCGCCACCGACAGGATCACCATGGCGAAACCGGTCTGGGTCCAGATGAACACCGCCAGCAGGGCGAAGGTGTTCACGAGCGGCGTCTGGTCGAGCCACCCGATGGGCTGACCCCCGAACAGCGTGACGATCGCGTTCAGGATGCCGATCTGCTCGCCCTGCCGGTAGTCGTACACGAACTTCCAGATGATGCCCGCACCGACGAACGAGATGGCGAACGGCATGAAGACGAAGAGCTTCAGGATCTTCTCACCGCGTGCCCGGTCGATGAACGCCGCATACGCCAGCCCGATCGCCGTCGACAGGGTGGGGGCGAAGATCGCCCAGATGACCGTGTTGATGACCGACCAGAACCCCTCGGGGTTGGTGAAGGTCCAGATGTAGTTCTCCAGCCCCACGAACGTCTCGCCGCTCTTGTCGAAGAACGACTGGTAGATCGTCGAGATCGCGGGGTAGATGAGGCCGAGCAGCAGCAGGATGGCCGCGGGCAGCAGGAACACCACGAGCTGGAAGAAGTACCCGGCACCAGCGCGCGAGCGGTAGTCGAAGAAGAACAGCAGCGCGCCGAGTGCGAGCGCGATCCCCACGACGTAGAGGACGGCGTTCTGGTAGGGCCGCAGGAGCATGAAGGCCAGCACCGGAACGGCGAAGCAGATCACGAGTCGCATCCAGAAGTACCCGCGGCCTGCCCGCGGAGCGAACTCGATGACGAGCAGGATCAGCGCGACCACGGCGCCGAAGGCGACGACGGCGATCGGGATCTGCACGAGCGGGTTCAGATTGCCGATCCAGACGAAGAAGCTGTTGAGCGAGAACCCGAGCGTCGTCTTGGGCGCATCCTCGACCGCCGGAGCGGCGAACAGCGCCACCAGGGCGACGAGGAGCACCACGGCGGCGATGATCACGCCGATGGTGGCGGCGCGCCGACCCGGCTGCGACGCGACAGCACGCGGCTGTTCCGGCGGAGCTTCAGGTGGCGCGGTGAGCGTATGCGACATTGTCATACCTTTCGCGTAGTGCGGAGAAGAGTACGCGCCGCGGGGATCATCGGATCCCCGCGGCGCGCTCTCGTTACGAGATCAGTTGTCGTATCCGGCCTGGATGTCGCTCAGGACCTGGTCGGTCGGGCGGCCGTCGATCCAGTTGACCATGCCCTTCCAGAAGGATCCGTTGCCCACCGTGGCCGGCATGAGGTCCGACGCGTCGAAGCGGACGACGGTCGCGGGGTCCTGCAGAAGCTCCATGGCTTCGGTGAGGAACTGGCTGGACGCCAGCGACGGGTCGGCGTTCTTGTTGGCCGAGATGACGCCGCCCAGCTCCACACGGGCGTTGGCGAACTCGGGCGTCGACATGAACTCGAGCACCTTCTGCGTGGCCTCGGAGTCGGAGAACGCCGTGACGAACTCGCCACCGGCTTCCACGAACGTCTCACCGTCGGCTTCGACGCCCGGGAGCAGGAACGCGTAGACGTCGCCCTCGGGGCCGATCTCCGGCGTCGCGCCCGCGGCGGTCTTCGCCTCGAGGAAGTTCGCCGAGAGGAACGAGGCCTGGTGGGTCATCGCGCAGCGACCATCGGAGACGGCAGCGGCCACGTCGGCGAACGCCGTGGAGTTGATGCTCTTCACGTCGCCGTAGCCGGCGTTGACGTAGTCGGGGTTGAGGAGGATCTCACCCACCGCGTCGAACGCGTCCTTGATCTTCGGGTCGGTGAACTCGACCTCGTTCGCGACCCACTGGTCGTAGACGTCAGCGCCGGACTGGCGGAGCACGAGGTCTTCGATCCAGTCGGTTCCGGGCCAGCCGGACGCGGCGTCGGAGGCGAAGCCGGCGCACCAGGGCGCGGCACCCGTCTTGTCGCGGATGGTCTGGGTCAGGGTGAGGAGCTCGTCGTAGGTCGTCGGGATCTCGACGCCCCACTCGGCGAACTGCTTCGGCGAGTACCAGACGTAGCCCTTGACGTTGCCGAGCATGGGAGCGGCGTAGAACACGTCGTCGACGGTGCCGTAGGTCTTCCAGTCGGGCGACCAGTTCGCGTCGACGTTCGCCTCGACGGCCTCGGGCGCCGGCTGGACCTCGCCGGTGTCGACGAGCGCCTTGACGAGACCGGGCTGGGGCACGATCGCGATGTCGGGGGCGGAGCCGCCCGTGACCTTCGTGACGATGTTGCCCTCGAAGCTCTTGTCGCCGGTGTAGACGACCTCGATGCCGGTGTCCGCGGTGAACTGCTCGAACGACGCGTTCAGGTCGTCTGCCTCGACACCCGTGATGCCACCGGCGATCTGGACGGTCTGGCCCTCCACGGAGCCCGTGTCCTCCGAGGTGCCACCCTCTGCGCAGCCTGCAAGAGCAAGCCCCGCGATGCCGATGAACGCGATCGGTGCGATCACGCGGCGTCGCTGCGAACTGATCATGTGATTCCTCCTCTTCGAGGGCGCGGGCGCGACTTGCACCTGCGCTCAGGTTCCGTCGGGAACCGATTCCACACAAAGGTAAGCGAGATGCCCACCGGATACAACGGCGAATCATCACGAATCGATAACCACGCGTGAAAGCGTTGGTCGCCGCATCCGCGTATGTGTGGAACCGGTTCTCTTTTTTCGCGCTCTGCATTATGGTTTCTGTGATCCGGACCGGCGAGGCCGCCGTCCGTGTGCAGAGATGCCGCGATGCAGGAAGGGCTACCAGTGAGCGGAATCGCCGACGTCGCGCGCCTGGCGGGCGTATCGAAGTCGACGGCGAGCCGCGCCCTCACGGGGGGCGGGTACGTCTCCGACGAGACCCGTCGACGGGTTCAGGATGCTGCGGGGTCGCTCGGCTACGTGCCCACGACGAGCGCCGTCAGCCTCGCGACCGGCCGCACGAACACGGTCGCCCTCATCGTGCCGCGCGTCAACCGCTGGTACTTCGGTTCGATCATCGAGGGGGTCGAGCGCACGCTCATCCCGCGCGGCTACGACCTCACGCTGTACGTCGCAGAGCCCGACTCCCGGGACCGGGCGAGCCTGTACAGCCACTTCCTGGCGCGCAAGAGGTTCGACGGCGTCATCGCGGTCGCCCTCGAGCCCGACGACGCCGACATCGCCCGGCTGCTCTCGTTCGGCAAGCCGACCGTGTGCATCGGCAACGAGCTGGCCGAGATCGCCACGCTCGGCATCGACAACACCGCCATCGGGCGCATGATCACCCAGCACCTGCTCGCGCTCGGCCATCGGGCCATCGTGTTCCTCGGCGCGACGCCGAAGGGCGAGCCCACCGCCCACGACGTGATCGACCGCATCGCCGGCTACCGCCAGGCCATGTCGGGCGCGGGGCTGTCGGACCGGACCGGCGTCTACGAATCGACACTCACGATCACCGACGGCTACGCCGCTGCCGCCGCTCTGCTCGCCGATGTCGAGAGCCGGCCCACCGCGATCGTCGCGGCCTGCGACGAGATCGCGATCGGCGCGATCGTGGCCGCCCGCCGGCTGGGGATCGCCGTCCCCTCCCAGCTCAGCGTGGTCGGCGTCGACGGCCACGACTACGCGGAGATGTTCGCGTTGACGACCGTGGAGCAGCGCCCCGCCGCACAGGGCGAGCAGGCGGTCGACATCCTGCTGGGGATGGTCGACAACGCGGACGCCCCGGCCCGGTCGACGATCCCGGTGCAGCTCGTCGTGCGGGCCTCCACGGCAGCACCCCGCTGACCGGCGGCCCGGAACGACGAAGGGCCCCGGATGCTTCGCAGCATCCGAGGCCCTTCGTGCACAGGGTTACTTGAGGGTAACGCTGGCGCCGGCCTCTTCGAGAGCGGCCTTCGCCTTGTCAGCGGCGTCCTTGGTCGCGCCCTCGAGCACGGCCTTGGGGGCACCGTCGACGACGGCCTTGGCCTCGCCGAGGCCGAGCGAGGTGAGCTCGCGGACGACCTTGATGACCTGGATCTTCTTGTCGCCGACCGAGTCGAGGATGACGTCGAAGGAGTCCTTGACCTCTTCCTCTTCGGCGGGGGCGCCACCGGCGGGGGCACCGGCAGCGGCGACGGCGACCGGAGCCGCAGCGGTGACCTCGAAGGTCTCCTCGAACTTCTTGACGAACTCGCTGAGCTCGATGAGCGTGAGCTCCTTGAAGGCGTCGAGCAGCTCGTCAGTGGTGAGCTTTGCCATGATGATTCTCCTTGATCGGGGTTATTCGTACCGCGCCTGACAGTGTCAGGCTGCGGACTCCTGCTTGTCGCGCAGCGCATCGACCGTGCGAACGGCCTTCGACAGCGGTGCGTTGAACAGATATGCGGCGCCGAACAGCGAGGCCTTCATCGCACCGGCGAGCTTCGCCAGCAGGACTTCACGGCTCTCGAGGTCGGCGAGCTTGTTGACCTCATCCGCGGTCAGGGCGGCACCGTCGAAGTACCCGCCCTTGATCACGAGAAGAGGATTAGCCTTGGCGAAGGCGCGCAGCCCCTTCGCGACGGCGACCGGGTCACCGTGCACGAAGGCGATGGCCGACGGACCCTTGAGTTCGTCGTCCAGACCCGTCACGCCGGCGTTGGACGCGGCGATCTTGGTCAGCGTGTTCTTCACCACGGCGTACTCCGCGTCCTGACGGATGTTGTTGCGCAGCTCCTTGAGCTGGGCAACCGTCAGACCGCGGTACTCGGTCAGCAGAACGGCGGTCGAGTCCTCGAAGTGCTTCGTGAGCTCGGCAACCGATGCGTCCTTCTGCGCCATGGCCACTCCTTGTGTGTACGAGACGCGCCGCGGGAGCGGGCGTCGGGCCGCAGCATCCGGTCTTTCCCCAGCAATGAAAAAACGCTCCGGCGCAAGGCACGGAGCGTGGTTCCCGATCGGGAATTCGTTCGTACACCTGCGCAGGTCTGCGTTCACGATCCCTTTCGGGATTCGCGTCAGCTGCTTCGATCGTGCTGCGCTTTCGCGCACCCCGATGACCGGCGGTCTTTGGCTTGTCCCCCATGCTACGCCCCCGCCCCGCCCCCGCCAAATCCCCGAGCACACCCCCGCGCTCCCCCGCCGAAACGATGTCGTCTCGCCGAGCGGCCATCCGGCCGGCACCAGAAGGGTGTGAGGTCGGCGAGAGGATGTCGAGTCGACGGTCGGGTCACCCGCGAGGCCGGATACCGAACGATGCCAGTCGAGCGCCCAGAAGCTCCGGAGTTCCGATGTGCTCATCACCCCATCGTGCGAACCTGCGATGGGTCGTACCGCGGATCCAGTCCTCCCGCTGTTTCTCGCGGAGCA
This sequence comes from Microbacterium hatanonis, assembly GCF_008017415.1. NCBI lineage: Bacteria > Bacillati > Actinomycetota > Actinomycetes > Micrococcales > Microbacteriaceae > Microbacterium > Microbacterium hatanonis. The sequence goes on along the minus strand of NZ_VRSV01000001.1, from coordinate 228,772 downwards.
CGATCTCTTCGACGCTGAGGCCTTGTCTCGTAGCCGCGTCCAGATACTTCGTCTTGCCGTCGAACTCCCCGAAGGAGAGCACGTCGTCCATCCCGATGTCGACCCAGTAGATCGAGCCGTCGGGGGCGGGGACCGGCACCTGCAGAGACAGCTTCCGGAACCCGAGCCTCGACAGCTGCAGCCGACTCACGCTCTCCCCGGGCAGCTGCGCCCTCCCATCAGCGAACTCGATCACCCACCGCACCTGACGGACGCCTCGGATCGCCCCTGCGCCCGCCACCCGTTCGCTCATCGATACGCGCCACTCTTCCGCCGCCCGCTCGTCATAGGCGCGATGGTCCATACCTGTGCCGAGAGTGAGGGCCGCGTCCGCGACGGCGACCGCCGCCTCCGGCGTTGCAACGCGCCCGACGTCGAGCACCGTCCGCTCCAGCGAGGTGCACCTGATCCCGTCCACGACGGCGACGTCGGCCTCGGTGAGATGGTCCTCATGGCGCTGCACACCCGGGGTACTCGATGCGTGCCTTCGCGTCGTGCCGGTCTCGTGCACACGCAGAGGAACGATGCGAAACAGCGGGAGCTTCCACAGCACCGCCGCCGAGACGTGGGAGAAGACATGGGTACCACCCGCCAGATCGTTCGACGCGGCCACGACTTCGAGCAGGTGGCGGCCCTCCGGCCAGAGGTCGCGCCACGCCGCCGCTGGGACGAACCATCCTTTTCTGACGCGGACCAGCTGACCGCCGTCCACAGCGACTCCCAACCGGCGGTCGGACCATCCCCGATCGACCAGGTCGGCGCGGGAACGCAGCATCCGCCTCGCATCATCGACAAGGATCGCCTTTTTCACGCGTCGATCGTCGCGCCCGCACCTCCCTCGTCGCAGCGCCTGGACCACCACGGTGTAAACCTCGCTCCCCGGGATCGTTGGGGAGGAGCCGTCGACCCGCCACCGTCTCGCCGACCGGCCATGCATCCGGCGCCAAGAACGTGTCGTCTCGGCGAGATGCCGTGCTCTCGACGCGCATGGCGAGCGGGCGGCGGGTCGAGTGGGAGAGGGTGGGGAGCGGGGTTAGGGTCGAACGCATGTCCCCCGAACTGTCCGCGCGCAGCCCCGAGCTGGCGGCGCGGATCGTGGCCGACTCGCGCGACCGCGTCGCGTGGGTGCGCGCGCGCTCGCGGGGCATCACGGCCACCGACGTCGCCGCGTTGACGAGCGACCGGGTCATCCCCCGCGCAGCCGACGCGAAGCTGCTGGGATCGGGGTTCTCCGGCAACGCCTACACGGCGCACGGCAAGGCGCGCGAGCCCGAGATCGCGGCGTGGGTCGCTGCGACGCACGGGATCCAGCCCTCGTCGGCACTGTTCCACGCGGTCGTCGAGAAGCGGCACCTCGCGACGCCCGACGGTGTGACGGTGGATGCTGCGGGGCGGGTCATCCTCGCCGAGATCAAGACGACGAACAAGAAGTGGCGCAGCATCCCGCGTACCTATCTTCGACAGGTCTGGTGGCAGCAGCACGTGCTCGGCGCCGAACGCACGCTCGTCACCTGGGAGGAGCACGACGGCTTCGTGCCCGTCGGGGACGAGCCGCAGTGCCAGTGGGTCGACCGCGACGAACGCGAGATCGACAACCTGGTGCGACTGGCGACGGCGCTGATCGACGAGCTGCACCGCCGCACCATGGCGGCGAGAGCGCCGGCCCCGCGCGCCGAACCCCCACGGGAGAGGTTCCGCGCACTCGCGCTGGCCGACGGCTGAGCCGCACGACGACCCGTTCGGGGATAGTTGACGAAAGTCAAACAATCGGAGTAATGTTGATGAAAGTCAACTATCGCGTCGACGGTGTCGCGACTCTTCTTCCTCGTTCGCAAAGGTTCTCATGGCCACCACTGCTTCCGAGCCGGGCACCGCGCCGCGCCGCGTGCTGCCCGCGCTCATCGGACTCCTCCTCGGGATGTTCGTGTCGATGCTCGCATCGACCGTCGTCTCGACGTCGCTGCCCGTCATCGTCCACGACCTCAACGGCGACCAGGCCGCCTTCACCTGGGTCATCACCTCGACCCTGCTGACGACCGCGATCTCGACGCCGATCTGGGGCAAGCTCGCCGATCTGTTCAACCGCAAGCTGCTGATCCAGATCGCCATCGCCATCTTCGTGCTCGCGACGGCGGCCGCGGGCTTCTCGCAGAACACCGAGATGCTCATCGCGTTCCGCGCGGTGCAGGGACTCGGCGCCGGCGGCCTCGCCGCACTGAGCCAGGTCATCATGGCCGACATCATCAGCCCCCGCGAGCGCGGCCGTTACATGGGTCTGTTCGGCGCCGTCATGGCCGTCGCCACCGTCGGCGGTCCGCTCCTCGGCGGCGTGATCACCGACTCGTTCGGCTGGCGCTTCAACTTCTTCGTCGCGCTCCCCTTCGCGGTCGCGGCGCTGCTCATCCAGCAGCGCACCCTGCACCTCCCGGCCCGACCGAAGCGCGCGGTGAAGATCGACTACTTCGGCATCGTGCTGCTCGCGACCGCCGTCTCGCTGATCCTCATCTGGGTCACCAACGCCGGTAAGAACTACGACTGGTGGAGCACCGAGACCGTGCTCATGGTGGGCGGAGCGATCGTCTCGGCCGTCCTGTTCATCGTCGTCGAGCTGCGCGTGTCCGAACCCCTCGTTCCCCTCACGCTCTTCCGCAACCGCACGTTCACGCTCGCCACGATCGCCTCGATCGCGACCGGCCTGGCGATGTTCGGCACCGCGGTGTTCCTCAGCCAGTACATGCAGATGGCCCGCGGGGCGACCCCGACCGAGGCCGGCGTCATGACGATCCCGATGATCGCGGGTCTGCTCCTCGCGTCCGTGATCGTCGGTTCGCTCATCTCGCGCTACGGCCACTGGAAGCCCTACCTCATCGTCGGCGGCGTGCTGCTGATCGCCGGGTCGTTCCTCCTGTCGACCATCCACTACGACACGAACTTCGCGCTCGTCTCCGTCTACATGGCGCTCCTGGGTGCCGGCGTGGGCATGACGATGCAGAACCTCGTGCTGATCGTGCAGAACACCGCGCGCCCGGAGGTCATGGGCGCGGCGAGCTCGGGCGTGACGTTCTTCCGCAGCCTCGGCGGCACCGTCGGCGTCTCGGTCATGGGCGCGGCCCTCGCGACGACGGCCGCCGGCCTCTTCGTCGACCGCGGAGCCGACATCGCGACGGCGATCGCCGGCCTCGGCGCCGACGGCGCCGCAGTGGCGGCGCAGCTGCAGTCCGGGACGATCCCGCAGGTGTCGGCGCTCCCGGAGGCCGTGCGGGTGATCGTCGAGGACATCTACGCCCAGTCGATCGCGAGCTCGTTCCTCATCGCGGTTCCGATCGCCGTCATCAGCCTGATCGCGATCATCTTCCTGCCGAACCACCCGCTGAACCGCATGACCACGAGCGAGCGGATCCACGCCGGAGAAGCCGACCTCGCGACCGTCTCGACCTCCGAGGGCATGTCGGTGCTCGCCGGAACCGGAGCGGTCACGACCGTCCCCGAGGCCGACGCCCGCACGACGCGCTCGTCCGTCGGCGAGAATGACTGACATGACGATCGCCGATTCCCCCGCCGACGCGACGATCCCGGTCGACGCGCCGGCGGGGGACGACCGGCTCGTCGCGCTCGAGGCGCTCGAGGGGTCGTTCGCCGAGCTGATGACGGCCTACCGCCACCACCTCGCGGCGGCGGCCGACCGGGTGCACCCCGGCATGCTCCCCGGCACCTTCAAGGTGCTGTCGCTGATCGCCCGCTCGGGGTCGACCACGCTCTCGGCCCTCACCGAGCACCTGACCTCCGACAAGGGACTGGTCAGTCGCAGCGTCTCGGAGCTCGAGGGCCTCGGGCTCGTCGCGCGCACGCTCGACCCGGGTGATCGACGATCCCGACTCATCACCGTCACTCCCGAGGGCGCGGAGCGTCTCGCGGTCGCTCGCGCTCCCCAGAAGGGACGCCTGTTCACCGTGCTGGAGGACTGGTCGATCGGCGACATCCGCCATCTCACCCGGCTCCTGCATTCCCTCGCCTCCGGCGAGACGCCGGAGGCCTGAGAACCGAGCTTCTTTCTGCGGTGACACCCGCGTAACACCGTGGAGACACTTCCGCGGTTGACTGGTGTCCGTCGCCGGCACCGTCGCCGTCGTCGCCCATCGCACGGAAGGAGCGCCGATGAGATTCCGGCCCCAGCGCCCCGAGTCCCCCTCCGACGTCGCACTCGCCCAGCCGCCTGCGCTGCCGTCGACGATGAGCGCCGCCGTGATCGATCGGACGGGGGATGCTGCGGAGCTGCACCTGGCGACGATCGACACCCCCGCGCCGATCCTGAGCGAGGTGCTCGTGCGGGTCGTCGCCGCCGGCGTCAATCCGATCGACGCCAAGACCCGATCGGGCTCGGGGGTGTCCGGCGCGATCGGCTCGTTCCCGACGGCGCTCGGGTTCGACTTCAGCGGCGTCGTCGTGAAGTCCCCCTACGAGGCGCACGCCTTCCCGGTCGGCACGGAGGTGTTCGGCATGGCGGGCTTCCCCCGCACCGGAGGCACCTACGCGGAGTACGTCACGGTGCCCTCGCTCTCGCTCGCGCGCAAGCCCGCGTCGCTCTCGCACGTCGAAGCGGCGGGCGTGCCGCTGGCAGCTCTGACCGCGTGGGGCCTCGTGGTGGAGACCGCCCTCGCGCACGAGGGTCAGCGCATCCTCATCCACGCGGGCAGCGGCGGCGTGGGTCATTTCGCGGTGCAGTTCGCGTCGTACTTCGGAGCGCAGGTGATCGCCACGGGCTCGGCCCGCAATGCCGACTGGCTGCGCGAACTGGGCGCCCGCACCGTCATCGACCACGCCACGGAGCGCTTCGAGGATCAGGTCTCCGACGTCGACGTGGTGATCGATCTCGTCGGCAACGTCATGGATGACACGGGAACACGCTCGCTCCGGGTTCTGCGCCCGGGCGGGCTGCTGATCGAAGTGCCGACCGGCGCCTGGCCGGGGTTCCACGAGGCCGCGACCGCCGAGGGGTTCCGCGCCACGAGCTTCAAGGTCGTGCCCGACGGCGGGACGCTCGCCACGGTGGCACGTCTGCTGGAGTCGGGCGCCGTGCAGGTCTACGTCGATCGGGTGTTCGGGCTCGATGAGGCGGCCGACGCGCACCGCGAGCTCGAACGCGGGCACACACGGGGCAAGCTCGTCCTCCGCGTCAGCGACGACTGATCGCAACGACCCTCGCGCGGAGGGGGGTCGCGCAACGGGTGCCCCGGTGGGAGGGTGGGGCCACCGGCGCGTGACGACGCGCGCCCCTCACGAAGGAGCGACGAAGATGTCGACGAACCGAGCGGTTGCGTACAAGGGTCCTGGTGTCGTGGAAGTCATCGACACCCCCTATCCGGAGTTCGTGCTGAGGGACGGGCCGGGGGTGAATCCCGCGAACGTGGGGCGGAAGGTTCCTCACGGAGCGATCCTGCGCACCGTCGCGACCAACATCTGCGGGTCCGACCAGCACATGGTCCGCGGACGCACGACCGCTCCCGAGGGACTGGTGCTCGGCCACGAGATCACCGGCGAGGTCATCGAGGTCGGACCCGATGTGGAGTTCGTCAAGGTCGGTGACATCGTCTCCGTCCCGTTCAACATCGCGTGCGGGCGCTGCCGGAACTGCAAGGAGGGGAAGACGGGCATCTGCCTCAACGTGAACCCCGACCGGCCGGGGAGCGCCTACGGCTACGTCGACATGGGCGGATGGGTGGGAGGCCAGGCCGAGTACGTGCTCGTCCCCTACGCCGACTGGAACCTGCTGGTCTTCCCCGACCGCGACCAGGCGCTGGAGAAGATCCTCGATCTCACCATGCTGTCCGACATCTTCCCCACGGGGTTCCACGGCGCCTACACCGCGGGGGTGCGTCCGGGATCGACCGTGTACATCGCGGGTGCCGGGCCCGTCGGTCTCGCCGCCGCGGTCTCGGCCCAACTCCTGGGCGCAGCCGTGGTCATCGTCGGCGATCTGATCGAGGAACGCCTCGCGCAGGCCCGGTCGTTCGGCAGCGAGACGGTCGACGTGTCGAAAGGCGACCCCAAGGAGCAGATCGCCCAGATCCTCGGCGTGCCGGAGGTCGACTGCGCCGTCGACGCCGTGGGTTTCGAGGCCCGCGGTCATGGTGCCGACTCGAGCCACGAGGCACCGGCGACGGTGCTGAACTCGTTGATGGATCTGACCGCGGCCGGAGGCGCTCTCGGCATCCCCGGGCTCTACGTGACGGGCGACCCCGGCGGCGTGGACGAGGCCGCGAAGGTCGGATCGCTCTCGCTCCGCCTCGGACTCGGTTGGGCGAAGTCGCTCGCGTTCACCACCGGTCAGTGCCCGGTGATGCGCTACAACCGTCAGCTCATGATGGCGATCCTCCACGACAAGGTGAAGATCGCCGACGCCGTGCACGCGACCCCGATCACCCTCGACGAGGCGCCCCAGGGGTACGCCGACTTCGACAGCGGCACCGCGCGCAAGTACGTGCTGAACCCGAACGGGTACATCACGGCGGCCTGACGACTCGCACCGGGCGGCGGGCGTTCAGTGAGCGAGCACCCGCCGCCCCTCGGCGACCACCTCGTCGGCGATGGCGTCGAGCAGGTCGGAGGTCAGGTTCCACTGCTGCCAGTAGAGCGCGACGTCGATCGGCGGGCCGCCCAGCGGCACGAGCGCGCCCGTCCGCAGGTGCCCCTCCGACTGGAAGCGCGGCAGCAGCCCCCATCCCAGTCCGAGGACGACCGCCTCGGCGAACTCGCTCGACGCCGGCACCAGGTGCCGCGGGGGCGCCGCGGGGTCGACGCCGTTCGCCGCCAGCCACTGCGACTGCAGGTCGTCGCGCCGATCGAAGTCGACCACCGGGGCGACGGCCAGAGACGCAGCATCCACGCCTCCGGCGAACCACCGGGCCGCGAACGAGGCGCCCGCGACCGCTTCGTAGCGGAGCACGCCGAGTGCGCTGACGCGGCATCCGCCGACCGGGGCCGCACGCGAGGTCACGGCCCCCATCACGGTGCCCGATTCGAGAAGCCCCGCGGTGAAGTCCTGGTCGTCGCGGTGCAGCTCGAACACGATGCGCCGGCGCTCGGCGAGGCGGGCGAGCGGCGCCAGGAACCAGGTCGCGAGCGAGTCGGCGTTGACGGCGAGCGGCACGACCGCCGTCGCCCCCTCGTCTCCGTCGCCGATCTCGGCCAGAGCGTCGTGCTCGATGAGGGCGAGTTGACGGGCCAGACGCACCACCGCCTCCCCCGCGTCGGTCGCCCGGACGGGCTTGGAGCGCACCAGCACCACGCGGCCGAGCCGATTCTCGAGCGCGCGGATGCGCTGACTCACGGCCGACGCCGTGATGTGCAGACGGTGAGCGGCCGCGTCGAGGGTGCCCTCATCGATGACCACGGCGAGGGTGCGGGCGAGGTCGAGAGGAATCTGCATGAAGCAACGCTAATGGCAACGAAGAATATTGAGCTGTACTTGATAGAAGCGCGCACTTAGCGTCGGATCCGTGCTCACCTCCTTCCTCGCCGGCATCGGACTCGGCCTCTCGCTCATCGTCGCGATCGGGGCGCAGAACCTGTTCGTCCTGCGTCAGGGACTCCGTCGCGAGTTCGTCCTCACCGTGGCGCTCGTGTGCGCCGCTTCGGATGCGGTGCTCATCGCGGTCGGCATATCGGGTATCGGACTCGTGCTGGCGGCCGTGCCCTGGCTGATCGACGTCGTGCGATGGGCCGGTGCGGCGTTCCTCCTCGGCTACGGCCTCCTCGCCGCTCGCCGCGCCTGGCACCCGGCCGGTGCGACGCTGCAGGTCGACGCCGCACCGACGCGAGGGATGTCGGATGCTGCGCCCGCAGCGACAGCGCTGGTGACACGACCGCGCCTGGCTCCGGTGGTGCTGACGTGCCTGGCGCTCACGTGGCTGAATCCGCACGTGTATCTCGACACGGTGTTCCTGCTCGGTTCGGTCGCGACCACCCACGGCGATGCCCGGTGGGTCTTCGCGGCGGGCGCCATGCTGGCGAGCGTGGCCTGGTTCCTCGCACTCGCGTTCGGATCGCGCTACCTCAGCCGGTGGCTCGCGACCCCTCGCGCGTGGCGGATCCTCGACGGGATGATCGCGGTCGTGATGATCGTGCTGGCGATCACCCTGGTGCTTCCGCACTGACACGGCGCCGAGCGTGCGGCACGATGGGCAGATGCGCCGCATCCACATCGTCGTCCGAGGTCTGGTCCAGGGGGTCGGCTACCGCTATACGGCCGGCCGATTCGCGCGGCGTGCCGAAGTGACGGGATGGGTGCGCAACAGAGCCGACGGCTCCGTCGAGGCCGAGGTGGAGGGCTCGCCCGACCAGGTCGACGCGGTGCTGGCCTGGATGGCGCACGGCCCACCGGGCGCGCGCGTCGACGACGTGCAAGTCAGCGACGTCCCCGTCACCGGAGAGCACGGCTTCGAGATCCGCGACACCGTCTGACGGCAGACGCGAAGAGGGCCCCACCGGAAACCGGTGAGGCCCTCTTCGTACGCGATGCGTCAGACGATGGCGTTGACGTCCAGCGGGATGCCGGGGCCGAACGTGGTCGAGACCGCACCCTTCTGGATGTAGCGGCCCTTCGAGCTCGACGGCTTCAGACGAACGACCTCTTCGAGAGCCGCGGCGATGTTCTCGTCGAGCTGCTCGGCCGAGAACGATGCCTTGCCGACGACGAAGTGCACGTTGGCGTGCTTGTCGACGCGGAACTCGATCTTTCCGCCCTTGATCTCCTCGACGGCCTTGGCCGGGTTGGGGGTCACGGTGCCGGTCTTCGGGTTCGGCATCAGGCCGCGGGGGCCCAGCACCTTGCCGAGACGACCGACCTGGCCCATGAGCTCGGGGGTCGAGACGGCGGCGTCGAACGACGTGTAGCCGCCGGCGACCTTCTCGATGAGCTCGGCTCCGCCGACCTCGTCGGCGCCGGCAGCGATCGCAGCCTCGGCCGCGGGACCGGTCGCGAACACGATGACGCGGGCGGTCTTACCCGTGCCGTGGGGCAGGATGACCGTTCCGCGAACCATCTGGTCGGCCTTGCGGGGGTCGACGGCGAGCTTCAGCGCGACCTCGACGGTCGAGTCGAACTTCGCCGAACCGGTCTCCTTCGCGAGGGCGACAGCCTCGGTGGGGGTGTAGAACTTGTCCGCCTCGATCTTGGCGGCAGCGGCCTGGAAGGCCTTGGACTTGGTAGCCATATTCGTATTCCCCTCAGCCCTCGACCGTGATGCCCATGGAACGGGCGGTGCCGGCGATGATCTTCGACGCGGCCTCGATGTCGTTCGCATTGAGGTCGGGCTGCTTGGTGGTCGCGATCTCGCGCACCTGCTCCTTGGTGAGCTTGCCCACCTTGGTGGTGTGCGGCGTCGGCGAGCCCTTGGACAGACCGGCGGCCTTCTTGATGAGCTCAGCGGCCGGGGGCGTCTTCAGGATGAACGTGAAGCTGCGGTCCTCGTAGACGGTGATCTCGACGGGGATGACGTTGCCGCGCTGGGCCTCGGTCGCCGCGTTGTACGCCTTGCAGAACTCCATGATGTTGACGCCGTGCTGACCCAGCGCCGGACCGATCGGCGGCGCGGGGTTGGCGGCGCCGGCCTTGATCTGGAGCTTGATCAGGCCGGTAACCCTCTTCTTGGGTGCCATTTCCTTTTCCTTTCATCGAACGATTCGGGCCCGTCGACAGGCTCGGGGACCGAATCCGTTCTCCCGCACGTCCGGCATCTCCGGACAGCGGTTCCCCCGGGGCCGTGCGACGAGCGCACCCCTCGGGAAGTCTGTTGTTACTGCTTGGTGACCTGGTCGAACGACAGCTCGACCGGCGTCTCGCGCTCGAAGAGCGACACGAGCACCGTGAGCTTGCCGCTCTCGGGCTTGATCTCGCTGATCGAACCGGGAAGACCCGCGAACGAGCCCTCCTTGATCGTGATCGTCTCGCCGATCTCGAAGTCGACCTCGGTGACGACGCTGCGCGCGAGCGGCTGGCCGCCCTTCGTGGCGCCGGCCTTCGCGGGAGCGACCTCCTTGACCTCGACGAGGCTCTTCAGCATGTTGAAGGCTTCTTCGAAGCGGAGCGGGGTCGGGTTGTGCGCGTTGCCGACGAAGCCCGTGACGCCGGGCGTGTGACGCACGACCGACCAGGTGTCTTCGTTGAGCTCCATGCGCACCAGCACGTAGCCGGGGATCCGGACACGCGTGACCATCTTGCGCTGCCCGTTCTTGATCTCGACGACGTCCTCCATCGGGACCTCGACCTGGTAGATGTCGTCCTCGACCTCGAGCGTCGACTTGCGCTGCTCGATGTTGGCCTTCACCTTGCGCTCGAACCCGGCGTAGGAGTGGATGACGTACCACTTGCCCGGAAGCATCCGCAGATCCATGCGGAACTCTTCGTACGGGTCGGCGTCTTCGTCGCTCTCGCCGTCGGCCGGAGCCTCGGCGGCGTCGGCGGGCGAGACGGATGCTTCCACATCGTCGACGACGGAGGCCGCAGCATCCACGTCCTGGACGAAGTCCTCGTCGAGCACCGGTGCGTCGGGCTCGCCGTTGACGTCGGGACCGTCGTAGGGGGTGACGTCGTCGGCGGCCTCGGCGGCGCGCTCGGCGACCTCGTCCTCGAGCGACTCGGTGAGCACCTCGGCGGCGGCCTGGGCCTCAGCGGCCTGGTCGATCTCGAGCGCGTCGTTCACGATCGCGTCGGCCTCAGGGTCATCGATCTCGATCTCGTCGAGGCCGTCGCTCTCATCGGAGCCGTTCTCGTCCTCGATGTGCAGGGCGACCTGCTCGGCGGGTGCGACGGAGCGCTCCTCGGCGGCGAGCTGGTTGCCCTCCTGGGCTTCGTCGTCCTCGCTGGACTGCTCGGCCGCGGTCGCCCAGTCGGCGTCGTCGGTGAATCGTTCTGACACTTGTGTTCTCTTCCGTTCGTGGTGCGAGCGCTCGACGCGCTCCGCGGGCGCAGAGGCGCCGCTCAGGGGACGGTGCCGCCCGGTACGCCGAACACGACGCTCGTGACCCAGACGAAAAGCACGTCGAGTCCGTAGACCAGCGCCATCATCACGACGACGAAACCGAGCACGACTGCCGTGAACTTCAGCAGCTCCTGACGGGTCGGCGTGACGACCTTGCGAAGCTCTGCGAAGACCTGGCGGATGAAGATGACGATGCGCAGGAAGAAGTTGGGCTTCTTCTCGCGCGGCGCGTCACGCTTGGCGACGACGTCGCCGCCCGCCGGCTCATCCTGGACCATCGAACTCACCTGAGTACCTTCCGTGTGTCAGCGTGCGCTGACGCGCAGGGCGGACAGGAATCGAACCTGCAACCTGCGGTTTTGGAGACCGCTGCTCTGCCAATTGAGCTACCGCCCTAAGGCCTTGCGGCCCGGGATGCCCACAGTCTTCCACCCTGACCTGACCGGGGATTGTCGTCCCGACCCGCGGGCACGGCGAAAGAATGCAGACTTCAACTGCTCCATCCAGTCTATGCCATGCCCCCGGCCGAGGCGAACCGAGGCTCGGAGATCGCCGAGGTGCCGCGTTCCGGCGTCTCCGCCGGGCGGGAAGCACCCGGTCGCGGCACCTCAGCGCTCAGCGGAGGACGGGGTCGCCGTCGGGGTCGCAGAAACGGGCCAGGTCTCGAAGCGTGGGACTCGACTCCCAGTCGCCCGGGGTCATGCACAGCATGGCTCCGCAGGCGTTCGCCCGGGCCAGCCGCGACGGCGGATCGAGGCCCGCGAGCAGGCCGCTGAGGTAGCCCGCCACGAAGGCGTCGCCCGCGCCGACCGTGTCGACGACGTCGACGACGAATCCCGGGGAGTGCACGACATCGCCGTCTACGTAGGCCGTCGCGCCGTCGGCCCCGCGTTTGAGGACGACCTCGCCGCACCCCTCGTCGATCAGGTGCCGGGCCGCCGCCTCGGCCGAGTGCCCCGGCCGGAGGAACTGCAGCTCGTCGTCGCCCCCGAACACGATGTCGGCACGGGCGGCGAGCGCGCGCAGTTCGTCATCGGCAGCGGGCGAGCCGAGCGCCGAACGGTAGTTGACGTCGAAGCTGACGCGGACCCCGGCGTTCTTCGCGCGGAGGATCGCCTCGGCCACGCAGTCGCGCGCGGATGCCGAGACGAGGGCCGAGATGCCCGTGACGTGCAGCAGGTCGGCCTCCTCGACCCAGCCCTCGGGAAGATCGTCCGGCGACAGACGAGACCCCGCGGATGCTGCGCGGTAGTAGAACACCGCGGTGGACGAGGCCGACGGCCGCTCCTTCAGCATGAGGCCCGTGGGGGCGTCGGCGTCCACGACGCAACGCACGTCCACGCCCTCCGCGCGGATCTCGCGCTGCACGCGCTCTCCGAGAGGATCGTCGCCGACGCGGCCGAGCCACGACGCATCGACCCCCAGGCGGCGCAGGCCGATGGCGACGTTGCTCTCCGCGCCGCCGATGCCGAGCGCGAGGTCGGTGGCGTGACGCAGCGATCCGATCTCACGGGTGCGCATCAGCGCCATGGTCTCTCCGAGGGTCACGACGCGCGGCGCAGGTGCCGCGGCGTCCGCCGCGGTCACGGGGTCGCCCTCGCGCAGACCTCGACGAAGGCGTCCGCCCGCGCGCGCAGGGCTGCGCGATCGCCGCCTCGCAGGGCGTCGCCCAGGAGCGGCCCGCCGACGCTGACGGCGACCGCACCCGCGCGCAGCCATGCCTCCGCTCCCGTCAGGTCGACGCCGCCCGAGGGCACCACGTCGATCCCCGGGAAGGGGCCTCGCAGATCCTTGACGTAGTCGGGCGAGACCTGCCCCGCCGGGAACACCTTCACCGCCGACGCTCCCGCCGACCACGACGCGAACAGCTCGGTGGGGGTGAGTCCTCCCGGGACGATCGGGACACCGGCGGCGGTCGCCTGGGCGACCAGGGACGCCGACGTCACCGGCGTGACGAGGTAGCGGGCACCCGCGTCGACCGCGCGGGAGAGCTGGTCGGCATCCACGACGGTGCCGACGCCCAGGTCGATGCCGTCGCCGTACCGGTCGACGAGGCCGGCGAGCCGCTCGATCGTGCCGGGGGTGGTGAGGGTCAGCTCGACGCTCTGCACCCCCGCGTCGAGGAGAGCCTCGATCACGCCGTCGTAGTCGTCGGCCGAGGGCGCACGCACCACGACGATCAGTCGGGTGTCGCGGGTACGGGCGGGGAGGGCGAGGCGCACGGCCGTGTCACCAGTCATGCATGGTCCCGTCGGTGAGGCGGTTCACGGGCAGGTACGCCTTGGTGTACTCGTAGGCGGACGCCGCATCCTCGTCGAGCTCGACTCCGAGGCCGGGCTGCTCGCTCGGGTGCAGGAACCCGCTGTCGAAGGTGAACGACGTGCGGAAGACCTCGAGCGTCTGCGCGTTGTGGGGCATGTACTCCTGGATGCCGAAGTTGTGGATCGCCATGCCGAGGTGCAGCGCCGCCGCCATGCCGACGGGCGAGATGTCGGTCGGGCCGTGGATGCCGGATTTGATGCCGTAGATGCCGGCGAAGTCGAGCAGCTTCTTCATCGCGCTGATGCCGCCGGTGTGCGTGACCGCCGATCGCACGTAGTCGATGAGCCGCTCGGTGATGAGGGTCTGGTAGTCGTAGACCGAGTTGAACACCTCGCCGATCGCGAGCGGGGTGGTGCTGTGCTGGCGGACGAGCCGCAGCGCCGACTGGTCCTCCGCGGGAGTGCAGTCCTCCAGCCAGAACAGGTCGTAGGGCTCGATGTCCTTCGCGAACCGCGCCGCCTCGATCGGGGTCATGCGGTGGTGACCGTCGTGGAGGATGCGCAGATCGGTGCCGAAGTCCTCCCGGATGCGCGCGAACACGCCGGGCATGTGCGAGAGGTATTTGCGGGTGTCCCAGGTCTCCTCGGTCGGAGCCGACGCGGCCGACCCGTCCGCGGCGCGCTTGGCGGGCTCGTAGTCGTAGCGCACGCCCGGTCCCGACGACGAGACGCCGTAGATCTGGCCCAGCCCGGGGATCCCCGTCTGCACGCGCACCGCCGTGTAGCCGAGCTCCTTGTAGCCGGTGATGGCGTTCGCGAGCGCGTCGTAGTCGGTGCCGGAGGCGTGCGCGTAGACGCGCAGTCCCGATCGGCTGGCGCCCCCCAGCAGCTGGTAGAGCGGCATCCCGGCCTTCTTGGCCTTGATGTCCCACAGCGCCATGTCGACGGCGGCGATCGCGGCCATCGTGACCGGGCCGCGTCGCCAGTACGGCCCGCGGTAGAGGTACTGCCAGGTGTCCTCGATGCGGTCCTCGTCGCGACCGATGAGGGTCGAGGCGACGTGATCGCCGAGGTATGAGGCCACCGCGAGCTCGCGCCCGTTCAGTGTGGCGTCGCCCCAGCCGACGATGCCGTCGGACGTGACGATCTTCAGCGTGACGAAGTTGCGGCCGGGGCTGGTGACATTGACGGTGACGGTCTCGATCGTCATCGACGATCCTCCTTGTTCGGTGGTGCGGCCGCCGGGTGGGCGGCCGCACCAGGGGGTGTGACGGGTGCTGCCGACCTCACATGGCGGCGCGCGGGTCGGTCAGGTCGCGACCGGTCCATTCCTTCGCGACGAGGGCCGCGATGAGGGCGGATGCGGTGAACAGCCCCATGAGGATCATGATGGGCACGACGCTGCCCGTGGTGGCGGCGACCCAGGCGGCGACGATGACCGGTCCGATTCCCGTCGCGATGATCGCGGCGATCTCGCGGACGATCGCGGTGAGGGTGTAGCGGTTGCGGGCGCCGAAGATCTCGGGGATCGAGATGTTCTCCATCGACGCCAGTCCGAGCACCGACACGTTGTGGATCACGACGTAGCCGACGAAGATCCAGCCGACCTCCTTCGAGGCGATCGCGAGCATCGTCGGGACGATCAGCACCAGCGAGATCGACGACATGATGATGTACATCCGGCGGCGGCCGATGCGGTCGCCGAGCCAGCCGACGATCGGGATGGTGGCGAACCCGACCAGCGACGAGACGATGACGACCTCGGCGCCGACGCCCTTCTGCACCGCGAGGGTCACCGTGATGAACGAGATCAGGTACGTCTGGATCAGACCCGAGTTTCCGGCCTGGCCGAAGCGCAGGAAGAAGGACACCAGGAACGCCTTGACGGGCTTGCGCTCCAGCGACTCGAGGGTGCGCACGTCGTTCGTGGCCGTGGCCTGCTCCACCATCTGCTCGCGAGACATCGCCACGCCGTCGACGACGTCGACGCGCTCCTCGAAGACCGGGCTCTCCTTGACGCTCATCCGCACCCAGATGGCGAAGATCATGATGACGGCACTGCCGATGAAGGGGATGCGCCATCCCCAGGCGATGACGTCGCTCTCGAGCATCACAGCGAGGAGGATCGCCCAGATGCCCGAGGCGAGCAGCGTGCCGCAGTTCGTGCCGAGCGCCACCAGCGAGGCGATGATGCCGCGGCGGTTGGTCGGCGCGTACTCCGAGAGCATGACGCCGGCGCCGGAGATCTCCGCTCCCGCGCCGAAGCCCTGCGCCAGACGCAGGATGACCAGCAGGATCGGGGCCAGCACGCCGACCTGCGCGTAGGTCGGCAGCACTCCGATGAGGGTGGTCGCCGCGCCCATCAGCAGGATCGTGTAGAAAAGCACCTTCTTACGACCGATGCGGTCGCCCATGCGGGCGAAGTAGACGGCGCCGATCGGGCGGGCGATGTAGCCGACGCCGTAGGTCGCCATGGCGAGCACGACCGCCATGGCCGGGTCGGTCGAACCGAAGAACAGCTGGTTGAACACCAGGGCTGCGGCCAGGGAGTAGAGCTGGAAGTCCATGAACTCCAGCGCCGTGCCGAGCCAGCCCGAGACGGCGGCGCGGACGAGGTCGCCCGTGGACCGCTTGGCGGCCGGATCGGCTGCGGCGGTGCTCGCCGCCTGCTGCGGTGTGGTCATATCGATACTCCTTCGTACGGACTGTCGTCGGTGATGCGGGGTGGGTTCAGGGGTCAGAGCTGCAGGAGGACCTTGGCCGACTCGGACGAGTTCCGAGCGATCCGGAAGGCCTCGACCGCGTCCGCGGCGGGGATGACGTGGGAGATGACCGGGCCGAGGGCGTCCGACTCCGCCAGCATCGCGATCGCGTCGTCGATCTCGTTCGAGAACCGGAAGGCGCCGCGGATGGTCACCTCCTTCGCGAGGATCGGCGCGAGGTTCACTGCGATCTCGGCGTTCGGCAGCATCCCGACCTGCACGATGTGCCCGGCCCGTCCGACCGCGCGGACCGCCTGGGTGAGCGCCGAGGCGACGCCGGAGCACTCGAACACGATGTCGTACGACTCGTCGGCGATCTCGTCGCGCCCGACGAGGCTCGGCTCCGACGCGCCCAGCGCGACGGCACGGTCCAAGGGTTCGGGACGCACGTCGGCGACGCCGATGTCCGAGGCTCCGGCACGGCGGAGCGCGGCGACGACGAGGAGGCCGATCGGGCCCGCCCCGATCACGAGCGCGCGACGACCCTCCACTCCCCCGGCGAGAGACACCGCGTGGAGCGCGACGGCCAGCGGTTCGGCCAGGGCCGCGCGCTCGAGGGGAAGACCGGCGGGAAGCACGCGGATCATCGGCGCCTCGACGACGACGAACTCGGATGCGGCACCCTGGCGGTGGGGGAACGATGCCGCACTGCCCAGATAGTCGCCGCCCGGACGAAGGTGGGGGCGCTCCTCGAGTCCCGGGCGGTCGGGCCCGAACCGCGCGGGGTGCACCGTCACGGGGGTGCCGGGCTCGAGCACACCCGAGGGGTCGAGGTCGACGACCGCGGAGAACTCGTGGCCCGGAGTCAGCGGCTCCTTGACGGCGTACTCGCCGTTCGCGCCGTGGAAGTGGTAGTGCAGGTCGGATCCGCAGATGCCGACGTAACGGACGCGAAGCCGCACGTCGCCGGGCCCGGGCGCGGGGACCTCGCGGTCCTCCCAGTGCAGGTCTTCCTTGCCGTGGATCGCGAGGACCTTCATCGTGTCTCCGTTCGTGCGGCCGAGGCCGCCGTCGCTTCGCGCGCGGCTGCGCGCGCTCCGTGGTGCACGATCGTGTCGACGAGTTCCTCGACGCGACCGGCGAAAGACTCGTGGGCGACGAGCGCGTCGGGGAGGAAGCCGCCCGTGAGCACACGTCGCGCGTGCTCTCGCGCAGTGCGGGCGCCACGCGTGGCCTGCGCCAGGCGCTCGCGCGCGGGTTCGTTCATCTCCGCCGCCACCGGCCCGGCGTCGAAGCCGGGAGGGGCCGACACCGCGGCGATCCACGCGGCCGTCGTCAGGGCGAGCATGTGAGGCACGCGTCCGTCCGCGAGCGCGTGGAGCGCAGCATCCGGAATCCTCTGCAGCAGCTTCGTCGATCCGTCGGAGCCGACGCGCGCGGTGCGGTCGCCCAGCGCAGTGTTGCCCCAGCGGTGCGTCAGCTGCTCGACGTAGGGCGCAGAGTCGAAGCCGCGCGGCAGCCGGATGCTCGGGAGGTAGTCGTCGCGGATGCCCGCGAGCACCGCGTCGCGGACGAAGTCCTGGCTCCACGCGTCGGGGATCGTCGGCTGGCCGTCGAGGCCGCCGAGATAGGCGATGAGCGAGTGCGAGCCGTTGAGAAGGCGCAGCTTCACGAGCTCGTACGCCTCGACCTCGTCGCTCATGATCGCCCCGGCCCGATCCCACGCCGGGCGTCCGGCGGCGAAGTCGTCTTCGAGCACCCACATCGAGAACTTCTCGGCGCGCACCGGGGCCCGGTCGACGACGCCCAGGAGCGCGGCGACCTCGTCGGAGGTCTGGGGCGTGGTGCCCGGAACGATGCGGTCGACCATCGCATTGGGGAACGAGACGCGGTTCGCGACGAAGTCGAGAACATCGCCGGTCGCACCGGACGACTGCAGGAACTCGGTCACGACCTGGCGGGTCGCGCGACCGGCCGACTGCAGGTTGTCGCACGAGAGCACGGTGAAGGGCTCGCCCGTCTCGGCTCGCAGCGTCAGCCCTCGCGCGACGAGGCCGACAGCGGTGCGGGGACTCTGCGGGGCATCGAGGTCGGCGCGCACGTCGGCGTGGTCGACGTCGAGCGCGCCGGTGCGCGGCGAGCGCGAGTAGCCCACTTCCGACACGGTGAGGGTGAGGATGCGGTGCCCGGGCTCGACGAGCGAGGCGACGAACGCGCCGGGGTCCGCGGCGACGACCCCCACGCGTCGGTGCACGTCGACGACGCCGGCGCGGGTGCCCTCGCCCGAGAGCTCGAGGATCGAGTACCGGTGGTCTTGCGCGCGCATCGGGCCGGCGACCCGGTCGGACGCGTTCGCGAAGCCCGCGATGCCCCAGTCGCCTCCCTCCACGGCGAGCGCCTCCGCGGTGAAGACAGCGGCATGAGCCCGGTGGAAGTTGCCGAGTCCGAGGTGCACGATGCCGGTGGCGTCGGGAGCGCAAGCGCCGATCAGGGCGCCCGCGGGCGTGGTGTCGCGGGAGAGAGCTCGCATCGTCGCGCTCCGGTTCGTGGTGGTGGGGAAGATTCGAAGCGTTCCGTATTATGGACCGATCGGATCGCTCTGCGGAACAGATTATCCAGCGGGGCGGTGCAGCGCAACCCGGAGCCGTCCGCTCCGACGGGCGCCGCCTAAGATGACAAACGATCGGAGACACCGTGGACTCGACAACGAACCCCGCTGCCGCCTCTCCCGTCGGCAGCGTCGACAAGGCCCTGGCGCTCGTGGAGCTGCTCGCCGAGGCCGGCCCCGCCGGTCTCGCCCTGCGCGATGTCGTCGAGGCGAGCGGGCTCAACAAGCCCTCCGCTCACCGGATGCTGCAGGCCCTCGTGCACCGCGGTTTCGCCGAGCAGGATGCGGCGCAGCGCTACCGGTTCGGATCGCGCCCGGCCGTTCTCGTCGACACCTTCCTGCGCGAGGAGAATCTCCCCGCGCTCCTGCGACCGACCCTGCTGTCGATCTCGCACGACGTGCAGGAGCTCGTGCACCTCGGCATCCTCGAGGCTCCGAACGTGCTCTACCTCGACAAGGTCGAACCCGACCGCACGATGCGCGTGTGGTCGCGCGTCGGTCGTCAGGCGCGCGCCCTGACCACCGCGCTCGGCCGGGCGATGGTCGCCGCCGAGGACACCCCCGACGACCGCCTCGACGCCTACGGCGCGGGAGCCGACGACGCCGTCGTCGAACGCTTCCGCGAGGCCGTCGCCCTCGCCCGGGTGCGCGGCTACGCCGCCGAGCAGGAGGAGAACGAAGCGGGCATCTCCTGCGTCGCCGTCGCCCTGCGCCGCTCGTCGGGCCTGCCCATCGCGGTGAGCATCACGGGCCCGAGCAGCCGCATGACGCCCGACCGCATCGACGAGCTCGGCGCCCTGCTGCGCGAGAACCTCGGCGCTTCGGGCCTCCCCGGCTTCCGTCTCGCACCCCTGCGCCCGGTCGCCGTCGGCTGACCGGGAGGCCGCGCGTTCGCCGAGGTGCCGCGATCCGGGCCCACCGCAGTGCGGGAGGCACCCGATCGAGGCACCTCAGGAGGGAGGGCAGGATGCTGGGCCGCTCAGCCGATGCGGATCAGCTTCTTGTTCACGAATTCGTCCGCGGCGAGAAGGCCCAGCTCACGGGACGTACCGCTGCGCTTGACGCCGCCGAACGGCAGCTCGGGCGAATCGGCGAGCACGAGGTTGACGTAGACCATGCCGGCGTCGAGGCGGTCGGCCACGCGCTCGGCCTGCTCGGCGTCGGTGGTGAACACGTACGACCCGAGGCCGAACGGGGTGTCGTTCGCGAGCTCGACCGCCGCGTCCTCGTCGGCGACGCGGTACACCGCACCGACGGGGCCGAAGAACTCCTCGCTGTAGGCGTCCATGTCGCGGGTGACGCCGGTGAGCACGGTCGGCGCGAAGAACGCTCCGTCGCGCGTGCCGCCGGTCACCAGCGTGGCGCCCTGCGCGACGGCGCGGTCGACCTGCTCGGCGAGCCGCTCGGCGGCCACCAGCGACGACAGCGGGCCGAGCACGGTGTCGTCGGCGTCGGGGTCTCCGACCTTCGCGCCGCTCATCTCGGCGGTGAACTTCTCCAGGAACGCGTCGTAGAGGTCGTCGACGACGATGAAGCGCTTCGCGCCGTTGCACGACTGCCCGGTGTTGTCCAGGCGCGCACCGACGGCGGCCTCCACCGCCGCGTCGAGGTCGTCGGTCGACAGCAGGATGAAGGGGTCGGATCCGCCGAGCTCGAGCGCGACCTTCTTGAGGTTGCGTCCTGCGACCTCTGCGACGGCGGCTCCGGCGCGCTCCGACCCCGTGACCGAGACGCCGTGCACGCGGGGATCGGCGATGATGTCGGCGGCCTGCTCGTTCGTGATGCGCAGGTCGACGTAGGCGCCGTCGGGGAAGCCGGCATCGCGGTAGATCGCCTCGATCGCAAGAGCCGACTCGGGGCACTGGGGCGCGTGCTTGAGCAGGATCGTGTTGCCGATCGCCAGGTTCGGCGCGGCGAAGCGGGCCACCTGGTAGTACGGGAAGTTCCACGGCATGATGCCCAGCAGCGCCCCCAGAGGGGAGCGACGGATGACCGCGGTGCCGTCGCCGAGAATGTCGATCGGCTGGTCGGCGGTGATCCGGTCGATCTGGTCGGCGTAGTACTCGGTGATGTCGGCGGCGAAGCCGACCTCCTCGAGCGCCGCCGAGTGCACCTTGCCCATCTCCCGGACGATGATCGCGGCGAGGTCGTCAGCCCGATCGCGGTGCAGCTGAGCGGCGCGGCGCAGCAGCTCCGCGCGCTCGGCGGGTGCGGTCGCGGCCCAGGTGCGAGCCGCAGCATCCGCCCGACGCACCGCGTCGTCGACGGCCGCGTCGTCGAAGGTGTCGTAGGTGGCGAGGGTCTCGCCCGTGGCGGGGTTCACGACGGCGTAGTCGGTCATGGCTTCTCCGATCGGTTGGCTGCGGTCTGACGCCGGCGACGAGCGCTCGGCGGGGCGTCGAGCGAGAGCGTCTCGCCCTTGAAGAAGGCGGGACGACGTATCGCCTGCCACACCATGATGACGATGCCGAGAGCGATGATGGTCACGCCCAGCACGAACACGAGCCCGACGCCGAAGACCGACGAGCCGCTGCCGTACTCGGGGTCCATGCTGTCGATCAGCGTCGTCACGAACAGCACGGCGAGGATCACTCCGCCCACCAGCGGGAAGAGGAACGTGAAGAAGACGTTGCGCACCGAGTCGAACCACTGCTTGCGGAAGTACCAGACGCACGCGAAAGCCGTCAGGCCGTAGTAGAAGCAGATCATCATGCCGAGCGTCAGGATCGTGTCGGTCAAGACGCTGACCGATACGAAGCGCATGACCGCGTAGAAGACGGATGCGACGATGGCCGCCGCGATCGTGGCGTACCCCGGCGTGAAGAACCGTGGGCTGACCGTGGCGAACTTGGGCGGGAGTGCTCCGTAGTGCCCCATCGCGAGGAGGGTGCGGGCGGGAGAGACGAAGGTCGACTGGAGCGAGGCCGCCGAGCTCGTGAGCACCGCGAGCGAGACGAGGAAGGCCAGCGGCCCCATGATCGGCCCCGACAGGTGGAAGAACACGTTGTCGCTGATGTCGGAGTTGCCGAGCCCCAGCTCACCCGTGCCGACGCCCGCGAACATGATGAGCGCGATCGACAGGAGCAGGTAGAGCACCACGATCGTGATGACGGTGATGGTCGCCGCGCGTCCGGGCGTCTTGTCGGGGTCTTTCGTCTCCTCGTTCATGGTGAGCGTGACGTCCCACCCCCAGAAGATGAAGATCGACAGCGAGAGCCCCGCGGCGAAGGCGCTGAACGACGACACCGCGAACGGGTTGAACCAGCTCCAGTCGATCGGGGTGGCGTCGAACGCGTTGCCGGACGCGACGTGCACGATCGCGGCGACGGCGAAGACGACGAGCACGATCACCTGGAACCCGACGAGCACGTACTGCAGCTTCTGCGTGGTCTGCATGTCGCGGTACGAGACGAAGGTCGCGCCCAGGACGAACAGCAGGCAGACGATCACGTTGACCACGGGGTTCGCGGCGATATCGGCGATCTCGGCGTTGTTGGTGATCTGCGCGATGAGGAGGAATAGGAAGTCGACCGCGATGCCGGCGAGGTTCGACAGCACGATCACGGTCGCCGCGATCAGGCCCCAGCCCGCCATCCAGCCGATCCACGGCCCGAACGCGCGCGAGGCCCACGTGAACGAGGTGCCCGAGTCGGGCATGCGGTTGTTCAGCTCGCGGTAGCCGAAGGCGACGAGCAGCATCGGGATGAAGCCCACGAGGATGATCGCGGGCACCTGCACGCCGACCTCCGACGCCGTCGGACCGAGCGCCGCGGTCAGCGTGTAGGCCGGCGCGATGCACGAGATACCGATCACGATGGCGCCGATGAGGCCCACCGTCCCGGCCGAGAGCCCCTTGCCGGAGAGGCCGCCGGCCTCGGCGCCGGTGGCGGGAGCGAGCGGGGTGCCTTCTGGAGCGGTCATCGTCGATCTCCTTCGGTGGCGCGGGTACGGGGCACGACGAGGAGCGGCACGGGCAGCTCGTGCAGCATCTTCGCCGCGGTGGAACCGAGGAACAGGCGTCGCGGCTGCGCCAGTCGCGAAGATCCGACGACGGCGATCTCGCCGGGGTCCCAGGCCGCGGCGCCGACGGCGTCTTCGATGCTCTCGCCGCGGGCGACGACGGCGTCGGCGGCGAGGCCCGCGGGCAGTGCTTCCCGGGCCCGGCCCAGCACGCCGTCGGCGTGCTCGGAGCCGGCGACGCGGATCGCGGCGGTGTCGAGTCCGGCGGGCAGGTCGATCGTCTCGATCGAGATGAGCCGCAGCGGCACGGATGCCGCCGTCGCGAGCGAGACGCTCTCCTCCAGCAGCACGTCGGCGCCCGGTCGGGTGCCCACGAACGTGGTGACGCGGGTGAGCGCCGTCTCCGGATCCAGCAACCGCGACCCCTCCGGGGCCAGC
Organism: Microbacterium hatanonis; assembly: GCF_008017415.1. Lineage (NCBI taxonomy): Bacteria > Bacillati > Actinomycetota > Actinomycetes > Micrococcales > Microbacteriaceae > Microbacterium > Microbacterium hatanonis. Next base: position 205,785 of record NZ_VRSV01000001.1, on the reverse strand, counting down.
GCGACCGGCACGTCGGAGGAGTGCAACAGCTCGCTCGCGACGCTGCCGAGACGGTGCCGGCCCCGGATCCCCCCGTTGGCCGCCCCCACGACGATGCAACGGGCACCGAGCTCGTCCGCTGCGGCGATGAGGCCCTCGGCGAACGACTCGGCGTATCTCAGGTGCGTGCGGTGGCGCGCCGCATCCGCGATCTTCTCGCCCGCTCCCGCCAGCCACGCCTCCGCCTGCTCGCGCAGGTGCCGGACGTACCCGGCGTCGGGCGGCACGATGGCGTTGCGCGACTCGTCGGGGAGGACGAGCACGACCTCGAGCGGTGCGCCCGAGGCGCGCGCGAGGCGTGTGCCGAGGGCGAGGGCGTCGTCCCCGGCGTCGGTGGCCGTGTAGCCGACGACGATCGGACCGCTCATGCGCCCGGCTCGCTCTCGGCGGTCTCGGATCGCGTGGTCAGGATCTCGGATGCGGCGTGCCGCCCCATGCGGATCGCCCCGTCGACGTGCTGGTAGCCGGGGCCGGCGATGTCGCTGCACGCGAAGTGGATCGGACCGACCGGCTCGCGCAGGTATTCGCCGTAGCGGGCGAGTCCGCCGATGTCGAAGCTCGCGGCGTAGGCCCCGCGGGTCCACTCCTCGGTGCCCCAGTCGCTCTCGTAGTAGACCACCGGGCTCTTCGCCTCTTCGCCGTAATAGTGCGAGAGCGATTCGAGGATGCGCTCCTTGCGCTCCTCCGCGGAGAGGCGGAACAGGTCGTCGGCGGTGCGGTCGGAGACGAAGCCGACCAGTGTGCCGCGCTCATCGCCATGGTTGCTGTTGTCGTAGGCCTCGTGCGACAGCTCGTACGGGCTGAACGCGGTGCCCGACAGGCCCTTGTCGCGCCAGAACGGCGTCTCGTACACCGCGTGCACCTTGATGACGAACCCCATCGAGAGGTGCTGGTGCATCTGGTGCTGCAGACGCGGGAGCGGAGGGACGAACGAGATGCGCGGGTAGAGCACCGGCGCGAGCGCCAGGATCGCGTGGCGGGCCCGCACGGTCATACCGTCGGCGACGGCGGTGACGCCTCCCCCGGTCGCTGAGCTCGTCGAAGCGTCCCACTCCAGGGTGCGGACCGGCTGCCCCAGGAAGACGTCGTCGCCCAGTCGCTCCGCGAGGAGGAGCGGCACCTGCTGAAGCCCGCCGACGACCCGCTTGTCGAGGATGAAGTCGGCGTCGACGAGGTGGGAGTACGAGCCGGCCGATGCCGCCATGAGCAGCGACGCCAGCAGAGAGAACGAGTGCGTGGGCTTGGTCAGCATGGCCGAGCCGGTCGCGAACGCCAGGTTGCGCACCGCCTCGTCGTCGTCGGTCTGCGCACGCAGCCAGGCGTCCCACGACACGGCGTCCCACTCGGCGGCCTTCTCGTGCGCCCACGGCCGATCGGGGTCGATCTCCGCGACCATCGCGTCGAGGCGCTCGGTGATCTCGGCGATGGTGCGCTCGGTGTCGGCGCTGACCGGGAACATCTCTCCCGTGAAGCGGTGGGCGACCCCGTCGGGGCCGACGTAGACGCTCTCCCCTTCGCGGTAGCGGCTGAAGGTCTCGAGCCCGAGGTCGGCGACGGTCTCGATGAGGGCGTCCTGGTCGGGCGAGACCCACTGCCCGCCGAGCTCGAGCATCGCGCCGTCGATGACGTCGGTCCACAGCCGCCCGCCGACACGGTCGCGCGCCTCGAGCACGGCGACCGACAGCCCGGCCTTGCGCAGCTCGTTCGCGGCGGTCAGGCCCGCGGCCCCCGCGCCGACGATGACGACGTCTCTGGTGATCTCGGTCATGGGGTCTGCCTTTCTTCGCTGAACGGTGTCGGTCGGGGCGCTGCCCCGGGCATGGGTCCTGCTATGCGGCGGCGAGGGCGGCCGCGACGACGTCGAGGCCCTCGCCGAGCAGATGGTCGGGGATCGACAGGGGCGGGAGGAAGCGGATCACGTTGCCGTACGTGCCGCAGGTGAGCACGATCACGCCCTCCGCGATGCACGCCTTCGCCACCGCCCCGGCGAGTGCGGCGTCGGGCTGGCCGGTGGCCGGGTCGACGAACTCCGCGGCGATCATGGCGCCGCGCCCGCGCACGTCGCCGACGCGCGGATCGGACGACTGGATGCTGCGCAGTCGCCCGACGAGAACCTCGCCGAGCTCGCGCGCCCGGGCCGAGAGGTCTTCGTCCTCAAACGCCTGGATGGCGGCGAGCGCGGCGGCGCAGGCGATCGGGTTGCCGCCGTAGGTGCCCCCGAGGCCGCCGGCGTGGGCGGCGTCCATCAGCTCGGTGCGCCCGGTGACCGCCGCGAGCGGGAGACCGCCGGCGATGCCCTTCGCGGTGGTGACGAGGTCGGGGACGATGCCGAAGAGGTCGCTGGCGAACATCGCGCCGGTGCGGGCGAATCCCGACTGCACCTCGTCGGCGATGAAGACGACGCCGTTCGCGCGGCACCAGTCGACCAGTGCGGGGAGGAATCCGTCGGCGGGGACGATGAAGCCGCCTTCGCCCTGGATGGGCTCGATGAGCACGGCGGCGAGGTTGTCGGCGCCGATCTGCTTCTCGATGAGCGAGATGGCCTTGGCCGCCGCATCCGCCCCGCTCAGTCCGTCGCGGAACGGGTACGACATCGGTGCGCGGTACACCTCGGAGGCGAACGGGCCGAACCCGCTCTTGTACGGCATGCTCTTCGCCGTCAGGGCCATCGTGAGGTTCGTGCGCCCGTGGTAGGCGTGGTCGAAGGCGACGACGGCCTGGCGTCCGGTGGCCTTGCGGGCGATCTTCACCGCGTTCTCGACGGCCTCGGCACCCGAGTTGAACAGGGCGCTCTTCTTCGCGTGGTCGCCGGGGGTGAGGCGGTTGAGCGCCTCGGCCACGGCCACGTACGACTCGTACGGAGAGATCATGAAGCACGTGTGGGTGAACTGCGCGACCTGCGCCTGCACGGCCGCGACGACCGCGGGGTGCGCGTTGCCGACCGTGGTGACGGCGATGCCGGAACCGAGGTCGATGAGCGAGTTGCCGTCGGCGTCGACGACCACACCACCACCGGCGGCCACCGCGTGGATCGGCACCGTGTGCCCGACCCCGGATGCGACGGCCGCGGCCTTGCGCGCCAGCAGCTCCTGCGAGGCGGGTCCGGGGATGGGGGTGACGAGCCGGCGCTCCTGCGGAAGCGACGGGCCGCCGACGAGGGGGGCGTGATCGGTGAGGCTCATGGTCGGATGCTACGGACCGGGCCGCGCACCGCTGAATCGCCTCCGTGTACATTCGTCAGCGTCGTTGTGTACGCACTGTCGAAGAGGCGGTGTCGAAGAAGCACTGGTGAAGAAGCGCTGGTGAAGAAGCGCCGTCGAGGAGGACCTGTGGACCGAGCGATCGACCGGCCGACGGTGCGCGCCCTGCTGGCGCGGACCGATCTGCGCCTGACCCTCGCGACGACCGAGGACGATCTCGGACCCGACGCGCTCGACCACCCCGTGCAGTGGGTGCACAGCACCGACCTGCTCGATCCGACGCCGTTCCTCTCGGAGGGACTCGTGCTGCTGACCACGGGCACCCAGTTCGTCGCCGCCCCCGATGACGCCGCCCTGTACGACGGGTACGTCCGGCGGCTGCGCGATCGGGGTGTGGCCGCGCTCGGTTTCGGCACCGAGGTCGTGCGCGACGGCATTCCGCCGCTCCTCCTCGCCGCCTGTCGTCGTGACCGGATGCCGCTGTTCGAGGTGCCCTACCGCACGCCGTTCATCGCCGTGGCGCGCGCGAACGCCGAGACCATCGCCGCCGGCGACTACGCCCGCCGCAGCTGGGCGCTCGCGGCGCAGCGGGCCGTGTCGCTCGCTGCTCTCCGCCCGGACGGCCTCTCGGCGACACTGGCAGAACTCGCCCGCCAGCTCGATGCCTGGGTCGGCCTCTTCGATCCGTCGGGGGCGCTGCGCCGCGAGCATCCGACCGACGCCCTCGACGCCGAGACGCGCCGCGCACTCGAGTCGGAGGTCGGGGCGGTGCTGCGACGGGGGGCGCGCGCGGGCTCGTCGCTGCAGATCGGCGCGACGCCCTTCTCGCTGCAGACCCTCGGCCGCGGCGGGCACCTCCGCGGCGTGATCGCGATCGCCGGCGGCGCGCTCGACGCCGAGGGGCGCGCGGTCGTGACCTCCGTCATCGCCCTCGCCGGGCTCGCGCTCGAGCAGAACGACGGGGTCGCCCGAGCACGGGCGCTGCTGCGCGGAGGAGTGGTCCACGCGCTCCTCGCCGGCGACGTCGTGCTCGCGCGGCGCTTCGGACGGGAGCTGTGGGGCGGGCTCCCCTCGGCGCCGGTCGTCGTCGGGATCGCCGACGCGACACCGGCGGCCGCCGACGCCGCCGCCGAATGGCTGGAAGGACGCGCGGCCGAGGCGCCGGGAACGGTGCTCTTCGGCCGCGGTCCGCACGGGCTCGTCTTCGCGCTGGCAGAGCCGGCCGAGAACCTCGCCGCCGAGCTCGCCGATCGCTTCGGCGCGCGCGTCGGCCTGTCGAGCGCCGTGTCGTACGCGGTGTTCGCGCAGGGGCACGACGAGGCGTGGTCGGCGCTGCGGCGCGGCGGCGCCGGAGTCTCGCGATTCGGCGACGTCGCCGCATCCGGCATCCTCGGCGCCCTCGACACCGACGTCGCCCGGCTGGTCGCCGCATCCGCTCTCGCGCCCCTCGTCGACCACGACCGCGCCCACGGCACGGAACTGGTCGCCACCGCCCGCGCGTGGCTCGAGAACGACGCGCGACTGGATGCGACCGCGACAGCCCTCGGGGTGCACCGCCACACGGTGCGCGCGCGGATCGGGCTGGTCGAGCGCACCCTCAACACCGACCTGACCGCGTTCCCGGCACGCGCGGAGCTGTGGGCGGCGCTGCGGGTCGCGCAGGGCTGACGACGGCACTCGTCGAGAGTCCACGACACCCGGACGACGCCCTCGCGTGTTCCGGGTGTCGTGGACTCTCAGCGGGGGGATGGACTAGCGGCAGCCGCAGGTCGCGCGCACGACCAGACGCGGCGCGAAGACGACGTCGAACGGGCGGCCGTCTGCGGGAGCTGCCCCGGCTGTGCCGGCCAGGATGCGCGCGGCGGCACGGCCCATGGCCTCCATGGGTTGGCGCACGGTGGTCAGCGGGGGGTCGGTGAGGCGGGCGGCGAGCGTGCCGTCGAAGCCGGTCACGATGACGTCGTCGGGCACGCGCAGGCCCTCGGCCGCCAGTGCGTCCATCGTGGCGAAGGCGTGCTGGTCGGTCGCGCACACCAGAGCACGCGGCATCCGCCCCTCGGCGATCATCGCGCGCAACTGCGGCACGAGCTCATCGTCGCCGCGGACGGTCGCGTCGACCGGGTCGAGACGGGAACGGATGCCGCGCGCCTCGGATGCCGCGACGAGGCCCGCGAAGCGTTCGACGGTGTCGGAGGCCTCGGGGCGCCCCACGAAGGCGACGTCGTCGACACCGTGCGCGTCGACGAGGTGGTCGACGAGGTCGCTCATCCCGCGGGCGTTATCGACACGCACCCGGTGGTGCGGATCGTCGGCCGGAGCGACGCTGAAGAGCACGATCGGGATCGTCGGGGCGTACCGGGCCAGGGTCGGTGCGGTCTGGGGCGAGGGGAAGATCGCGAGGCCGTCGACGCGCCCGGCGGTGTCGGCGACCGAGACGTCGCTGCTCGACCCGCTGCTGAGCATCACCGGTCGCCCGAGCGACCAGCACTCGAGCTCGAAGCCGCGCTGCACCTCGTCGACGTACAGCGGGAATGCCCGCGGGTCGGCGAGCACGTCGTCGTCGGTCTCGCCCCACTCGATCACGCTGTCGGTGTCGAGGCGAGGGCTCTGCAACCCCACGAGCGGCCTCGTCTCGGAGAGCGGGTCGGCGCGCTCCAGCAGCAGATCGAACGCGTGGAGGCCGAGCGTGCCGGTGCGGCCGCGCGCGAGCCCGCGCGCCGCCGCACTCGGGGCGTAGCCCAGCCTCCGCGCCGCGTCGAGAACGCGCTGGCGCGTTCCGTCGCTGAGCTTGTCGGGGCGACGGAAGGCGAACGAGACCGAGGCGATGGAGACCTGAGCAGCCTCGGCCACGTCGTACACCGTCGGCCGGCGGCTCGCCTCCCCATCGCTCATCAGCGGGCGTTCTCCTTCAGGTCGAGGGCTCGCGACACCGTCAGATCAAGTCCGAAGTGGACGGGGAAGACGGGGTCACCGGTGTCCGACGGTACATCCTCGCGGGAACGGCGCACGGCATCCATCGACCGGGGGATCTCGATCGGCAGGCGCCCGCGCGGTGGCACACGGCCCGTCAGCCCGTCGATCACCGCGGCCGACGAGCTGCCGTAGTCGGCGACGAGCGCGGCCGCGTGGCCGACGAACGGCGTGAGGATCGCCGGGCGATCGAGGGTGACGACCAGGACGAGCGGGCACGCGGCCGCGATCCGGCGCAGCCGGTAGACGAGGCCGGGCGCGAATTCGAGCGACCCCTGGTGGAACCACGCCTCGAGGAAGAGGTCGTCGCGAGGCTCGGAGGGTGCGGCGATCCGCACGAGTGCCACATCGGCGTCGGTCGGATCGGCCACGACGCGGCCGAGCTCTGCCACGTCGTCGTCGCGGAACCCCTCGACGTACACCGTGGAGACCGGGCGGAGCGGCAGGATCGGCTCGTCGTCGCGCGCCTCGTTGACGAGGATCGTCAGCGATCGGGACTGGGCCTCCTCGCCGCGGGCGCGGAACTCGGGGCTGCCGACGATGCGCTCGGCCTCGTCGACGTCGACGTACGGGTCGTCGAACAGCCCGAGCTGGAACTTCACCCGCAGGATGCGGCGCGCCGACGCATCGACGCGGGCCTCGGTCACGCGCCCCGCGCGCACGAGGTCGACGAGCATCTCGACGCACTCCTCGCCGCCGAACTGGTCGGCACCGGCGTCGAGGATCTTCTCCATGCGCTCGGGCGCCGACAGCTGCTCGACCCCCCACGCGCGCGCCGGCAGCACCTGATCGCCCACGTGGTTGTCATTGACGAGCTCCCAGTCGGTGACCACGACCCCGTCGTAGCCCAGCTCCTCGCGCAGGAGGCCGGTGATGATCTGGCGGTTGTAGCCGAAGCCGACCTCCTCGATCGCCACCCCGTCGCGCTCGAGCCCCACGGGCATGCCGTAGTAGGGCATCATCGCCGCGGTGCCGCGACGGATCGCCTCGCGGAAGGGCTCGAGGTGGTAGTCGAACATGCCGCCGGGGTAGACCTGCTCGCGGCCGTACGGGAAGTGCGCGTCCTCGCCGTCCAGCTGCGGCCCGCCCCCGGGGAAGTGCTTCGTGGTGCATGCCACGCTGTCGGGGCCGAGGCGGTCTCCCTGGAAACCGGCGAGATAGGCCGCGGTGAACTCCGAGACCCGCGCAGCATCCTGCCCGAAGGTCTGCGCCTGCCGCCCCCAGCGCGGCTCGGTGGCCAGGTCGATCTGAGGGTGCAGAGCCGCGCGGATGCCGACGGCGCGGTACTCGCGGCGGGCGATCTCGGCGAACTCGCGGACGGTCTCCACGTCGTCGAGAGCGGCCAGGCCCAGCCCTTCGGGCCACTGCGAGAAGGGGCCGGCCGAGAATGCGACGCCGGTGTTCTCGACGAAGGCGTGACGCGGATCGGTGCTGATCGTCACGGGGACGCCGTGAGGGGTCGTCTCGGCGAGGGCCTGCAGCCGGTTGTTCCACTCCGCCGCCTGCCGCGCGGTGCGGATGGCGTGCACGTTGAAGTGGGTCATGTTCTTGCCGACGACGACCTCCGTCGTCGCCGACTTCGAGATGCGACCCGGCGCCTCGAGCAGCTCGCCCTCGTCGCCGACCTCGATGACGGTCTGGAAGAGCAGACCGCACTTCTCTTCGAGGCTGAGCCGCCCGAGGAGGTCGGCGGTGCGCTCCTCGACGCCCAGGCGCGGGTCTTCGTATGGGTCCATCACACCGTTGCCGTTGAGATCGCGGAAGCGCGTGCCGTCGGGGGCGTGGAGGAAGGAGGCGGGAGTCATCGGGTCCTTTCCGACCGGATCGGGAGTCGTCATTTCAGGCCCGTCGAGGCGATGCCCTGGATGAAGTAGCGCTGGAGGAACACGAACAGCAGGATGATCGGGGCGATCACCAGCACGGAGCCGGCGAGCAGGAGCCCGTAATCGGTCGCGTTCTGCCCGGTCGAGTACAGCGACAGCGCGACGGGCAGGGTGTACATGCCCTCGCTCTGCGCGGCGACCAGCGGCCACAGGAAGTTGTTCCACGACGCCAGGAACGTGAGGATGCCGAGGGTCGCGAGCGGCGGCCCGCACAGCGGCATCACGATGCGGGCGAACACGCGGAACTCCCCCGCGCCGTCGATGCGCGCGGCCTCGAGGAGCGAATCGGGGATGCCGAGCATGAACTGCCGCATGAGGAAGACGCCCAGCGGGGTGGTGACGAACGGCAGGATGAGCGCGGCATAGCTGTTGACCAGTCCGAGCGAGGACACCATGACGAACAGCGGCACGAACGTGACGACGCCCGGAACCATGAGCGTCAGCATGACGACGAGGAACAGCGCGCGCTTCCCGGGGAAGTCCATCTTGGCGAGCGCGTAGCCGACCATCGAGCAGAACACGAGATTGCCGAGCACGGTGAACAGCGCGACCAGCACGCTGTTGCCGAAGAACTGGCCGAAGTCGAGCTCGCCGAACCAGGCGGCGAAGTTGTCCCACGTGAACTCCTGCGGCCACCAGGTGGGCGGGCGCTGCAGGATCTCGCGTTGCGTCTTGACCGAGCCCAGCAGCATCCAGGCGAACGGCACCAACCAGACCAGCAGGCCGACGACCAGCACCGTGTAGGTGAGGACGCGACCCGACATCCCGCGCCGCTGGGGGCGCCGCGGCGGACGAGAGGGTTCTTCGGGCGTGAGTGCGGCGGGGGCTGCCGCAGTGGTGAGAGCCATATCGATCTCCTCGTCAGTCCTTCGAGCGCAGCAGTCGGAACTGCACGAGGCTCAGCAGCGCGATCGCCAGGAACAGGATGTAGCTGGCCGCGGACGCGGCGCCGTACTCGCCGAAGCCGAACTGCTTGAACGTGTAGTAGGCCACCGAGAGGGTGGAGTTGAGCGGGCCGCCCTGCGTCATCACGAACGCTTCCTCGAAGAACTGCAGGAACCCGACGGAGATGAGCACCGCGCCCAGCAGCAGCGTCGGACGCAGCAGCGGCAGGGTGATGGAGGTCAGGCGCCGCCACGCGGAGGCGCCGTCCATGAGCGCGGCCTCCTTCACATCGGTGGGGATCGCCTGGAGGCCGGCGAGGAAGATCACCATGAGCGTTCCGACGTTGCGCCACACCGCCATCGCGATGAGCGACGGGAGGGCCCACGTGGTGTCGTTGAGCCAGTCGGGACCCTGGATGCCGACGATTGCCAGGGCCGAGTTGAGCAGCCCCTCGGGCTGGAGGATGTAGCGCCAGACCACCGAGACCGCGACGATGCTCGTCACGACCGGGGCGTAGAAACCGACACGCAGCACCGAGACGACGCGACCGCGGCCGGAGTTCAGCGCGAGCGCCAGGGCGAGGGCCAGCGCCATCGTCACGGGGATGCCGACGATCACGAAGGTGCCGGTGACGGTGAGTGAGGTGAGGAACACCGGGTCGCCGAGCACGGCCGCGTACTGCTCGAGCCCGACGAAGTTCACGGAGAAGGGCGAGCGGATGTCGGCGGCGCGGAAGTCGGTGAACGACATCGCGAACGACCCGACGATCGGCACGACCATGAAGAGCGCGAAGACGATGACGAAGGGCAGGGCGAAGCCCCACGCGATCCATCCCTGACGGCGCCGACGGCTCACGCCGCCGCGCACCGGGGTGCGACCGGACCGGAGCCCGGTCGCACCCGCGAGTGCCTGGGTCATGATCGTCAGTCCAGTCCGAGGGAGTCGGCGGTGGACTGCAGCTCTTTCAGACCGTCGGCCGGGCTCAGCTGGCCCAGGCGGATCTTCTCGAGCATCGCGTCGCCGGCGGCGGCGACCTGCACCCAGGTGGTGGTCGCCGGAACCGACTTGGCCGTCTCGAGCTGCGTGCCGAAGGCGGAGAGCGTCGCCGACCCGCCGAGCGCGTCGTCGTCCCACGCGGCCTGCACCGACGGGAGGTCGCCGGTCGCCTCGTACCACTTCACCTGCGTCTCGGGCTCGGTGAGCCACTGCGCGAGCTTCCAGGCGCTCGCGGCGTTGTCGGAGTTTTCGAACACGGCGAGGTTCGCGCCGCCGCTGAACGACGTCGAGGACTCCTGGGTGGGGAGGACGGCGGTGCTGAACTTCTCGGAGAAGCCCTCGCCGCCCAGCTCCTCGAGCTGACCGATGAGGAAGGGGCCGTCGATGAGCATCGGGGTCGCGCCGGAGATGAAGTCGGCCTCCTGGGCGCCTGCCGAGCGGTCGGCGGCCGGGTTCGAGACGCCGTCGGTGAAGTAGCTCTGGTAGTACTCGTACGCCTCGACCGCCTCGGGGCTGTCGAGCGTCCACTCCGAGCCGTTCTCGAGCTCGACGCCGTTGGACCACGGCATCCAGAGGGTTCCCTGGAAAGAGTCGTTTCCGGCCGGGAAGCGGAGGCCGTACTCGGCGCCGCCCTTGGACTGCATGTCGGAGGCCATCTGCTTCAGCTCGTCCCACGTTGTGGGAGCCGTGGTCCATCCGGCCTGGGCGGCGATGTCGGTGCGGTAGTAGAGCACGCGGGTGTCGACGTACCAGGGCACGCCGGTGGCCCGGTCGCCGATCATCGTCGAGTCGACCGCTCCCGGGAAGACGCCGTCGGTGTCGAGGTCGGTCGGGACCGTCTGGAACGCGCCTTCGAAGTCGGCCATCCACGTCGAGCCGACCATCGCGATGTCGGGGGTGTTGCCGCCGGCGATCGCCGTCTGGAACTTGCTGTACGCCGCGTCCCACGGGATCGCGGTGACCTCGACGTCGACGCCCGGGTTGGCCTCCTCGAACTCCGAGACGAAGTCGGGCAGGGCTTCGCCCTCCGCACCCATGGCCCACATCGTGATGGTGCCGGTGGCCTCGGCGTCACCGATGGTGGATGCGTCGGCGGGGCCGGCTGCTTCGTCGGCGCTGCGACCGCACCCGGTGAGGGCGAGGGCTGCGGCGGCGATGAGGGCGACCGCGCTCAGTCGTGGGTGTTTCATCATGTTCCTCCTCGAACGTGCGCGCCCCGGTGGGGCCCGTGCTTCGTCGTCGAATCGTTTATGCGCTTAAACAGCGCGATCAACAGAGTAGGTCGCGGCGGCGGCGAGCGCAACCGGCACCGGCCCCACTCGCCGGCGACGACGGTTCGGGGCGCGATGTGCCGCTCGGGGCGCGGGATATCGTGCCCCGAGCCGAGAAGGACGCCCCGAACCGGCGGCGGGCGATCAGCGCGGGGCGTGGGCCTCGAGGAACTCGTACACGTCGGTCGCGTCGACGCCGGGGAACGCCCCGGTCGGCAGGGTGGCGAGCAGCGTGCGGGGCGTCCGCACGTTCGGCCACGAGTTCTCCCGCCACGCGGCCTCCAGCTCGGCGGGAGCCCGACGGCAGCACACATCGACCGAGTGCTTCGACACCCCGCGATGGGGCGTGTCGCGTCCGAGGAACCACTTGGTGTCGTCGAACCGCACGCCCACGCTCACGGAGTGCTCTCCCTCGCTGGATGCTTCGACCCGGGCCGTGCACCAGTACGTGCCGTTGCCCGTGTCCGTGTACTGGTAGTACGGGTTGAACCTGTCGTCGACGTCGAAGACCACGCGACTCGTCCAGCGCCGGCAGCACATCTGCCCCTCGATCGCCCCGAGTCGATCGGCGGGGAAGTTCACGTCGTCGTTCTCGTAGGCCTTCGTGATGGTGCCCGACTCGTGCACCTTCAGGAAGTGCACCGCGATGCCGAGGTGCGTCGTGGCGAGGTTGGTGAAACGGTGCGCCGCCGTCTCGTACGACACCGAGTAGGCATCGCGGAGGTCTTCGATGCTGATGGCGCGCGCCTCCTTCGCGTCGCGGAGGAACGGCACGGCGTGGGACTGCGGAATCAGCAGGGCTCCGGTGAGGTAGTTCGTCTCGACGCGCTGGCGCAGGAACTCCGCGTAGCTCGTCGGCTCGCTGTGCCCGAGGATCCGGCTCGACAGCGCCTGCAGCACGGCGGTGCGCGGGTCGCCCTTCGCCGTGAGGCCGCTCGAGAGGTACAGGCGTCCGTGGGCGATGTCGGCGACGCTGCGGGTGGTCTGCGGGAGATCGGGCACGTAGTGCAGTGTGAACCCGAGGTGCCCGGCGATGTCGTTCGCCGTGCGCTGCGTCAGAGGACCGCCGGGGTGGTCGACGGCGTTCAGGATCTCCTCGGCCCGGCGCTCCAGCTCGGGGAAGTAGTTGTCCTGCGTGCGCATCAGGCGGCGCAGCGCCACGTTGGCCCGCCGCGCCTCCTCGGGGGTGGCCGCGCGCTCGTCGCGCAGGCGGTCGATCTCGCCCTGCAGCGCGAGCATCGCCCGCAGCACCTCGTCGGGCACGGTCTTGCCCACGCGGAACGGCTCGATGCCGAGCGCGGTGAAGGTCTGCCCGCGCATCGCGCGCTCCACGGCGATCTCGAGCGTGGAGCGCTCGTCGAGGGTCTCCGACGCGAGGATCGCGTCGAGCGTGGTTCCGAGCGCTCGGGCGATCGACTGCAGCAGGGTGAGCTTGGGCTCGCGCCGCCCGTTCTCGATGACCGACAGCTGGCTCGGCGCGCGACCGACCGCGGCAGCGAGCTCGTCGAGGGTCATCCCCCGCTCGGAGCGGAGCTGACGGATACGGCGACCGATGGTGAGTGCGTCCACTCCTCCATCGTCGGGAGGATCGGATGCTGCGGGGAGGCGAACGACGTCGTCCATCCGGGGATTCTGTCACGAAAACAGAATTCTCGGGATTCTTCTGCCGAGATCCCTCCGCAGAAGCCGTCACTCTTCACGGATCGTGGAGGAAGAACCGGCGATGCACCGCAGCATCCGCCCCACCCCGAGGAGACGACGATGACGATCCAGGCCACGCCCGGCAGGGCGCCCCTCCGCCCCGGCGACCAGACCCAGACCGCGGCCGAGCTGCGCGAGTTGTGGGACACCGATCCCCGCTGGGACGGGGTCGAACGCACCTACTCCGCCGACGACGTGGTGCGCATCCGCGGAAGCGTGCGCGAGGAGAACACCCTCGCCCGCCGGGGCGCGGAGAACCTCTGGAACCTCCTGCACACCGAGGAGTACGTCCGCGCCCTCGGCGCCTACACGGGCGGCCAGGCCGTGCAGCAGGTGCGGGCGGGCCTGAAGGCCATCTACCTCTCGGGGTGGCAGGTCGCCGCCGACGGCAACCTGTCGGGGCAGACCTACCCCGACCAGAGCCTGTACCCCGCCAACTCGGTGCCCGCGGTCGTGCGGCGCATCAACAACGCGCTGATCCGGCAGGACCAGATCGAGCACGCCGAGGGCAGGACCTCCGCCGACTGGCTCGCACCGATCGTCGCCGACGCGGAGGCGGGCTTCGGCGGGCCCCTCAACGCCTACGAGCTGGCGCAGTCCCTCATCGAGGCCGGGGCCGCCGGTATCCACTGGGAGGACCAGCTCGCGAGCGAGAAGAAGTGCGGGCACCTCGGCGGCAAGGTGCTGGTGCCCACGCGTCAGCACATCCGCACCCTCAACGCCGCGCGCCTGGCCGCGGACGTCGCAGGCGTGCCGACGGTCATCATCGCCCGCACCGACGCGCTGGCCGCCGATCTCCTCACCAGCGACGTCGACGAGCGCGACCGGGAGTTCACCACCGGCGAGCGCACCAGCGAGGGCTTCTACCGCGTGCGGCCCGGTCTCGACTCCGTGATCAGCCGAGGGCTCGCCTTCGCGCCCTACGCCGATCTGCTCTGGGTCGAGACCGGCGAACCCGACATCGAGCTGGCCCGCGCGTTCGCCGCGGCGGTCCATGCACGGTTCCCGGGCAAGCTCCTCGCCTACAACTGCTCGCCGAGCTTCAACTGGAAACGCCACCTCGACGACGCGCAGATCGCCTCGTTCCAGGCCGAGCTCGCCGAGCTCGGCTACAAGTTCCAGTTCATCACCCTGGCCGGGTTCCACGCCGTGAACCACGCGATGTTCGACCTCGCCAAGGGATACGCCGAGCGCGCCATGAGCGCGTACGTCGAACTGCAGGAGGCGGAGTTCGCCTCCGAAGCGCGCGGCTACACCGCGACCAGGCATCAGCGCGAGGTCGGAACGGGCTACTTCGACGCCGTCTCGACCGCACTCAACCCCGACAGCGCCACCCTCGCGCTGGCGGGCTCGACCGAAGCATCCCAGTTCCACTGAACACCCGTCGAGAGTCCACGACACCCGGACGACGCCTCGCCCGCTCCCGGGTGTCTTGGACTCTCACCTCACAGACAGGACACGACCATGACCCTTCTCACCGAACCCCCACCCGCCCTCGAGATCGCCGGTCCCCTCGGCGACCGCTACGACGAGATCCTCACGCCCGAGGCGATCGCCTTCGTCTCGGCGCTGCACGCCCGGTTCGGCGGCCGGCGCCTCGACCGGCTCGCCGACCGTCTCCGTCGCCACTTCCAGATCGGCATCGGGCACGACCCGAGCTTCCGCGACGACACCGCCTACATCCGGGCGGACACCACGTGGCGGGTCGCGGGTGCGGGCCCGGGACTCGAAGACCGCCGGGTGGAGATCACCGGCCCCACCGATCCGAAGATGGCGATCAACGCGCTGAACTCCGGCGCCCGGGTCTGGCTCGCCGACCAGGAGGACGCGACCTCGCCGACCTGGAAGAACGTCGTCGAGGGGCAGCTGACGCTCCGCGACGCGATCCGCGGGCAGCTGCGGTTCACCAGCGCGGAGGGCAGGAACTACGCGGTGACGGCCGAGCGCACGCCGACGATCGTCATGCGCCCGCGCGGCTGGCACCTGCCCGAGAAGCACCTGCGGTTCACCGACCGCGAGGGGCGCGAGCTCGCCGCATCCGGCTCGCTCGTCGACTTCGGGCTCTACTTCTTCCACAACGCGCAGGCCCTCATCGACTCCGGCCGGGGGCCCTACTTCTACCTCGCGAAGCTCGAGTCGGCGGAGGAGGCTCGGCTGTGGGACGACGTGTTCTCGTTCAGCGAGCACTCGCTCGGCATCGCGCACGGCACGATCCGCGCGACCGTTCTGATCGAGACGCTGCCCGCCGCCTTCGAGATGGAGGAGATCCTCTACGCCCTCCGCGACCACTGCGCGGGGCTGAACGCGGGTCGGTGGGACTACATCTTCTCGATCATCAAGAACTACCGGGGTCGCGGAGCACGGTTCGTCCTCCCCGACCGCAGCGACGTGACCATGACCGTGCCGTTCATGCGCGCCTACACCGAACTGCTCGTGACGACCTGTCACCGCCGCGGGGCCTACGCGATCGGCGGCATGAGCGCCTTCATCCCGAACCGCCGCGACCCCGGGGTGACCGCCCGCGCCTTCGAGAAGGTGGCGGCCGACAAGAAGCGCGAGGCCGGCGACGGCTTCGACGGCACGTGGGTCGCGCACCCCGACCTCATCCCCGTGGCGCGCGCCGAATTCGACGCGGTGCTCGGCGATCGGCCGAACCAGATCGGTCGGCGCAGCGCCCCGGCGACGGTCGACCGGGCGCGCGAGGAGGCGACGGCGAAGCGCCTGCTCGACGTGCACATCGGACTGCCGATCACGGCGGCGGGGGTGCGCGGCAACGTCGCCGTGGCCATCCGCTACCTCGAGGCATGGCTGCGGGGCCAGGGAGCCGTCGCGATCGACAATCTGATGGAGGATGCGGCGACCGCCGAGATCTCGCGCTCGCAGGTGTGGCAGTGGATCCACCAGGACCGCACGACCGACGAGGGCACCCCGATCACGCGGGACTACGTCGAGGCGCTCATCGCCGCCGAGCTCGCCGGGGCGTCACGCTCCCCCGGCGACCGTTTCGACGACGCCGCCGAGCTCTTCCGCGAGGTCGCTCTGCGCGAGGAGTTCCCCGCGTTCCTGACGGTGCCCGCCTACGCGAAATACCTGTAGCGGGCGGTCGGCCGACTCCTGAGAGTCCGAGACACCCGGATGCTGCGCCCGCGCGCTCCGGGTGTTTCGGGCTCTCAGCGACCGAACGGAGCGTCGACCCCGAAAGCGCGCTCGACGAAGCGCCGGGCGATGAGGGCGTGCGCCTCGGTGTCGGGATGCAGCGCGTCGGGGAGCGGCAGCGCCTCCGCGTCGGCCGCGCCGTAGAGATCGAGACCGTCGAGGTAGTGCAGGCGCGGGTCGTCGGATCGCGTCTCGACGACCGCGCGCAGAGCGTCGCGGATCACCTCGAGCGTCAGACTCCCCCGCGCGACGTCGGCCGGCGAGCCGGTGGCGACGAATCGCACCCGGCCCGTCGTGAAGCTCGCCGGGTCGAACGCGCCGGGCCCGGGGGTGGACTCGTGGATTCCGCAGAAGATCGGCGAGACCACGAGCAGGGGCGTATCGGGATGGCCCTCGCGGATCGTGTCGAGGAATCCGTGCACCGCGGGCACGAAGGTGCGCAGGCGGAATCCGTCGATGTTGACGACGTTGATGCCGAGCTTGACGCTGATCAGGTCGGCCGGCGCGTCGCGGATCACCCGCGCGAGGAACGGATCCACCTGGGCGCTGCCGCCCAGCCCGAGGTTGCGCAGCTCGACGTCGCCGGCGGCCCGGGCCGCGGCCACGGGCCAGATCTCGGTCGGCGCGACGGCGTTGGAGCCCTGGCTGATCGAACTGCCGTGGTGCACCCACCGTCGCCGGCGATCGGTGCGCGGCGCGATCGGCGCATCGGTGCGGAGATCGACGAGGTCGAGCGCCTCGTTGTGGGGGAGCCAGACCTCGACGACCTTCGACCCCTCCCCCAGGCCGTCGACCCGCGTCGTGTGGGCCTCGCCCCGGTGCGCGGTCGAGCCGCCGGTCTGCAGGTCGACCTCGACGCTGTCGCCGCCGGCCAGCTCGTCGCGTCGTCGCAGGACACCGTCGACCACGACGTCGATGCGCCCCCGGGGCCGATCGATGCCCCGGTAGGCGACGCGCGACGGGTGGGTGACGAGCTCGATCACCGTCGCCGTGGTCTCGAACGACAGGCACACCCCGGAGGGCTGGACCTCCATGGAGAGCAGCTGCGGGTCGGGGAACCGCCGCCCCACCCACGCGGGCAGGCGGTGCGGGGTGACGCCCCGATCGACGGTCTCGAGCTCGGCCGCCCCGCGCACGAGGTCGGGGGTGAACGGTGTGGAGATCATGGGGCGCTTCTTTCGGGCCAGGAGTCGAGGGCGCGGTCGAGGGCATCGACGGCCGCCGCCCACGAGGCGTCTTCGGAATCGGGGCGGTGCGCGAAAGCCTCGGCGCGGGTGAGGGTGAGGAATCCGTTGATCGTCGCGCCCACCAGCCGAGCGGCGTGGACGAGGTCGTCGTCGGGGACGCGGAAGCCTCGCACGACGGCGAGGAGCAGCCCGGCGACCCGAGCCGCCTCGGGCGACCCGGCGACGGCCGACGAGGCGGGTCGCTGCAGCGCCGCCCACGCTCCGGGCCGGGTGTTCGCGTAATCGCGGTGCGCGTCGGCGAGGCCGCGGAGGGCATCGCGGCCCGAACGGCCGGCCACCGCCGCGCCCGTCCGCTCCCCCACCTCATCGAGCGCGAGGATCTGCACTCCGTCGAGAAGCGGGGCGAGCCCCGCGACATGTTCGTAGAGGCTGGCGGGCTTGACCCCGAGCCGACGGGCGACGGCCGAGATCGTGACGGCGGCGAGACCGTCGCTGTCGGCGAGCGCAGCGGCATCGGCGACCACCGACGCGGTCGAGAGATGGGCTCGGGGCATGCACTGAACCTACACCCTTAAGGCCTTTGCCTACAAGCTATAGGTAAAGTCACCGAGGCGACACGAGCGAGATCAGCACGTCGGATGCTGCGAGGGTACGGAACGCAGGATCGACCACCCGGCGGCAGCCGTCCAGCTCGACCGTGAACCCCTCGGCCCCGCTGCGCGCTCCGAGCGGCTGCGCGACGACGAACCGCGACGCGACCTCCGGGCAGTGGGCGCTCGCCTCGGCAGCCCCCGAGACCTCGGCGAGCGCGGCCGCCGCCTCCGCCGCATCCAGATGGAGAACGCCCGCGAAGATCCCCTCGTCACCGACCATGCGCACGCCGCCCTCGGTCGTATCGGAGGCGTAGACGCACGCGCGCAGCCCCCCGACGTCCGCCGCCGCGGGGAGGACCGCGGAGTCGTCGGGGATCGTCGCAACGCTCTCGCCGCTTCCCC
This sequence comes from Microbacterium hatanonis, assembly GCF_008017415.1. Taxonomy (NCBI): domain Bacteria; kingdom Bacillati; phylum Actinomycetota; class Actinomycetes; order Micrococcales; family Microbacteriaceae; genus Microbacterium; species Microbacterium hatanonis. The sequence goes on along the minus strand of NZ_VRSV01000001.1, from coordinate 187,502 downwards.
CGTCGGCCGGCTGAGACCGCAGGGTCTCGGCGCCGGAGGTCAGGATATTCAGCACGGTGACGCTCGCACGCGTCTCGCAGCCGGCGGCGACGGCCTCGGGGGTCGACAGTAGGGACAGGGGCGTGAAGACCTCGTCGGCGAGGGCGAGTCGCGCGAACTGCTCGTCGACGGCGTCGAGCTTCGGCTGGCTGCACCCGGTCGACGGGTACGACAGGCGGACGAACCGGCCGGCGGCGTCCTCGGCCCACAGGTCCGGTGCGGCGACCATGTTCGCCGCGCAGGCCCCGAACCACCGCGGGTCGCTCGGCGCGCCGATCGCCGACAGGAACGGCGCGAGGTCTCCCTCGAAACGCTCGACGAGGGTTCCCGACCAGACCGCGCCGCCGTCGAGCTCGCGTGTCGCGAACGGGCCGCAGCGGTAGACCGCGACGGGAGCGAATCCGTCGGGCACGGTGCCCGCCGCCGGCGCCTCGGCCTCGCCCAGGGGGTCGGCGCAGACCATCTCGTCGACGATGGTCGCCTCGCCGCGGGGCTCGGGAAGGACGCCCGGCGCTCCCCCGCATCCGCTCAGCAGCAGCATCCCCGCGACGGCGCAGACCGAAGCGATGACCGATCCTCGACGCATCAGCGCACCCCCTCGTTCCACGCTAAACGCGGCCCGGGAGGCCCGGCGCAACGGACCGGTAACGATGCGCGGGAGGATCAGGCGTGGGCGGGAACCCCGAAGACGTGCAGCCCGAGGTCGGCCGACAGCCGTTCGCTGACGACGCGGCCCCGCACACTGGTGCCCTGCTCATCCAGCGGCGGGCTGACGACCGCTGCCCCCAGCAGACCGGGCGCCGACAGCACGATCGCCCCCGACACACTCGACTTCGCGGGCACCCCGACGCTGCGCATCCACCGCCCCGAGCCGTCGTAGACCCCGCACGTGGCCATCACCGACACCACGTCGCGAGCGACCCGAGCGGACACGACCCTCTCGCCCGTCACGGGGTTCACCCCGCCCAGGGCGAGGGTCGCGCCCATGACCGCGAGCGTCTGCGCGTCGACGAGCACCGCGCAGGCCCGGGCGTAGACGGCGACCGCGTCGTCGGCGCCGACCTCGAGGGTGCCTTCGGCTCGCATGAGGTGCGCCAGGGCGTGGTTGCGGTCGCCCAGCAGGTGCTCGCAGCGCGCGACCTCGTCGTCGATCTCGAGATCGCGACCGGCGAAGGCCGAGAGGCCGCGGACGATCCGCTCGGTGCGGGCGTCGGGGTCGTCGCCGTCGACCAGGGCCGCCGTCAGGAGCGCGCCGGCATTGACCATCGGGTTCGGCGGGCGCCCGGTGTGACTCTCGAGCTTGATCGCGTCGAACGCCTCACCGGTCGGCTCGATGCCGATGCGGTCGAGCGCCTCGCCGTCGGTGTCGAGCAGCGCGAGCGCGAAGAGGAAGGGCTTCACCGCCGACTGCACGCTGAACGCGACATCGGCCTGCGAGCTCGCGCGCACCGTGCCGTCGGCGAGGACGACCGCGATGCCGCACAGGTCGGGGGAGGCCTCGGCGAGCTGCGGGATGCTCTCGTCGACCGCTCCCCCCGTCTCGGGCAGGACGCGCTCGCGGAGCGCCTCGAGGTCGTAGGTGCGGGGGTCGGCGGGGCTCATCCCCCCAGCCTCTCAGGGTCTCGGGATGCGGCGGGCCACCCGCTCGAGCGCCTCGGGCAGACGCTCCAGGATCGAGACGTGCCCGGCATCGGCGACCGCTCGGAGCTCGGCGCCCGGCACCGCGGCGGCGATCGCATCCGCGTGGTGCGGCGGGATGACGCGATCGGCGCCGCCCTGGTAGATCAGCGCGGGGACGACGACGTCGGACAGAGCGAACCCCCACGGACGGGTGAAGGCGAGGTCGTCGTCGATGAGACCCCACGGTCCGTCCCGCTCGGCGAGCCCCGCATCGCGGCCCATGCTCCCCCACGGCCCCTCGAGGGCGGCGTAGTCCGCGTCGACGAACTGGGCCGGGTCGAACTCGTCGGTCTCGGCGAAGAGCGCCCGGGCATCCTCGCCCCGCGCCGCCGCACGCAGCGCGCCCGGTGCCTGCATCCCCTGGAACCACCCGTCGTCATCGACGAACGGGGCAGGTGAGGCGAATGTCACCACGGCGACGACCCTCCCGGGCATCGCCGCAGCGCACGCGAGGGCGTGCGGGCCGCCGCCCGAGGCACCCACGCTGACCACGCGCTCCACGCCACGCGACGCGAGCACCCGCGCGATCCCGGTGGCGACGTCCGTGCAGGTGCGGCCCGGGGCGCGCGAAGAACCGCCGTAGCCCGGCCGCGCGATCGAGACGACTCCCCACCCGCGAGCGCGGGCCGCATCGAGCACGGGCGGCAGCACCGCTCCGGTCTGCGGCGATCCGTGGTGCCAGAGCAGAACCGCGCTCCCGTCACCGGGCACCTCGTGCACGACGAGTCCGTCGACGTTCGTCACCGTCGCATCCATCCGCCCAGGCTCGCACCGCGGGCCCCACGCGGCAAGACCGGCTCATCCGGAGCGCGGTCGTCGGCGATGCCGAGTTCGGCCGAGCCCGAGAAACCGCACGGGCCGCACGGATAAGCTCGGGGCGTGACGACCAGCGCCCCCTCCCCCCGCACGCCCGCCCTGTCGAACAAGCTGAGCTCGATCGCCGAGTCGGCGACGCTCAAGGTCGACGCCAAAGCGAAGTCGCTCCAGGCCGCAGGCCGCGACGTCATCTCGTACGCCGCGGGCGAGCCCGACTTCCAGACCCCGTCGTTCATCGTGGATGCCGCGGCCCACGCGCTCTCCGACCCTGCGAACTACCGGTACACCCCCGCGGCCGGACTCCCGGTGCTGCGCGAGGCGATCGCGGCGAAGACCCTGCGCGACTCCGGCTGGGAGGTCGCGCCCTCGCAGGTGATCGTCACCAACGGCGGCAAGCAGGCCGTCTACCAGGCCTTCCAGACCGTGGTGAACCCCGGCGACGAGGTGCTGCTGCCCGCACCGTACTGGACGACCTACCCCGAGGCCATCGCGCTCGCCGACGGCGTCCCCGTCGAGGTGTTCGCCGGTGCCGACCAGGACTACAAGGTCACCGTCGAGCAGCTCGAGGCCGCACGCACCGACCGCACGACCGTGCTCGTCTTCGTTTCGCCCTCGAACCCGACCGGCGCGGTCTACACGCCCGAGGAGACCAGGGCCATCGGCGAGTGGGCTCTCGAGCACGGCCTGTGGGTCGTCAGCGACGAGATCTACCAGAACCTGGTCTACGACGGTGCTCGCGCGGTGTCGATCGTCGAGGCCGTCCCGGCCCTCGCCGCGCAGACGATCCTCGTCAACGGCGTCGCGAAGACGTACGCCATGACCGGATGGCGCGTGGGTTGGATGGTCGGCCCCGCCGACGCGATGAAGCTCGCCGCCAACCTGCAGTCGCACCTGTCGTCGAACGTCAACAACGTCGCCCAGCGCGCCGCCCTCGCCGCCCTCACCGGCCCGCAGGACGAGGCGGAGGAGTTCCGCCTCGCGTTCGACCGCCGCCGCCGGCTCATCGTCGAGGAGCTCTCGAAGATCGACGGCGTCACGGTTCCGAACCCCCTGGGCGCCTTCTACGTCTACCCCGACGTCACCGGCCTCCTCGGACGCGAATGGGCCGGGAAGACCCCGACCACGACCCTCGAGCTCGCCGACCTCATCCTCGACGAGGCCGAGGTCGCCGTCGTCCCCGGCGAGGCCTTCGGGCCCAGCGGTTACCTGCGCCTGTCCTACGCGCTGGGCGACGCCCAGCTGCTCGAAGGCGTCCGTCGCCTGCAGCGCCTGTTCGCGTAGCATCCGACGACGCGTCATCGGATGCGCGACCGGTGACGTCGCGATCCCCGAGCCCGTCGGACGGCCCGTGGGCGTCGTCTAGAGGTCGACGCCGACGAGCACCGGTTCGGGCTGCAGCAGCAGGCCGAACTCGGCCTGCACCCGCTGCTGGGTGAAGCGCGCCAGCTGAGCGATCTCGCCGGCGCTCGCGCCGCCCCGATTGGTGACGGCGAGGGTGTGCTTCGTCGAGAGCCCGGCCCGCGACCGCGGCAGCGAGAACCCCTTGCCGAGCCCCGCGTGCTCGATCAGCCACGCCGCGCTCACCTTCACCTCGGTCGCGACCGTGATCGGCGGTGGCACGACGCCGTCGAAGGCGGCCAGGGGGATCACCGTCACCGGGTCGACGTAGGGGGCGAGCGGCCAGCGCGGGCACTCCGCGGGAAGCGTGCGGGCGAACGCCTCCGAGACGATCGCGTTCTGGAAGAACGACCCGGCGCTCCACGTGTCGGGATCGGTGTCGTCGAGCACCATGCCCTTGCGCGCGCGCGTCGCGAGCACGTGATCGCGGATCCACGAGAGCGAGACGGATGCGTCGGGCTCGAGCCCGAGCGCCGCTCTCAGCTGGTCGCCCGCCACCGGGATCTCCCCCGCGCCGACGACGGCGAGTTCGAGGGTGATCGACAGCACGACAGCCGGACGCTCCGGCACCGAGCCGTAGTGGTGCTTCAGCACCGACGTGCGGAAGCCGAGACCGAGGTCGTCCGCGGCGACCACCGAGACGTCACCGGTGGCTTCGTCGATCAGTTCGACCTCGACGAGGGTCTGCACGATCTCCTGCCCGTAGGCGCCGACGTTCTGCACGGGCGCGGCACCGGCGGTGCCGGGGATGCCCGACATCGCCTCGATGCCGGCGAGACCGTGCGCCACGGTGTACGCGACCAGGGCGTCCCAGTCGTGGCCGGCCTGCACGCGCAGCCGCATCGTTCCGGGGCGCGAACCGGGGAGGGGTTCGATACCCGTCGTGCGCACCCGCACGACGGTGCCCTCGAACGGCTCGTCCCCGACGAACAGGTTCGACCCGCCCCCGATCACCAGCCACGGTTCGCCCGCCGCCCAGAGTTCGCGCAGCTCGGTGACGAGTTCGTCGGTCGTGCCGGCCTCGAACATGCGGGCGGGCGCAGCGCCCGTGCGCAGCGTGGTCAGACGGGCGAGCGCGACCGGTTCGATCTCGGGCATGGTCAGGCCCGGCGCACCCGCACCTGGGCCTTGCCCAGGACGGTGGTCGCCGCGGCGGTGACCGTGAGATCGATACGGGCGGTGTCGTCGTCGATCGCGCCGATCTTCGCCGAGACGTGCACGTCGGCGCCCGTCTCGGGGTCGACCAGCACCGGGCGGGTGAAGCGCACCCCGTACTCGAGGACGCGCGCCGGGTCGCCGAGCCACTGCTCGACGGTTCCGATCGCGATCCCCATGGTGAGCATGCCGTGGGCGAGCACGCCCGGGAGCCCGACGGCCACGGCGACGTCGTCGCGGTAGTGGATGGGGTTGAAGTCTCCCGAGGCCCCCGCGTACCGCACCAGCGACTCGCGGGTCAGGTGCACGGAGCGCTCGGCGATCACGTCGCCGACGATGAGTTCGGTCATGCCGCCCCCTCCCCCACGAGCAGCACGCTCGTGGCCGTGACGACGTGGGCACCGGTCGCGTCGACGATCTCGGCGTCGCTGGTGACCATCGCGTTCCCGCCGAGCGTGCGGATGCCGCCGACGGTCAGGGTCGCGGTCAGCTCGTCGCCCGCGACGATCGGCCGGGTGTAGCGGAAGCGCTGCTCGGCGTGGACGAGGCGCGAGAGCTCGATGCCCGATCCGGGCTCGGCGAGCAGCTGCTGGAGCGTGATGTCCTGCACGACCATCGCGAAGGTCGGCGGCGCGACGACGTCGGCGTAGCCCAGGTCCCGGGCGGCGTCGACATCGCTGTGCTGGGGGGCCTCGGCGAAGACGGCGCGCGCGAACTCGCGCACCTTCTCTCGCCCGACCAGGTAGGGAGGGGTCGGCGGGAAGACACGGCCGACCAGATCGGGATTCACGGGCACCCGACCATCCTACCGAGCCCGGTCCGCACTCCCCGGGCCGTGGGACCCCCGCGACGTCAGCGCTGGTGGCGTCCGCGGATCGCCTTCATCGCCATCTGCACGGAGATGAAGACCAGGAACGCCGCGAACAGCACGTTGCCGACGAACGGGTCGACGAGCGTGGCGATCCACGCGCCCAGAGCCGTGGTCGTGCACGCGGCGATACCGATCATGGCGGCGGCGCGCAGGTCGACGTTCTTGCGGCGGAGGTTGCCGACGGTTCCCGAGATGGCCGTGGGGATCATCATGAGCAGCGATGTGCCCTTGGCGATGAGGTCGCTCGTGCCGAAGAGCAGCATCAGCGCCGGGACGACGATGATGCCGCCCCCGACGCCGAGGAGCCCCGCCAGGATGCCGGTGATCACACCGAGCACCGCGAGCCCGGTTCCACTGAGCCAGGTGAGCTCGAGCTCGGCGTCGCGCGAGGGGATGATGAAGAACAGGCTCGCGATGACGACCACGAGGAACGCCACGAACGCCCACCGCAGGGCCGTCTGCGACACCTTCGGCAGCAGCCAGGTGCCGATCTGCGCGCCGATCACGGCACCGACCGCGAGGATGATCGCGGGGATCCACGCCACCGAGCCGTGGACCGCGTAGGAGATCACTCCCACCGATGCGGTCGGCACGATGGCGGCGAGCGACGTGCCCGCGGCGAGACGCTGGTCGAAGCGGAGGATCAGCACGAGCAGCGGCACGATGACCGTTCCGCCGCCGACCCCGAACAGCCCCGAGAGCAGGCCCGCTAGCAGGCCCACCCCGATGCACGTGATCACGAACCGGGTGCCGCGCCGCGGCTCAGTGGAAGAGGTCATGCGTCTCGCTTCGATCGCGGCCCCGGGCTGGGCCGCGTCCACACTACCGCCGTGTTTCGGCGGTCGAGAACGCCGGGCGCCCGGGAAGAATACGACCCCCGGCGGGAAAGCCTCTCCGCCGGGGGTCGTCATCCCCGCGCGGCCAGAAGATCGGTGACCCGAACACCGACCGATGAGCCGTTGAATCGCGGGGGTGGAGCACTCACGAAGCTAGCGCTGGCAGACGACCGCTCCGAGGCCATTGACGCCGCATCCGCACGACTGCTATGCGACCTCACCGGGCCCGTGGCGCCGGGAATACGAGGTCGGGAGACGTGTTGTCCCGAAGATGACACAGGTAGGAATCATCGGCGCAGGACACATCGGATCGACCCTGGCACGCGGGTTCGTCGAGCGCGGCTACGACGTGAAGATCGCGAACTCCCGCGGCCCCGAGACCCTCGCGGACCTCGTCTCCGAACTCGGCGACCGCGCCACCGCCGGCACGGCGGAAGAAGCGGCTGCGTTCGGCGACGTCGTCGTGGTGACGGTGCCGCTCAAGGCGCTCGATCAGGTCCCGGTCGAGCCGCTCGCCGGCAAGATCGTGCTCGACACGAACAACTACTACTGGGAGCGCGACGGCCGCATCCCCGCGCTCGAGGAGAAGCAGACGACGACCTCGCAGATGCTGCAGGAGCACCTCCCCACCTCGAAGGTCGCGAAGGCGTTCAACCACATCATGAGCGGCACGATCCTCACCGACGGAACCGCCGCGGGCACCCCGGGTCGCCGAGCGCTCGCCACGGCGAGCGATCACACCGAAGCATCCGACCTCGTCGCCTCGATCTACGACGAGTTCGGCTTCGACACGGTGAACATCGGGCCGCTGTCGGAGAGCTGGCGCGTCGAGCGCGACCAGCCCGCATACGTCGTCCCGCAGAACCGCGAGGAGCTCGAGGCGAACCTCGCCCGCGCCACCCGCTGAGCGCGGGCCCTCACCGCTCGAGCACGCTGCGCGCGAATCTCTCCAGTTCGGCGTAGGCGCGCTCGCGCGGTCGGGGCCGCGAGAGGAACACGTCGTGCAGGGCGCCGTCGATGCGTGCGATCGTCACGGTCTCGGCGATGCGCGTGGCCCGGCGGGCGATGTCGTCGACCACGAGCACGGAGTCGACCTCGGTCATCTCGGGATTCCACGACGCCGCCAGGATCGATCGCGCCGACAGCAGCACGAGGGCGGGAGCGCCGACGTCGACCCCCAGTGCGACGCGGCGGTGGCCCTCGAGGATCGCGGCCAGCCACGCCGGATGCGTCGGGAACCCCTGGGGCGGACGCCACCCCTCCGGGGAGTCCGGCAGCGAGCCCACCTCGCGCTGCGCCCGGGTGTAGAACCCGAGGTCGACCACCGGGTGAGAGCCGTACGGGTCGAAACGCGCCCGGGCGTTCACGATCGGCGTGAGCGCCTGTCGGCCCACCGCGCCGACCTGGAACTCCAGCCACGGGCTGTTGAGGATGACGGCGTCCGCGACCCCCGGGTGCCGCGCGGCCCAGAGCGTCAGCACGAGTCCGCCCGTCGAATGGCCGAGCACGACGAGCTTGCGGCGGCGCGCCGCATCCCGCCCCATCGCCTCCAGCGCCGCGGCGATGTCGACGTCGTAGTCCTCGAGCGAACGCATGTCGCCCGCGACCTGCCCCGGTCGCAGGCTCCGCCCGTAGCCGCGCAGGTCGAGCGCGTGGAAGCGGGCGCCCCGCTCGGTCCAGAAGCGGGCGAGCTCGGTCTGGAAGAAGTAGTCCGACCAGCCGTGCACGTAGAGCACGTCGACGTCGCGCAGCGCCCCGCCCAGCCGGGCGAAGGGGTGCGGGATGCTGCGCACGAGCGTCGCGACGAGCTCGGCGCCGTCATCGTCGGCCCCGAGCGGCAGCGTCAGCCGCTCGAAACCCGCCCCGAGGATGTCGGGCGCCCACGCCTCGCTCATGCGCCCAGCCTAGAGCGAGGGTCGGGAGTGCTCGACGCGGCAGATCGTGTTCAGACGGGAGGCGCGGTGCGCGGGACTACTCGCCGCGCGAGACCCGCACCATCTCGTCGCGGGGGACGACCTTGATGCGCGCGCGCTCGTGCGGGGCGCCGAGGGCGATCTCGTGCTCGTCGAGGCGGTGCCAGCCGTCGAGGTCGGTCCAGCGCACGCCCCGCTCGGCGAGGAGGGCGACGACCGACTCCTCCGAGGGGTCTTCGGGCTGCCACCACTGGCCTGCGTCGTTGACGAGGTGACGCACGGTCTCCATCGCGTCGGACTTGGTGTGGCCGATGAGGCCGACCGGCCCGCGCTTGATCCAGCCCGTCGCGTAGACGCCGGGGACGGGCTCGTTCGAGTCGGGGTGCAGCACCTGGCCCTCCCGGTTCGGGATCACGCCGTGGCGCTCGTCGAACGGCACACCCGGCAGCGGCGAACCGAAGTAGCCGACCGCGCGGTACAGCGCCTGGATCGGCACCTCGCGCAGCTCGCCGGTGCCCTCGACGCCGCCCTCGGCGTTCGGCCGCGTGCGCTCGTACACGAACGACGAGACCCGGCCGTCAGCATCCGTCTTCAGCTCGACCGGCTTCGCCCAGAAGTGCAGGTGCAGGCGCCGCGAGGCTTCGCCGCCGGCGTTGTTCGCACCGGGACGCTTGCGCCACGACTGCAGCACGCGGTCGATGACCATGACCTGCTTGTTGCTCGCGATCGCGGCCTTCGACGCCTCGTCGTAGTCGAAGTCCTCGTCGTAGACGACCATGTCGACGTCGCGCAGCTCGCCGAGCTCGCGCAGCTCCAGCGGGGTGAACTTCACCTGCGCCGGTCCGCGCCGACCGAAGACGTGGACGTCGGTGACGGGCGAGGCCTTCAGCCCCTCGTAGACGTTCTCGGGGATCTCGGTGGGGAGGAGGTCGTCGGCGTGCTTGGCGAGCATGCGCGTGATGTCGAGCGCGACGTTGCCGTTGCCGATGACGGCGACGGATGCGGCGTCCAGCGGCCATTCGCGCGGCACATCCGGGTGTCCGTCGAACCAGCTGACGAAGTCGGCGGCCCCGTAGGACCCTTCGGCGTCGATGCCGGGGATCTCCAGGGCGGTGTCGCGGATCGCGCCCGTGGAGAAGATGACGGCGTTGTAGTGCTTCTTCAGATCGTCGAGGGTGATGTCCTCGCCGAAGCGCACGTTGCCGAACAGGCGGATGTCGCCGCTGTCGAGCACCTCGCGCAGCGCCGTGATGATGCCCTTGATGCGCGGGTGGTCGGGGGCGACGCCGTAGCGCACGAGACCGTACGGCGCGGGGAGCTGCTCGAAGAGGTCGATCGACACGTCGAACGCGCGCTCGGTCTTCAGGAGGATGTCGGCTGCGTAGATGCCGGCGGGGCCGGCGCCCACGATGGCGAGCCTGAGCTTCGTCATGGGAATCCCTCGTTCTGGGTGCGGGTCGGCGGCCCCGAGGCTGAGGATCCGCCGACGGGGTCAGCTGGAGCGGTCGGCGACGGCCTGCGCGAAGCGCGTCAACGCCTCGCGCACGGCTCCGTCGGGGACGGGTTCGAGCGCGTCGATGGCGTCCTGCGACCACTGGTGGGCCAGACGCAGCGTGTCGCGCGTGGCGTCGTGGTCGCGGAGCTGGGCGAGAGGACCGTCGAGGAGCGCCGGATCGGCACCCTCGGCGATGCGGGAGACGCCGTCGTCGATCGTGCCGCGGAGCGCCCGCGACGCGGCATCGGTGCGCTCGCCGAGCAGCAGGTACGGCATCGTCGGCACGCCTGCGCGCAGGTCGGTGCCGGGCACCTTGCCGGTCTCGTCGGGGTCGGCCGAGAGATCGATCACGTCGTCGAGCAGCTGGAAGGCGACACCGGCCTTCTCGCCGAAGGTGCGCATCGCGGCTTCGAGCCCGACGGGCCCGTGCGAGAAGATGACTCCGGCCTCGGCGGCGGTGGCGATGAGCGAGCCGGTCTTGTCGCCGAGCACGTCGAGGTAGAACGCGACGGGGTCGTCGCCCTCGCCCGGGCCGACCGTCTCGTGCATCTGGCCGAGCACCAGGCGTTCGAAGGTGTCGGCCTGCAGGCGGATGGCGCGCTCGCCCTGCCGGGCCATGATCTGGCTCGCGCGGGAGAAGAGGAGGTCGCCGGTGAGGATGGCGATGTTGTTGCCCCACACGGTCTGCGCGCTGGGCACGCCCCGACGGACGTCCGCGCCGTCCATGACGTCGTCGTGATAGAGCGAACCGAGGTGCGTCATCTCGAGAGCGACGGCGGCCTCGACCACGTCGTCGGTGACCCCGTCGCCGAGCTGGGCGGTGAGGATCGTGAGCATGGGGCGGATGCGCTTGCCGCCCGCCTCGTAGAGGTAGCGGCTGGTCGCGTCGGCGAGGGTGTCGGCGATGCTCAGCTCGTGGGCGAGGCTCGTCTCGACGCGCGCGAGACCCTCTTCGACCGTCGACAACAACCGGCGGGAGCGCGCGCCCGCGAAGATGCGGTCGGCGAGCCCCAGCTTGCCCGCGATGAGTCGGGAGCCCGCGGCAGAAGGTCTCGGGGTCACCGTGTCAGCCTACCGTGCGGGGGTGGAGGAGCTTCATGAGGGATTGGTCCCCCGGTGCAGCGCTACGATGCCCAGCGACAGATTGCGGTAGGCCACGTCGACCCACCCTTCCTCGCGCATCCATGCCGAGAGCGTCGGCTGGTCGGGCCAGTGGCGGATCGACTCGTTGAGGTAGTCGTACGCCTCGGAGTTGGAGCTGACCACGCGCGCCACCCGGGGAAGCACGCGGTCGTTGTAGAAGCGGTACAGGCCGCCGAACAGCGCCGACGGAGGGGTCGAGAACTCGCACACGACGATGCGGCCGCCGGGCTTGGTCACCCGTCGCAGTTCGCGGAGCGCCTTCTTCGGCTGGTCGACGTTGCGCAGGCCGAACGACATAGTGACCGTGTCGAACTCGTCGTCGTCGAACGGCAGGTCGGTGGCGTTGGCCTCCACGAACGACAGGTTCGGGAGGTCGGCGTAGCGTCGGGCGCCCTCGGCGATCATTCCCGGCGAGAAGTCGGCGGCGACCACGTCGGCGCCGCTGCGCGCGAGCGCCACGCTCGAGGCCCCGGTGCCGGCGGCGAGATCGAGGATGCGCTGTCCTGCCTGCGGCGCCACGGCACGGGTCGTCGCCACGCGCCAGAAGCGGTCGTTCCCGAGGCTGAGCACCGTGTTCGTGCGGTCGTACTTCGCGGCGACCTGGTCGAACATGCCGCTCACGCGGGCCGGATCCTTCGCGAGATCGGCGCGGTTGGGCTCGGGGGTCATACCGCGAGTCTAGGCGGCGCGGTCAGTGGTCAGCCGGTGGTGCCTCGGCGTCGAACGATCCGTGGAGCTGCGTCATACGACCCAACCACCGGTCGATCGTGGCGTCGTCGAAGGGCGCCTCGCGACGGCTCACGCGCGCCTCCAGATCGAGCGTGACGGCCTCGAGCCGGTCGACGACGTCGAGGGGGTACCCGTATTTCACGCGGTGCTCCTCCCACTCGTCCCGGTCGTCGATCCATACGCCGCGGTCCGCCTGCTCGACCACGTCGAGGTCCATGTCGATGCCGGTCGGCACGCCCGCGTCCCAGCGCGCATCCCAGGCCAGATCGATGTACACCCGCGTGCGATGGGCCGGGGCGTTCGCCGTGAAGACCCACTCGCCGCTCGGGGGCAGGAGGGTGACGTTGTCGGTGCTCGCGACCACGTCTCGCCCCGGACGGTGGCTGCGCCATCCGGCGAACTGCCCGAACCAGTCGCCGAACTCGTCAGAACCCAGGTAGACGCAGTCGTGCACCCAGTGCGGCGAGGCGTCCCACTTGCGCCAGCGGAACACGAGACGGGTGCCGGGTGCGGGGCGGGTCGTCATGCCCGAAGTCTAGATCGACCCCCGCATCCCTCAGGCCGCGCGTCGTCTCGACACCGATCGTTCGCCGCTCGGGCGGCGGAACCCGGTCGTAGGCTGGATGCTGTGACGCCCGACACGCTCCCCCTCCCCCGCCTGCGCGTGGTGACGCGGGAGATCGACCCCGTCGAAGACGTGCTGTCGTACACCCCCTCGTACGCCCCGGCGTTCTGGAGCAGGCGCGATGCCTCGCTCGCGGCGTTCGGGTCGATCCACGAGCTGCGCGCGGCGGGGGGTGTCGAGTCCCCGGCGCGCTTCGTCGCCGAACGGTGGCGGGCCATCGCCGCCGCGGCCGAGATCGACGACCCCGTGGGGCTCCCCGGAACGGGGCTGATCGCGCTCGGCTCCTTCACCTTCGACCCCCGTTCGGCGAAGACGAGCACGCTGACCGTGCCGTGGATCGTGGTCGGGCGCCGCGGAGGACGCTCGTGGGTGACGCGCATCAGCCACGCCGACTCGGTGGTCGACGACGAGCTCCTCGGGCTCCCCGCGCGCGTGCCGTACGGCCCCCACTGGTCGGCCACCCTCGGACCCGGCGCGATGGATCCTGACGCGTACCAGGGCGCGGTGCGCGCAGCCCTCGGCGCCATCGAGCGACACGAGGTCGACAAGGTCGTGCTCGCCCGCGATCTCGTCGGCACCGCACCGGTCGGCGCCGACCTGCGACGGCTCGTGCGGTCGCTGGCCTCGGGCTACCCCGACTGCTGGATCTTCGCCGTCGACGGTCTCATCGGCGCGAGCCCCGAGACGCTCGTCACCGTCTCGGCCGGCACCGTCACCGCGCGCGTGCTGGCCGGCACCACCGCACGGGGGGCCGACGTCGACGCGGATGCCGCCGCATCCGTCGCCCTCGCCACGAGTCCGAAGGATCAGGACGAGCACCGCTTCGCCGTGCAGAGCGTGCTCGCCTCGCTCCGACCGCACACGAGTGCGCTCGCCGCCGCCGAGCAGCCCTTCACGCTGCGGCTGCCGAACGTCTGGCATCTCGCGACCGACGTGGAGGGCGTGCTGTCGGATGCGGCGTCGTCGCTCGATCTGCTCGAGGCCCTGCACCCGACGGCGGCCGTCGCCGGCACCCCCACGCGCGACGCCGTCGAGCTGATCCATCGCCTCGAGCCGTTCGACCGCGGCCGCTACGCCGGCGCCGTCGGGTGGGTCGACGGCGCGGGCGACGGTGAGTGGGCGATCGCGCTTCGCTGCGCCCAGTTCGACATCGATGCCGCGCCCGCGGGCTCGCGCGACGCGATCCCGCTGACGGCCTACGCGGGGGCGGGGATCGTCGCCGGCAGCGACCCGGAGTCGGAGCTGCTCGAGACGCGGGTGAAGTTCCGCCCGATCGTCGAAGCCCTCGCCTGAGGCCGGGGGTCAGGAGGAGGCGAGCCGCTCCTTCTCGCGCTCCACGTCGTAGTCGGCGACCGGCCACCTCGGGTCGATGTCATCGAGCGCGGCGAGCAGCAGCCGCTGCACGGCCAGGCGCGCGAACCACTTGCGGTCCGCGGGCACCACGAACCACGGCGCGACGTCGGTCGAGGTGCGCTCGAGCATGACCTGGTACGCGGCCATGTAGTCGTCCCAGAGCTCGCGCTCGTCCACGTCGCCGGGGTTGTACTTCCAGTGCTTCTCCGGGCGGTCCAGGCGCGCGGCCAGTCGCTCCTTCTGCTCGTCCTTCGAGATGTGCAGCATGACCTTCACGACCCGGATGCCGCGGTCCGCGGCATCCGCCTCGAAGCGCTCGATCGCTCCGTACCGTCGTTCGATCTCATCGGCGGGGGCGAGGCTGCGCACCCGGCCGATCAGCACGTCCTCGTAGTGCGACCGGTCGAAGACGCCGATCTTGCCGCGTGCGGGCAGGCGTTTCGCGATGCGCCAGAGGAAATCGTGCTGCAGCTCCTCGGCGGTCGGCTTCTTGAACGACGCCAGCTCGACGCCCTGCGGGTCGACGGCGCCGACGACGTGGCGGACGATCCCGCCCTTGCCCGAGGTGTCCATGCCCTGCAGCACCAGCAGCACAGAGCCCGACGCCGTGCCGGCCACGCTCTGCGCGAAGAGGCGCTCCTGCAGATCGTCGAGCGTCGGCACGCCGTCGGCGAGGTCGGCGGCCCCCGTCGTCTTCGACCCTTCGTACCCCGGCGTCTCGCGGGGGTCGAGGTCGGCCAGCCGGAACCCGGCGCCGACGCGCAGGGCCTCGCGGGCGGGAGTGGTCCATCCGTGTGCGCTCATCGGTTCATCTTCCGCCCGCCGTCCGTGCGGCGCCATCCCTTGCCCGCCGGACACCGCGTCAGTAACGGATCGCGTCGATCACCTTCACGCGCACGGCCACCAGCGCCGGGAGGAGCCCGGCGAGAGCGCCCACCGCGCAGGCCGCGACGAGCCCGAGCACGGCCGCGTCGACCGGGAACGGCGGGAAGTCCTCGATCAGGCCTTGACCGATGAGGTCGCGCACCCACGGGCTCTGCACGATGAGGATCGCCGCGGCGACGCCGACGACACCGGCGACGACGGTCGCCACGACGCTCTCCATCATGACGGCGAAGAACACCCGCCCCGCGGTCGCACCGAAGCTGCGGCGGATGCCGATCTCACGCACCCGCTGCTTCACGGTGACCAACGCGATGTTCACGAGTCCGAGCGCCCCGAGCAGCAGCACCAGCACGGCGATCCCCGACACCACCAGCTGCACCACCACGAACGAGTCGTTGCCGTAGTACGCGGCGTCCTGCCGGTAGACGTCGACGTTCGTCCCCTCGCCGAGGTCGGAGGAGACGTCGCGTGTCACGAGATCGGACAGCTCCTCCCAGTTCTCGGGCGGCAACCACATCTCGTACTGCACGGACGAGCCCGCGTAGGGGTCGACGGGGGCAGCACCCGCACCGGCGACGGCGTCGGCCGCCTGGTAGGCGCCGAGCTGGTCGGCGAGCATGTACATCGACGGGTAGGTGTCCCAGTCGGGCGACGGCGTGACCCCGACGATCACGGCGACCGTGCCCTCGAACCCGCCGAGGGAGAGGGTCGGATGCTGCGCGAGGTCGGGACGCCCGAGCGTGTTCCAGAAGTACTCGTTGACGATCACCCGGGGCGCCAGCATCTCGGCGGTCTCGGCCGAGAACCACTCCCCCTCCAGCATCCGCACGCGGTGCATCTCGCCGTAGGGCTGGTCGACCCCCTGCGTTCCGACCTGCACGACCCCGGCAGGCGAATCGACGGGCATCTGCGTGCTCGCGTTGCGACTGGCGTACGAGATGCCGTACCGGGCGGTCGCCGTCTCCCAGGCGGCGTCGAGCGTGGCGGTGTCGACGGCCTGACCGTCGTTGCGATAAGCGTTCAGCCAGACGCTCGCCGGGCGTCCGCTCTGTCTCTCACTGAGCTCGGTGGTCGCCTGCTGCATGATCCCGCCCAGCGCCACGACCGTCGTCAGCGAGCAGACCGCCACCGCGACTCCCACGAGCGACAGCAGCACTCGGGTGCGATGGATGCGCACCTCCTGCCAGGCCTCGGCGAGCGCGCCGACGAAGCCGGTGAGCAGCCGGTTCACGACGTCGGCTCCGCGGCGGCGAGGAGGCGCCGCGATTCGGAGGCGGCGGATGCGGAGGCATCGGTCGCCCGGGTCAGCACCCCCGCTTCGAGGCGGTAGTGATCACGCGACCGGGCGGCGATGGCCGGGTCGTGGGTGATCACGACGAGGGCGGCCTTCGTGCGCGCGGCGACGGCGTCGATGAGCTCCATGACCGACTGGCCGGTGTCCAGGTCGAGGGCACCGGTCGGCTCGTCGGCCAGGATCAGGCGCGGCCCGCGCACGAGGGAGCGCGCGATCGCGACCCGCTGCTGCTCTCCGCCCGACAGGCGGTCGGGCAGGCTCTCGAGGCGGTGGCCGAGTCCGACCTCCTCGAGCATCTCGGCCGCGAGCGCCCGCCGTCGCCAGAATTGGCGGCCCTCGGCGTAGTAGAGCGGCATCATGACGTTCTCGAGGGCGGTGCGCCCGGGAAGCAGGTTGAACTGCTGGAAGACGAAGCCGATCTCGCGGCCGCGTACCCGATCCCGCTCCCTGGAGGAGTAGTCCTTCACCGGGCGTCCGGCGAACTCGACGATGCCGCTGGTGGGCAGATCGAGCAGCCCGAGGATGTTGAGGAGGGTCGATTTGCCCGATCCGGAGCGCCCGACGACCGAGATGCGGTCGTTCTCGACGACGGTCAGGTCGACACCGTTGAGGATCGTCAGCGCGGGCTGGTCGGGCGGCAGGACCGTGCGGGTCACCGCCTCCAGATGCAGCAGCGTCACGGCATGTCCCCGCAGACGATGGAGCCGTCGGGCATCGTCGTGCACCCGTCGGGCCCCGGGACGAGAGCGTCGGCTCCGGGGGCGAACTCGCGCACGACGTCTCCGTCGGCGAGACCGCCCGTGATCTCGACCTGGCGGCCGTCGCTCAGCCCGAGCCCCACGGCGCGCTCCTCGACGGCGCCGTCGGCGGCGACGACCCACACCGCTCCGCTCTGCGCCGCTCCTCGCACCGCCGTGGTCGGCACCACGAGCACGCCTTCGGCGCGGCCGCCCGCGATCGTCATCTCGGCGGCGAGGCCGGGGAAGACCGTGACACCCTCGGGCACCGGGCAGCTGACGGTCGTCGTGGTTCCGGAGCCCGGATCGGCCGTGCCCCCCGTCGCCGTCGAGGCGTCGGCGTTCGCGCCGGCGAGCGGGGTGACGATGCGCAATCCCGTGCAGCTGAAGGGCGCGGGGCCGCCGGTGATGGCGACGGATGCTTCGGTGGGCTGATTCAGCAACCGGTACTGCTGGGCGGGCTGCAGCGAGCCCGTGACGGAGTAGGTGGGCGGGGCGACCTGCCCCGCGGCCTGGCCGATCGACACCGCCTGCCCGGCGATCACGTCGAGGGAGCTGAGTGTGCCCGACGTCGGGGCGGTCACCTCGACGTACCGGTAGATCGGCGGCAGGGGGTTGCCCTCGGCGTCGACCGATTTCGACGGGTCGCGCACGATCTCGACCTTGACGTCGAAGATCGCCTGGTCGGCGTTCACGGTGGCCCCGACTTCTGTGTAGATCTTGTTGACGGTCCCCTCGGCCGTCGACTTCACCGCGACGGCGGGGTCGGCCGACACCGTCGCGTCGAGCACGACGTCGTTGGTGATCGTCCCGACGGCGACGGGGATCGTCGGCTCCATGACGGCGCCGGTCGGCATGGCGGAATCGGCCTCCACTGCGCGGTCCGGGAAGAACGCGAGCTTCGCGAGGGCGATCGCGATGACCGCGATCAGCACGATTCGGAGGATGGGAAAGACCCATCGCCTGGCAACACCCATGTCGTCCCCCTCGGACCGGTTCGCTTCTCGCACGCTACCTAACGCGCAGTCGATGCTACCGCGTAATGGAGAGTACTACGCAACACGAACACCCGAGGTGTCCGGGCACCTCGTCATCGCGCGAGCGGAACCTCGATCAGCTGCCGTCCACCGGCCGGCGCCGTGAGCAGCTGGTCGAGCGCAGAGCGGGTCGTGACGCGGTGGTACTCCCACCCGTACGCGAGGGCGAGCTGTTCGAGACGCACCGCCTGCGGCGTGTACAGCACGCGCTCCATCGCCTCCGCTTCGGCGACTCCGGCCACCTCGAGCCCGTCGAAGATCGTGCCTCCACCGTCGTTGCCGACGACGATCTGCAGTCGCGGCTCCGTCTCGCCGGGAGGCAGGAGCAGCGCCCCGACGTCGTGGAGGAACGCCAGATCGCCCAGCAGCACGCGGGTGACGCCGGGTCGTCCGTCGGCCTGACTCGCCGCCGCGATTCCCGTGGCCGTCGCGATCGTGCCGTCGATCCCCGCGAGACCGCGGTTCGCGTGCACCGGCACCTTCTTTCCGCCGAGCACCGCGTCGGCCACCCGCACGAGCCGCGAGGAGCCGAACATCAGGCGGTCGTGGGGCCAGGTCGCGCGCCACACCGCATCGACGAGCGCCTCCCTGTCGAGGGGGGCGCGCAGCGCGGCGACCTCGGAGGCGAGGGCGCCGCGCCGTTCGCTCGGCACGCTGGAGGCGAGGGCTTCGGCATCGGGGGCGGCCGGGGAGAGATCGACGGATGCGTCGCGGGACGCGCGCATCCAGAGTCCCAGCCACTCGCGATCCGCGTCGCCGGCATCGACGCCGACGGCGTCGACCGTCACCGTCGCGCCGTTGAGGTTGAGAGGTTCGCCGGGTCCGCGCAGCGCCACCACCTCGACGTCGGTGCGGGAGAGCAGCTGCGTCACCTCGCGGCTCAGCGTCGGATGGCCGAACACGACCACCCGCTCGATCGCGCCTCCGAGGTCGGGGTCGCGCAGCAACCCGCGGTATCCGTGCACGAGGTACCGGCCGAACCGGGCGCCGCTGACGATCTCGGCGACGAGCGGCCAGCCGCCGAGGTGCGCGAGGTCTTCCGCAGCCGGACCCGAATCGGCACCCGCGACGACGACGGTGCGCGGACCGCGCGGAAGGACCAGCGGCGCCTCGGCCGCGGGCGAAGCATCCGCGTCTCCGATGCCGCCACCGCCCTGGTACAGCGCGCCGAAGGTGTCGGGCGCCTCGTCGACGGCGGCGGCCACGGTCGACGTCGGCTCGGCGACCCACACAGGCACCGCGCCCCCGAGGGGCTCGCGGTACGGCAGGTTCAGGTGCACGGGCCCGGCGGGCCGGCCGTCGCCGAGGGAGGCTGCGAGCGCCTCGGCTGCCAGGTCGCGCAGCATCCGCGTGCCCTCGCCGGTGCCGTCGGCGTCGGTCTCGTCGGGTACAGCGACGTCGAGCTCGAGCCGCACCGCCTGCGTGAACATGCCGGGCTGCCGCGTGGTCTGGTTGGCGCCGATGCCGCGCAGCTCCGGCGGCCGGTCGGCGGTGAGCAGGAGGAGCGGCACACCGGAGTGGTGCGCTTCGAGCACCGCAGGGAGGAGGTTCGCCACGGCCGTGCCCGACGTGCAGATCACGGCTGCGGGCACCCCGGTCTCACGCCCGATGCCCAGCGCGGTGAACCCGGCGACGCGTTCGTCGATCCGCACGTGCAGACGCAGAAGACCCGCTCGTTCGAGGTCGGCGGCGACGAGGGCGAGCGCCTGGGAGCGCGAGCCCGGGCTGAGCACGACGTGCTCCACGCCACGGGCGATCAACGCACCGAGGAGAGCGGCGGCGGCATCCGTCGCGGGCGAGGCCGCCCCGTGCTCGGGCGCGCTCACGTCAGCCGACGGCGCCGCGCTGACCGCGCGAGTCGTCGCCGTCGTCGGTCGGCTTCTCGGTGGGAGGGATGCTGCCCGGCGCGGCCGGAGGGGTCTGGGGGTCGGCTGCCTCGGAATCGAGCATCGCGAGCTCTTCTTCGAGACGGCGGATGCGTTCGTCCTGGTCGCTGATCGTGCCGATGCTGCCGAGGAACTCGGGATCGTCGTCGGGGGCACGGTGCTTGCGCGCCGACGATGCGCGACCGCGGCCCACGGCGAACCAGAGCACACCGCCGAGAACGGGGAGGAGGATCGTGATGACGATCCAGATGCCCTTGCTCACACCGCGGTGACGCTGGGGAGGTTGAAGGGCGCAGTCGACGATCGTGTACACCCAGAATGCGGTCGCCACGAGCGCCCCGATGAGCAGCACCCTTGTCATCCCCCCATCCTAGGTGCGCCGCCTGAACGTCGGCCTTGCGCCGGGGCGGATCTAGAATGGCCCGATGCGCGTCCGCTCCGCTTTCCTCTACACCGTGCTGCGGTTGCTCGCGTTCCTCGTGCCGTTCTCGGTGCTGATGCTGTTCCCCGCCTTCCAGAACGGGCTGTACTGGCTCGCCGCGATCTTCGCGGCGTTGATCGGTCTCAGCCTGTCCTTACTGTTCCTGCGCCGCCCGCTCGAGTCCGTCTCGGGGGGCCTCGCCGAACGCCGAGCCGCGCGCGCCGAGGCCCGCGGCGCCCAGGTGGACGCCGACAGCGAAGACGCCGTCGACGACGCGCGCCGCGACTCCGACGCCTGACGGCTGACGCGCCGCATCCGCTCGATCGCGGACGCCGCGTCAGCCGATGAAGGCCCAGAAGAGGAAAGCGCCGTACGCCACCGACGTGAGCGACGTCAGCGCGAGTGCGGTGACCAGTTCGCGCGGCGCCCGGTAGGTCCAGACGATCAGGATCGCCGGGAGCGCCGCGAGCAGCGCCATGAGGGTCAGCCACGCGCCGGGGTAGAACTGCGCGAGGAACACCGCGATCGCGAAGGGCAGCAGCACCAGCGCGGTGAACAGCACCTGGGTCGCCCGTTTGCCGATGCGGACGCTGAGGGTCTTCTTGCCCGCCACCTTGTCCTGGTCGATGTCGCGCAGGTTGTTGGCCAGCAGCACCGCGACGGCGAGGAACCCTGCCGCGACCGCCCCGAACCAGGCCTCCTGCGGGATCGAGAGCACCTGCACCCACGTGGTGCCGACGGTGGCGACGAGCCCGAAGAAGACGAAGACGAACAGCTCGCCCAGTCCGGCGTAGCCGTAGGGGCGCTTGCCGCCGGTGTAGAACCAGGCCGCGGCGATGCAGGCGGCGCCCACCAGGAGCAGCCACCACTGCTGGCTGCGGATCACCAGCGCGACACCGGCGAGTCCGGCCAGGGCGAAGAACACCAGCGCCACGATCAGCACGGTGCGCGGCTTCGCGCGGCGCGAGGCCGTGAGACGCGCGGGGCCGACGCGGAAGTCGTCGGTGCCGCGGATGCCGTCGCTGTAGTCGTTGGCGTAGTTCACGCCGATCTGCAGGAACACCGCCACCGCGAGACAGGTGAGCGCGATGACCCAGTGAAACTGGTTGTCGACGAGCCGGGCGGCGCCGGTTCCGATGAGCACCGGGGTGATCGCCAGGGGAAGCGTGCGCAGCCGTGCCGCGCCGATCCAGTCGCGCGCCGTCGCCTTCGGGGGCGGCGGCGGTGCACCTTGCGCCTTGCGCGGGTTTCCGCGCGGCTGCTGCCGCTTGGCGGTGCTCGTTCGGGTCTTTCGCGTCTTGCCTGCCATGAGGAGAGATCCTACGGCGGCGACCGTCCCGTCGCGGGTCGCGGGCTCGGAGCACGGGGCGGATGCTACGTGGCCGAGTCCACCGCGAGTCGTCGCGCCGCCGCGCGGTCGGGCTTTCCGGAGGGGAGCAGGGGGAGCTCGTCGACGAAGCACACCCTCGACGGACGGGCGGGGCGTCCGACCCGCGCCTCCACCGCGTCGCGGGCGCGTTCGAGCACGCCGTCGGTATCGGCATCGCGGGCCGCGACGATGACCGATGCCTCGCCCCACTGCTCGTCGGGCACCGCGACGACGACGGCCGACTCGAGACCGCGGACCCCGCGCACCGCCTGCTCGACGCGGTCCAGGGAGATGTTCACCCCGCCCGAGACGAGCACGTTGTCGATCCGCCCGTGGATGCTCAGCACCCCGTCGTCGATGCGTCCCGAGTCGCCCGTGCGGTACCAGCGCGTGCCGTCGGGGTCGCGGAGGAAGGCGGCATCCGTCCTCTCGGGGTCGCCGAGATAGCCGTCCGCGAGCGTCGGGCCCGACACCCGCACCTCGCCGCCCTCCACGCGCAGCGCGACGCCGTCGAGGGCGACGCCGTCGTACACGCACCCGCCGCTGGTCTCGGTCGAGCCGTAGGTGCGGGCCAGCCGCACGCCCAGGCCCTCCGCCCGCTCGCGCACGGCGGGCGGCAGCGCCTGGCCGCCGACGAGGATGCGCTCGAACGAGCGCACCGCCCCGAGCACGTCGGGGTCGTGGTCGGCAGCGTCGAGGAGCCGCTGCACCTGCGTCGGCACGAGCGAGGTGTAGGTGGGAACGCGCACTCCCCCGACGCTCGACGCCATCGAGCGGGCCGCCGCAGCGAACGCCTCGGGGGAGAAACGTCCGGCGAGGATGGCGGGTTCCCGCCCCGACACGAGCGAGCGTACGAGCACCTGCAGGCCCGCCACGTAGCCGGCCGGCAGGGCGAGCAGCCACGCGCCCTCCCCGAGGCGCGCCGCGGTCGCGAGCGCGCTGGCGGTCAGGGCGCTGCGGCTGAGCGCCACCGACTTCGGCACGCCCGTCGACCCGGAGGTGGTGACGACGACCGCCGTGCCCGGCGGCACCTCGACCGGGAGCGCAGCATCCGTCGCCCCGAGGGCGATCGCCGGACCGGCTCCGAGCACCGCGCCCCGGAGCGCCCGCAGAACCGCCCGGGGTTCGTCGCCGCTGATCGCTTCGAGCCGCATGTCTCCTCGTCAGGTGCCGCACACCGTGTTCTCGCCCACGCCGGATGACCCGGTTCGCGGCGCCTCAGTAGTGGTAGGGGTAGTCGGACCAGTCGGGATCGCGCTTCTCGAGGAACGCATCGCGCCCCTCCACCGCCTCGTCGGTTCCGTAGGCCAGGCGCGTGGCCTCGCCGGCGAAGACCTGCTGGCCGACCAGACCGTCGTCGACCGCGTTGAACGCGAACTTCAACATGCGGATCGCGGTCGGGCTCTTCGTGAGGATCGTGCGAGCCATCGCGATCGCCTCGACCTCGAGCTCGGCATGCGGCACGACGCGGTTGACCGCACCCATCTCGTATGCGCGGTCGGCGGAGTACTCCTCGGCGAGGAAGAACACCTCGCGGGCGAGCTTCTGCCCGATCTGGCGGGCGAAGTAGGCCGAGCCGTACCCGGCGTCGAACGATCCGACGTCGGCATCCGTCTGCTTGAAGCGCCCGTGCTCGCGGCTCGCGATCGACAGGTCGCACACGACGTTCAGCGAGTGCCCGCCGCCCGCGGCCCACCCCGGTACGACCGCGATGACGACCTTGGGCATGAAGCGGATCAGCCGCTGCACCTCGAGGATGTGCAGCCGACCCGCGCGTGCGCCGTCGTCGACCGACGCGTGATCGTCGGAGTACTTGTACCCGTCGCGACCGCGGATGCGCTGGTCGCCGCCCGAGCAGAACGCCCAGCCGCCGTCCTTCGCGCTCGGGCCGTTGCCCGTGAGCAGCACCACGCCGATGCGGGGATCCTGCCGCGCGACGTCGAGCGCGTGGTGCAGCTCGTCCACCGTGTGGGGGCGGAAGGCGTTGCGCACCTCCGGCCGGTCGAACGCGATGCGGGCGATGCGTCCGTCGAGGCTCGTGTGGGCCGTGATGTCCGTGTAGCGCGCGTCGGCGGTGGTCGGCTGCCACACCGCGGCGTCGAACAGCTCCGAGACCATCAGACCGCGTTCTTGCCGTCGCGCCAGCGGAGCCACCGCTTCACGACGTCGTAGTCGGGAGACCCCGGCGCCCAGCCGAGCGTGAACAGCCGAGTGCCCGCATCGAACAGAGCGTCGGCGTCGCTCTCGCCGCGGTTCTTCAGCTCGTTCGAGACGATGAGGCCCGAGAGGTCGCGCCCCTCGGTCTCGGCCCAGTTCTCGATGACGGAGATCTTGTGCGCGAGGCCCTCGGCCGGCACGAAGCTGTGCCAGATGTCGGCGTGCCGGGCGACGAAGCGCAGCGTCTTCTGCTCGCCCGCTCCGCCGATCATTATCGGGATGCGGCGCGTGGGCGGCGGGTTGAGCTTCTCCCAGCGCGAGACGACGCGGTCGAGATCGCGTCCGAGCGCCGTCAGGCGGGAGCCGGCGGTGCCGAACTCGTACCCGTACTCGTCGTAGTCGCGCTCGAACCACCCCGAACCGGTGCCGAAGATGAAGCGCCCCGTGTCGCCGCCGCGAGCGCTGATGTGGTCGATCGTTCGGGCCATGTCGGCCTGCAGGTCGGCGTTGCGGTAGCTGTTGCAGTTGACCAGCGCGCCGAACTCGACGCGCTCCGTCTGCTCGGCCCACGCGGCCAGCATCGTCCACGACTCGAAGTGGGGGCCGTCGGGGTCGCCGTGAAGGGGGAAGAAGTGGTCCCAGTTGAAGAGGATGTCGACGCCGAGGTCCTCCAGCCGCGCGGCCGCTTCGCGGATCTGGGGGTAGGTCGCGTGCTGGGGTTCGATCTGCACGCCGAGGCGCACGGGAGTGTCGAGAAGCATGCCGTCAGCCTATTCCCGCGTCATGATGAGGGGATGAGCACACTGCCGTCTCTCGACGAACTCCTCACGACCGCGCGCGTCGTGGCGCTTCCCCTCGCCACCCGGTTCCGCGGCATCGACGTCCGCGAGGCGATGCTCATCGAAGGACCGAACGGGTGGACCGAGTTCTCGCCGTTCACCGAGTACGGCGATGCCGAAGCATCCGTGTGGCTCGCCGGCGCCGTCGACTTCGGCTGGGCGGATGCTGCGCCCGCGCGCCGCGGCGAGGTGCGGGTCAACGCGACCGTGCCGGCCGTCGCCGCCGACGCGGTGGCCGGAGTGCTCGCGCGGTTCGACGGCTGCCGGACGGCGAAGATCAAGGTCGCCGAGCCCGGACAGGCCCTCGCCGACGACATCGCCCGGGTGGCCGCGGTGCGCGCGGCCCTCGGCCCCGAGGGTCGCATCCGGGTCGACGCCAACGGTGCGTGGAACGTCGACGAGGCCGAGCACGCGATCCACGCACTGGCCGAGTTCGACCTCGAGTACGCGGAGCAGCCGTGCGCGAGCATCGACGAGCTGGCCGAACTCCGCGCGCGCGTGAAGTACATGGGCATCCCGATCGCCGCCGACGAGAGCGTGCGCAAGGCCGACGACCCGCTGCGGGTGGCCCGGGCCGGGGCCGCCGACATCCTGATCGTGAAGGCGCAGCCGCTCGGCGGCGTGCACCGCGCGCTCGAGATCGTCGCACAGGCGGGGCTCCCGGCCGTCGTCTCCAGCGCCCTCGACACCTCGATCGGGCTGTCGATGGGAACCGCGCTGGCCGCCGCCCTCCCCGACCACGACTACGACTGCGGGCTCGGCACCTCGGCGCTGTTCACGAGCGACGTGTGCGATCCCGCGCTCTCCCCGCGCGGCGGCGAGCTCCGGGTCGGGCGCGTGTCGCCGTCCGCGGAACGCCTCGATGCCCTGCAGGTCTCACCGGAGCGCGACGGGTGGTGGCGCGAGCGGCTCTCCCGCTGCCACGCGATCCTCAGCGCGAGTGATCGATGACGAGATCGGCGACGATCGCGAGCGCCTCGCCGATGCGCCGGGTGATGCCCGCCTGATCGTCGCCATCCATGACGGCGTCTTCGGCGGCGGTCGACCAGGCAGTCATGAAGAGATCCGAGGCCTGGGCAGCCGGAAGACGCAGTGAGAGGTCTTTCGCGCGGGCGATGTCGACGATGATCTGCGCGACCTCGGCGCGCAGCTGCGCCCCCTGCGACCGGTAGGCCGCAGCGACGACCGGGTCGCGCAGCGCCCGGATGCGGATCTCGCCCATGAGCAGCACCGCGGTGCGGTCGGCTCCCGATGCCTCCAGCACCTGCTGCACGAGGGTCAGCGAATCGCCGGGGGCACCCGCGAGGCCCTCGGTCTCGAGGTCGGCCACCTTGGCGCGGACGGCGGCGATCTGATGGGCGGCGGCGCGCGCGCACAGCTCGAGGAAAAGCTGCTCCTTGCTCTCGAAGTTCGAGTAGAACGCGCCGCGCGTGTAGCCCGCGGCCTCGCAGACCGCCTCGACGGAGGCCGCGTCGAGACCGACCTCGGCGAAGACCTGCGCTGCGGCGTCGAGCAGTCGCTGGCGGGTGTTCTCGCGTCGTCGCGGAACGGCACCCTCGGTGTCGGTCATGTGTTCCTCCGGTTCACACGGATCGCTCAGCCTCGGCTGGCCGATCCCGTTCTACGATACATCTGTGTATTGGATACAGTGACGTATCGAACTTTCCTGATCGAAACGGAGCATCCGTGTCCACACTGCTGTACTCGCTCGGACGCTGGTCGTACCGGCACGGTGTCCGCGTACTGCTGGCCTGGATCATCATCCTGGCGGCCGCCGGCGGCGGCGCGGCGCTGTTCAGCCAGGGCACCGACAACTCGTTCTCGATCCCCGGCACCGAGTCGCAGGAGGGGCTGCAGCAGCTCTCGCGGACGTTCCCCCAGGTGAGCGGCACGAGCGCGCAGATCATCGTCGTCGCCGCGCCCGGCGACCGCGTCGACGAAGCGCCGTACACGGGCGACATCGCCACCGCGATCGACGAGCTCGAAGCGGTCGACGGAGTGCTGGCCGTGACCGACCCGTTCGACCAGACCGTCGCGGGCCTGGTCAGCGACGACGGGGACGCCGCCATCATCCGTCTGCAGTTCGACGGGCAGTCCGGCGACGTCTCACCCGAGGCCAAGGCCTCGCTCACCGACGTGTCGACCTCCCTGGGCGCCGAGCTGCCCGAGGGCTCGCAGGTCGCCCTCGGCGGCGACCTCTTCGGCACCTCGATCCCCGGAGTGACGATCACCGAGGCGGTCGGGCTCATCATCGCCCTGCTCGTGCTCATCGTCACGTTCCGCTCGTTCGTCGTCGCCGGACTCCCTCTTCTGACCGCGGTGATCGGCGTCGGGCTGTCGATGGCGCTCATCTTCGTGGCGACCGCCTTCGCCTCGATCTCGTCGACGACCCCGCTCCTGGCGCTCATGCTGGGTCTTGCGGTCGGCATCGACTACGCGCTGTTCATCGCCGCACGACATCAGGATCAGGTGCGCGACGGCGTCGATCCCGAAGAATCCGCCGCCCGCGCCACCGGCACTGCCGGGTCGGCCGTCGTCTTCGCCGGCGTGACGGTGCTCATCGCCCTCATCGGCCTGTCGTTCGCGGGCATCCCGTTCCTGACGACGATGGGCATCGCCGCATCCGTCGCCGTGGCGATCGCCGTCCTCGTGGCCGTCACCCTCACCCCCGCG
Organism: Microbacterium hatanonis; assembly: GCF_008017415.1. Taxonomy (NCBI): domain Bacteria; kingdom Bacillati; phylum Actinomycetota; class Actinomycetes; order Micrococcales; family Microbacteriaceae; genus Microbacterium; species Microbacterium hatanonis. Next base: position 160,151 of record NZ_VRSV01000001.1, on the reverse strand, counting down.
ATGCTCGGTCTCGTCAAGGGCCGGATCGTCGGGCGCCCGCGCCGACGGAAGAAGGGGACGGATGCGGCGAGGCACGCCCCGAAGCGGATCAATCCGTGGGTGCGGGTCGTGTCGAAGCATCCGATCGCCGCAACCGTCTCGGTGGTCGCCGTGCTCGGCGTGCTCGCGATCCCGGCGTCGAGCCTCGCCCTCGCACTGCCGAACGCGGGCATGCTGCCCGAGTCGAACCAGGCGAGGCAGAACTACGATCTCGCCGCCGAGTACTTCGGCCCCGGGGTCAACGGCCCGCTCGTCATGACGGGCACCATCGTCACCTCGAACGACCCGGTCACGCTGATGAACGACATCGCCGGCGAGATCGAAGACCTCCCCGGCGTCGAGCGGATCGCCCTGGCCACCCCGAACGAGACGGCCGACACGGGGATCGTCCAGATCGTGCCGTCCACGGCCCCCGACGACCCGGCCACCGCCGACCTCGTGCGCGAGCTGCGCGCGCAGCACGACCGGCTGCTCGACGAGTACGGGATCGATCTCAAGGTGACCGGCTACACGGCGGTGGCGATCGACATCTCCGACCGCCTCTCCGACGCCCTCGTGCCGTTCGCGATCTTCGTCGTCGGACTGTCGTTCATCCTGCTGATGATCGTCTTCCGCTCGATCGCGGTGCCGCTGACCGCCGCGCTCGGCTACCTGCTGTCGGTGGCCGCCGCCTTCGGGGTGGTCGCCGCCGTGTTCGAGTGGGGATGGTTCGCCGACCTGCTGCACGTGACCCGCGTGGGCCCGGTGATCAGCTTCATGCCGATCGTGCTGATGGGCGTGCTGTTCGGACTCGCGATGGACTACCAGGTGTTCCTCGTCACGCGGATGCGGGAGGACTACGTGCACGCCCGCGCCCGGGGCGCCGCCGCCGATGACGCACGGGCGACCGCCATCGAGGCGGTGCGAACCGGCTTCTCGGCCACCGCTCGCGTGGTCACCGCGGCCGCGCTGATCATGTTCGCCGTCTTCGCCGCGTTCGTGCCCGAGGGCGACTCGTCGATCAAACCGATCGCGCTGGGCCTCGCCGTCGGCATCGCCGTCGACGCGTTCCTCGTGCGCATGACCCTCATCCCCGCACTCATGACTCTTCTCGGCGCCAAGGCGTGGTGGATCCCCCGGTGGCTCGACCGACTCCTGCCGTCGTTCGACGTCGAGGGCGAGGCCGTCGAACGCGAGCTGGCGCTGCGGGACTGGCCCGCACCGGGGTCGACCGCGGTCATCGCCGCCGACGGCGCCGGACTCGAGGTGCGCGACGTCGACGTCTTCGCCGGCCTCACCGCCTCGGTCGAACCCGGCGGCGCGATCGTGCTGACCTCCCCCGACGTCCGTGCATCGCGGGCCGCCCTGCTCGCGGTCGCGGGTCGCGTGTCGACGACGTCGGGACTGCTGCGCGTGGCCGGGCACCTGCTCCCCGGCCGAGCCGCCTGGGTGCGCGGGCACGTCGCCATCGCCCTCCTCGACGACACGACCGACCCGCTCGCCGAGCTCCGAGGCGTGCTCGCGGGGAGCCCGGGGCTCGTCGCCCTGCAGGGGCTCGATGCGCTGGCCCACGGCGCCCTGCGCGATCAGGCCGCGGCGACGCTCCGCGACGCTGCCGCCGAAGGCACCTGGACGCTCGCCGTCTCGGCCGCCGATCCTCACGCCGCCCGGGGACTGCTCGACGACGCCGGCTGGCGCGACGTGCAGACCGTCCGCGTCGAGACCCACTCCTCCCGCTCCGCCGAACTCCCCGAGGTGAACGCATGACCGCTTCCACGACGATCACGGGGCGGGCGATCGAGCGCGCGAACTCCCGTCGTCCGATCACCTGGCTCACCGTCATCGGGGCGCTGCTCCTGCCCGCCGTCATCGGCGGCATCCTCGTGGCCGCGCTCTACAACCCCGCCGAACGCCTCGACTCGATCTCGGCCGCCATCGTGAACGACGACCAGGCCGTCACGATCGACGGACAGCTCGTGCCGCTCGGACGCCAGCTCACCGCCGGCCTCGTCGACGGTTCCGACGAGGTGGAGAGCAACTTCGACTGGACGATCACGAACGAGCAGGATGCGTCGGACGGACTCGCCGACGGCACCTACGCCGCCGTCGTGACGATCCCCTCGAACTTCTCGGCCGCCGCGACCTCCACCGCGCCCGGGTCGACTCCCGAACAGGCGACGATCAGCGTCAGCACGCCGCCCGACAGCCTGGTGGTCGACGACGCCATCTCGGCGCAGGTGACCCAGGCCGCCGCATCCCTCACCGGCACCATGCTGAGCGAGACCTACCTGCAGAACGTCTTCCTCGGATTCACCACGCTCGGCGACCAGCTGGGCACCGCGGCCGACGGCGCGCACCAGCTCGCCGACGGCGCTCAGCAGGCCTCCGACGGTGCTGCCCAGCTGCCGTCCGGAGCGACCGCGCTGGGAGACGGGGCCGGGCAGGTGGCCTCGGGGGCGACCCAGCTCGCCGGGGGCCTCGACCAGATCGCGGGCGGCATCGGGCAGTCCGCCGACGGCGCCGGGCAGCTGGCCGCCGGACTGGACGCCGCGGCGGCCGGGGTGAACAACCAGCAGCTCGTGGGTGCCGCCGCATCCGCGAACGGCTACGCGCAGACCGCCGCCGCGCAGACGGCGCAGTTGGCGGCGACTCTCGGCGCCCTCGCGCAGCAGTGCGCGACGGGAACGCTCGATCCCACCCTGTGCGCGCAGGTCGGCGGGGCGGCCCAGAGCGCGGTGGAAGCGGCGACCAGCGCCGGCTACGCCGCGGGCTACACCGCCCCCACCGCCGACGGGATCGCACAGCTGACGGCGCAGTCGTCGGCCGGCCTGAACGAGGCGGCCACGCAGACCCGTGCGCTGCAGTCGGGCCTCAACCAGCTGGCCGCGGGAACCGCGCAGTCGGCCACCGGAGCGCGGGCGCTCTCGACGGGCGCGACGCAGGTGTCGGACGGCGCCGGGCAGCTGGCGACCGGGTCTCAGACCCTCGCCGACGGTGTCGCCCAGCTCGCCACCGGCGTCGACGACCTGGCGAACGGGTTGACCACCGCCGTGGAACAGGTTCCGACCTACACCGAGACGCAGGCGAAGGATCTCGCCTCGGTCGTCGCCGATCCGGTCGCCGCGGAGGGCATCGGCTCGAACCTGTTCGGCTCGACCGCGATCCCGCTCCTGGCGAGCGTGGCCCTCTGGTTCGGCGGGCTCGGCACCTTCGTCGCTCTCCGCGCCGTCACCGCGCGGACGATCAGCTCGCGTCGACCCTCCGCCCTCCTCGCGGGCCGGGCGCTGCTCCCCGCCGCGATCATCGGCGCGGTGCAGGGCCTGCTCGTCGCGGGCGTCGTTCAGCTGGCCGCCTCGTACGACTGGGGCCAGTGGTCGCTGTTCGCGGTGGTGTCGGTGCTCACCGGCATCGCGTTCGCCGCCGTGAACCAGGCGCTCGTCGCGGTGTTCGGCGGCGCCGGACGCTGGATCGCCGCGCTCGTCGGCGTGGTCGCCGTCGCGACCGGGATCGTCTCGACGGTTCCCGGCGTGCTCGCGTCGGTCGCGGGACTCCTCCCCACGGCACCGGCCTACCAGGGCGCGGTCGACGCACTCACCTCGAGCGGCAACCTCGGCGCCGCGATCGCGGGGCTGGCGGTCTGGGCGGTGCTCGCCTTCATCGCGACGACCCTCGCGGTCGCCCGCCGCCGATCGGTCTCGACCCGCGCCCTCCTCGCCGCGTCGCCCGCCTGACGCGCGCGGCCCCGCACCCGCCTCGAAAGTCCAAGACACCCGGACGCCGCCCCCGGGCGGCCCGGGTGTCTTGGACTTTCGGCGTTCCTCCCCAGGGCGCCCGAGGGAGCGGACTGTGCACAGACCTCCCTCGGCGCCGGGATCGGACGCGGGAAGGCTCGCACCCTGGGCGGATGAAACGCGCCGCGCTCCCTCCCTCGTTGCAGGGCTCCTCCTTCCGAACCGCCGCGGCGAGGGCTGAGGGCGTAGCCCGCGACCGGCTCGATGCCTCGGACCTCTTCGCGCCGTTCCACGGCGTGCGTGCGCCGGTCGATGCGCTCCGCGACTCCGTCCCCGACCGGTGCCGTCTCCTGCTGCCGCGGCTCGGTGGACTGCAGTTCTTCAGCCACAGCACCGCCGCCGCGCTCTGGCAGATGCCGCTCCCCCGATCCGCCGAGGTCGGACCCCTGCACGTGGCCGCCTGCCCGCCCGCGCGGGCGCCGCGGACGACCGGAGTCATCGGCCATCGCACCGACCTCACCGCCGAGATGCTCACTCTCGCCCAGGGCTTGCCGGTGCCCTCGGTCGCCGAGACATGGGCCCAGCTCGGCAGCATCCTCACCCTCGACGACCTCGTCGCCGCAGCAGACGGCATCCTGACCACGGGCTCGGCCACGGCCGAGGATCTCGCCGCGGCCGTCGCGCGGCTGCGCAGGAGAGGAGCCCACGATCTCGCTCGGGCACTGTCGGAGATGCGCATCGGCTCGGAATCTCGGCCGGAGACGAGAACGCGCCTCGTGCTGTCGCGCGCCGGACTCCCCGAGCCGGAGCTGAACCAGGACCTGCGCTCGGCGGACGGTCGATTCATCGCGCGTCTCGACATCGCCTATCGGCGCTACCGCGTGTGCGTCGAGTACGACGGCCGCCAGCACGCCGAGCACGCGCAGTTCGTCCGCGACGCCGATCGCTGGGCGGCGATCGAAGCCGAGGGGTGGATCATCGTCCGGGTGCTCGCGCACCACCTCGCCGATCCGCGCGCCCTCGTCGCCCGCGTCGAACGCGCGTTGCGCTCGCGCGGCTGGCCGAACGCCGCCTGAGAGTCCACAACACCCGGACGACGGGCTCGGTGCGTCCGGGTGTTGTGGACTCTCAGAAAGAAAGCGAGCGCGAGCCGCCGGGGTTCACGTGAGGCCGGAGTAGACGTGCAGGCCCTTGAAGAACATGTTCACGATGGTGAAGTTGAACAGCACCGCGGTGAACCCGATGATCGACAGCCAGGCCGAGCGGGTTCCGCGCCAGCCGCGTGTCGCGCGGGCGTGGATGTATCCGGCGTAGAGCACCCAGATCACGAAGGTCCAGACTTCCTTCGTGTCGAAGCCCCAGTAGCGGCCCCACGCGTCGTTGGCCCAGATGGAGCCGGCGATCAGGGTGAAGGTCCAGAAGATGAAGCCGACGATCGCGAAGCGGTAGGCGAGCGACTCCAACGCGTCGGCGGTGGGGATCGTCCGCAGGAACGGCAGTCCGATCCGCTTCGGGGCCGCGGCGCCCTCGGTCGCCGCGAGCTCGGCGGATGCTGCGACGCGAGCCTCTCGGCGGGCCTGCAGCAGCTGGAGGACCGACAGTCCGAAGGCCAGCGCGAACAGGCCGGTGGCGAAGGCCGCGACGAAGACGTGCACCACGAGCCAGACCGACTTCAGCGGATCGGCGAGAGGGGTCACCTCGACGTAGAAACTGAGGAGAGTGCCGCCGAGGAGCACCACCGTCATGCCCGTGATGAACGACCCGAGGAACCGCAGGTCGTAACGGAACAGGGTCACCAGGTAGACCGACACGATGATGAGCGTGCCGGTCAGGGCGAACTCGTACATGTTCGACCACGGCACGCGCTCGGCCGCGAGACCGCGCAGCACCGTGCCGGCGAAGTGGAAGAGGAACGCCAGCACCGTGAGCGTCGTGCCGATGCGCGCCCAGACGAACCGGGGCTTGCCCGGGAGCTCGGCACCCTGACGGAAGGCGGTGGCCGAACCCGAGACCGACCCGCCTCCCGCGGCGACCAGTTCGCGGGCCTCCGCAGCATCCTGCGCCTTCACGGCGAGGTCGGAGCGGCGCGCGAGGTCGACCGCGTAGGCGATGAACGCGAGCACGTAGACCGCGATCGATGTCCAGACGAGCAGCAGCGAGACCGCGTCGAACGAGAGCGCGTCTTCGGTTCCGGTCATGTGGTGATTCTACTTCCGGGGGTGTGGCGGCGGGCCTCGAAGGCGAGGGAATGACGGGCCTCGAGAGCGGTGACGGCTTCGGCAAGGGTGGGGTCCTCGCCGCGGGCGAGTCCGGCGTACTCGATGCGGACGGCGTCGCCGTCGGGGGTGACCTTGACCCACATGCGGCGCCGGGGGACGAACAGGGCGGCGAGCAGTCCCGCCAGCGCGAGCAGAGCGAAGCCGAGCACCCACGGTGCGGCGATGTCGCGGTGGATCGAGAGGGACACGAACCGCTTCACCGACTGGTCGAGGTTCGCCGCCCCCTCCGGCGAGGCATCGTCGAAGGTGATGGTGCCGAGACCGTTCGGGAGGTCCTGCGTCTCGCCCGGGGCGAGTTCGATCGAGTCGATGCCGGTGTCTCCGCCGGTCAGCTGCTCCATGTCGTTGACGTCGAGCGTGTACACCGAACGCGGGGTTCCGCCGTCGATGCCGAGGTCGCCGCTGTAGACGTTGAGTGTCAGCACCGGGTTCGCCAGCGACGGGTAGGCCGAGGTGAACGCCCCCGACTCGAGCGGGGCCTGCGTCGGGTAGAAGAAGCCGATGAGGCCGAGCTGCTCGGGGAAGCCGTCGGGGACCTTGATGACGCCGAGCGAGGTCATGTTGCTGTCCTGGGGCAGGAACGGCACCGAGTCGGTGTAGACGGCCGTGCCCTCCGCGTTGCGGATCGTGATCGTGGGGGCGTACCCGTTGCCGAGCAGGTACACGCGGTCTCCGGCGACATTGAGGGGGTGGTTGACGCGCACCTCGCCCTCCTGCGGCTCCTCGCCCGCCAGGCGCGTGGTCATGTGCGCCACGAAGTCGCCGGCCTGCCCCGCTCCCTGCTCCCCGAACGGCACGTAGGAGATGTCGAACTGGTCGAGCGTCATCGAGTACGGAACGAGATTGTCGGCGTTGACGAAGCGCCCGGGGTTGAACGACGAGTAGTCGAGCAGCGTGTTCGTGAAGGTCGTGCCCTGCACGATGACGCGCTGTCCGGTGTAGGTGAAACCGCCGCCGACCCCGACGGCGATGAGCACGCCCACGAGCGCAGCGTGGAAGACGAGGTTGCCCGTCTCTCGGAGGTAGCCGCGCTCGGCCGACACCGACAGCGCGCCGCGCGCGTCGTACCGCTCGACGCGGTAGCCGCTCTTGCGCAGCTGCTCCTGGGCGGCCTCCACGGCGGAGGAGGCGACGGATGCGGCGTCCTCGCCCTCGCGCAGCTCGACGCGCGTCTCGCGGTAGTCGTCGAGGCGGGCCAGACGCGCCGGGGTGCGCGGCGGACGGGTGCGCAGCGCCTTCCAGTGGTGCCTGGTGCGCGGCAGCACGCAGCCGACCAGCGAGATGAACAGCAGGAGGTAGATCGCCGAGAACCAGGGCGAGGTGTAGACGTCGAACAGGCTCAGGTTGTCGAGGATCGGTGCGAGGTCAGGATTGTCGGCGAAGTACTGCGTGACGCCGTTCGGGTCGGCGCTGCGCTGGGGCACGATCGACCCGGGCACCGCGGCGATCGCGAGGAGGAGCAGCAGCACGAGCGCGGTGCGCATGCTCGTGAGCTGACGCCACCCCCACCGCAGCCACCCGACGAACCCGAGCGAGGGCGAGGTGATCACGTCGCCGTCGGCGTGGTCGGACGGGCGCAGCGGATCGGCGGAGCCGGACCCGTCGTCGGGGCCGTCTTCGGGAACGGACGAATCAGAGCGGGAGCGGGACATTTCCCATCACCCCCTGCAGCTGCGACATGAGCGAACCCCAGACGCCCGTGACCATGAGGAGGCCGAGCACGATCAGGAACAGCCCGCCGACGATGTTGACGACGCGGATGTGCCTGCGGACGAACGACACCGACCGCGTCGCCCAGCCGAAGCCGAGCGCGAGGAGGAGGAAGGGGATGCCGAGACCGAGCGAGTACGCCAGGCCCAGCAGGGCGGCGCGGCCCGGGTCTCCCAGGTTGTACGACACCGAGAAGATCGCGGCCAGCGTCGGGCCGATGCACGGGGTCCACCCGATGCCGAGCGCGATGCCCAGGAGGGGCGCGCCGATGAGTCCGACACTGCTCTTGGCCTGCACGCGCATGGTGCGCTGGGCGAGCCCGAACAGCCCGATGAAGACGAGACCCATGAGGATGACGACGACGCCCATGATGCGGGTGATCACGTCGGCGTACTGCAGGAAGAAGCGCCCGACGGTGCCGCCCAGCACGTTCACCGTCATGAAGACGAGGGTGAACCCGGCGATGAACAGCAGCACGCCTCCGACGAGGCGACCCCTCCCGGGCGATGCGGATGCTGCGCCCCGACGGGGTGCGACGGTGCCGCCGATGAAACCGAGGTAGCCCGGAACGAGCGGCAGCACGCACGGCGAGAGGAAGGAGACGAGGCCCGCGGCCAGGGCGATGGGGACCGCGAGCCAGAGGGCGCCGTCGAAGACGACCGCGCCCGGGTTCACGTGGTCTCCGCCAGCGCGTCGCGCACGAGGGTCTCGAGGATCGAGGACTCCTGCAGCTCCCCGATGATGCGGGCGGCCACGCGCCCCTGCTTGTCGATCACGAGCGTGGTGGGCGTCGCGTTGATCGGCGTCTTGTCGGCGAAGGCGAGCTTGACCGACCCGGAGTTCACGTCGATCACGCTCGGGTACGACACGTTGTTGTCGCGGGCGAACGAGGCGGCCGTCTCGGCCTGGTCGTAGGTGTTCACGCCGAGGAACGACACGTCCTGACCCTCGAACGACGTATAGGCGGCCTCCAGCCGCGGCGCCTCGACGATGCAGGGACCGCACGCGGCGTACCAGAAGTTGACGACGAGCACGTCGCCGACGTAGTCGGCGCTGGTCACCTCGTCGCCGTGCTCGGTCGTGCCGGCGAAGTCGACCGGCTCACCGCGCTCGTCGGCGGGGATCTCATCGACGCGGAAGTCTCCGGCGATGAACCCCTTGTTGTCACCCTCGCGGTACTGAGAGGCGAGGGGGTCGCTGGTGCAGGCGGCGAGGCCCACGATGAGGGCGGCGGCCGCGGCGGCCGCGAGAAGACGGCGCATCACACGGCTCCGACATCGATGGCGCCGGCGGTGGTCGCCGGCTCGGCGTAGGCGATCTCGACCCAGCGCTGGCCGGTCGCGGGGTCACCGCGCCGCTCGAAGGTGGTGACGCTCGAGAGCGCGCACCGCCGGTTGCGGGGGTCGTGCTTCATGGGCAGGCCCGCGACGGCGAGGTGCGTGACCCAGATGGGGAGCTGGTGCGAGACGACGACGACGTCGCCGCGATCGGTGCGGTTCCACGCATCGTCCATCGCCTCCAGCATCCGCTCGACGACCCGGTGGTAGGGCTCTCCCCAGGTCGGGACGGCGGGGCGGGTGAGGTGCCGCCAGTTCAGGGGATTGGCGAGGGCGCGCCGCATCTGACGCCCCTCGAACACGTTCGTCGGCTCGATGACGCGTTCGTCGATGTAGGGGTCGATACCGAAGGTCTCCTCGAACGGCTCGGCCGACTCCCGGGTGCGCTGGAGGGGCGAGACGACGAGCGCGCCGATCGGCCGCTCGAGCCCGTGGACGTAGTCGGCGGCCTGGCGCGCCATGCGACGCCCCTCGGCGCTCAACCCGAAACCGGGGAGACGGCCGTAGAGCACGCGACGCGGATTGTGCACCTCGCCATGACGGACGAGGTGGAGACGGTCGGCAGGCACCCGCTCAGTCTACGGCGGCGGGTTCTGCGAGCCCGCTGAGGGCGGGGCAGATCGCTCGACGCCGAACGGTCTCAGACACCGTCGAGCTGGCGCTCGCGGCGATCGCGCACGATGGTGCGCACGCGCACGACGACGAACCAGACCACGGCCGCGACGGCGACGGCGATCACGACGTACTGGAGGATGTCCGCGTACTGCTCGATGACGTGCCAGTTCTCCCCGAGGAGGAACCCGGCCATCACGAAGATGGTGTTCCAGACAGCGCTTCCAGCCGCCGTGAGCAGGCCGAACTTCCACAGCGGCATGCGCGAGACCCCGGCGGGGATGGAGATGAGGCTGCGGAAGATCGGGATCATCCGGCCGAAGAACACCGCCGCCCAGCCGTGCTTCTGGAACCACGCGACCGTGCGGTCGACGTCGTCGCCCTTCATCAGCGGCATCCACTCGGCGATGCGGCGCAGGCGCGCCGCTCCGAGCCACGCTCCGATGCCGTAGAGCACGAACGCCCCGACGACCGAGCCGAGCGTCGTCCAGATGAGCGCTTCGGCGAGGGTGAACGACCCCCGGCTGGCGGTGAGACCGGCCATCGGCAGCACGACCTCGCTCGGGAGCGGGGGGAAGAGGTTCTCGAGGGCGATCGCCGCACCGGCTCCCGCCGGTCCGATGACCTCCATCAGCGAGACGGTCCAGTCGGCGAGGGCGGACAGCCACGAACCGTCGCCGCCGGATTGCGCGGCAGCGGTCACGAGGAGGGTGGTGTCGGTCATCGGGTGCCTTCGCGCTCGGTGATCGGCTGCCCGACCGGGCGCCTCGCCCAGCCTAGGCCGGTCGGATCGGGGAATCCTGGGTGCTGGCCCCCGTGCGCGATCGGGTCATCCCGAAGCATCCGCTCACTGGCGTACGGCGGAGCCCACGATCGCCGCGGCGACGAACCACAGCGCCACCATGAGCGCCGCGCCCGTGAGCGGAACCCAGAACGCGAGACGCTGCCTCACCAGCAGCACGACGGCGGCGACGACGGAGAGGAGGAGCACGGCCCACGGCGAGATGACGCCGAACCACAGACCGACGTTCATGGTCTCGACGTCGCACGAGACGGTCGCGCAGGCGTCGGAGGCCATCGCGAGCAGGAATCCCGCGTACGAGGCGGCGAGCGCGAAGAGGGTGAGCAGCACGAGGAGCACGACGGTCAGGGCGACGTCCCACACGCGGGGTGCCCGCCGCGACGCGCGCTCGGGCGAGAGCGTGCGATACGACGACGGGGGCATGGAGAAGGTCACGTGCGACATTGTAGGGACGACCTCGGCGGATGCTGCGCGGTGGCCTCGCTGACGAAGTGAGACGCCCGAATGGCGGCCGCGGGGCCGGAGGGCCTAGCGTCTGGAGCGTGTCGATCACCCTTCCCCCCGCGCCGCCCGATGCGCTCGGCGTGCGGCTGCCGATCTCCGCTCGCCTCTCCGCCGGCGCGCCCGCCGGGTCGGCCGTGTGGGGCGGTTCGCTGCCCGCACTCCCCCGGGCCCTCGCCGACGCCGTCGCGGGGACATGGGGGGCGACGATCACCGTCGATGCCGGCGGCGCCGATCCGCTCGCGCTCCCGGGGTTCGGCGCCGCGTTCGCGCAGGCGCGGGCCGACCAGGTCGTGCGGGCGTTCTCGCGCCGCACGAATCTCGTGCTCGCCGGGGCGACGACCGCTGTCGTGGGCGCCGGGCCGATCTCCGACGCGCTGGCGGCGGCCCTCATCCGCATCGGCAGCAGGGTCGTCCGAGTCTCCGACGATCCCGTGACACGGCTGCGTGCCCACCTCGCCGGGATCGGGATCGCCGACGTCGGCGCGCTCCCCGAGGCGACCCGTCGCGCGCACTACGTCGTGGCCACCGCCGAGGGGCACGAGCCGATCGACCCGGCCGGCGTGGAGGCCGTGCTCATCGACGCCTCGCTCGGCGGCACCGGCATCGTCCCCACCGACGGCCCCGCGCTGCGACCTCACGTGCGTCGCGCCGGTGATCGAGGGGCGACCCTCGTCGACGCTCCCCCGCCGTTCCCCGACGACCTCGACACCGGAGACGGCCTCGCGTGGCGCCTCGCCGACCTCGTCGTCGCCCTGAGCCTCCTCGTCACCGCGAACGGCGGCGACCTCGCCGCCGCCGACGCCCTCCTCGCCCGCGAGGTGATCGCGTGAACGGCCGGATCGCCGATCCCTCCCTGTGGCGCGAGGGCCAGGACCGCATCGACTGGGCACGCGGGTTCATGCCGGCCACCGCCTCGCTGGCGGCCGAGCTGACCGCATCCGGAATCGTCTCCGGCGTGCGCATCGCGATCTCCGACGTGCTCGAGCCGAAGACCGCGACGGTCGCGCTCGTGCTCGCCGAAGCCGGGGCCGACGTCTCGGTCTCGTGCGTCGGTCGCAACACCGACGACGCGGTCGCCGCCGCACTGGCCCACGCGGGCCTGCCCGTCTACGCCCGGTCGACCGATCGCGCAGCGGACGACCGCGAGAACGTGCTGTCGCTGCTCGATCACCGCCCCGAGGTGATCATCGACGACGGTGCCGGCACCATCCGTCTCGCCCACACCGACCGACCCCGCATCCTCGACGCGATGATCGGCGCCACCGAGCAGACGACGAGCGGTGTGCGGCCGCTGCGCGAGATGCAGCGCACGGGGGATCTGCGCATCCCCGTGGTCGCGGGCAACGACGCGCGCACGAAGTCGCTCTTCGACAACGCCCACGGCACGGGACAGGCGGTGGTGCTCGCGGTGGCCGACCTCATCGACGAGTCGCTCGCCGGCGCATCGGTGGTCGTCGCGGGATTCGGGCGGGTCGGCAGCGGCGTCGCCCGCCACGCGGCCGCCCTGGGCGCGCGGGTGACGGTGTCGGAGGTCGACCCGGTCGCCGCCCTGCAGGCCGCGTTCGCCGGATTCGCCGTCGAGCCCCTCATCGAGGCCGCCGCCCACGCCGACGTGCTCATCTCCACCACCGGGGTCGCCGGCACGATCGACGTCGCGCACCTGGCCGCGCTCCCCGACGGCGCCGCCGTCGCGGTCGGGGGCGGCGTCGGCCAGGAGATCGCCCTCGACGACGCCCGCGCCGCCGGCGCCGTCGAGATCTCCCGCGCGCGCAAGGTCTCGCGGCTGCGACTGCCCTCCGGCCGCACCGTGCGAGTTCTCGACGACGGCAACTGCATCAACGTCAGCGCCGCCGAGGGCAACCCGGTGCAGATCATGGACCTGTCGTTCGGGGTGCAGCTCGCCGCGGTCGATCACCTGATCGCCTCGCGCGGCACGCTCCCGCCGGCGGTTCACACGCTCCCTCGCGACGTGGACGACCGGGTGGCCCGCCACGCCCTCGCATCGTTCGGCGGCGCGGTCGACGTGCCGTCGGCGAAGCAGCTCGCCTTCCTGACATCCTGGCGACCGAGTCTCGACGCCGACTGATCGGCACCCGCCCCCTCCTCCGAAAGACCTCGATGACCCTGACCCTTCATCGCGCACGCGTCGTCCTCCCGGTCGACGCCCCTCCGATCGCCGACGGAGCCGTCCTGGTCGACGGCGACACCATCGCCGCCGTCGGCACCCACGATGCGCTCTCGGCCGCCGTGCGCGACCGCCCCGACGTGGAGCGTCTCGAATGGGACGGCGTGCTCACACCCGGGCTCGTGAACGCCCACACCCACCTGCAGTACACCGACATGGCCGAGGTGGGGCGGGGGCGCTACGACGGGTTCGAGTCGTGGATGAACGCGTTCATGGAGCTCTACCCGCTGCCGCGGGACTGGGCGGCGTCGGCCGCGGAGGGCGCCCGGCTCGCGATCGCGTCGGGCACGACCGCCGTCGCCGAGATCGTCACCGACATCGACGCGGCCGCGGTCGTGCACGAGGCCGGCCTCCACGGGGTCGCCTACTGGGAGGTGCTGGGCTGGACCGACGCCGCCTGGGCCGTCGACGGGCGCAGCACCGTCGTCGAGCAGCTGCGGGTTCTGCCGACACCACCCGACGCCGGGCTGTCGCCGCACGCGATCTACTCGCTCGACACCGGGGTGCTCCGCGATCTCGCGGGCCTGGCCGCCGAGCTCGGAGTGCGTCAGCACATCCACGCGGCCGAGTCGGCCTGGGAAGACGCCTACGTCCGTTCGGGCACGGGCGACCTCGCCAACCGGTGGCGCACGCTCGGGCGGGGCGACTTCGCGCTGCTCCGCGACGGCGGCGCCGGCCACGGGGTGATCCCGTACCTCGACTCGGTCGGCGCCCTCACTCCGCAGACGCACCTCGCGCACGTCATCTACGTCGACGCCGAGGACCGCCGGATGCTGCGCGAGCGCGGCGTCTCGGTGGCCCTCTGCCCCCGGTCGAACGCGGTCATCGGGCTCGCCCCGCCGCCGATCGGGCACTACCTGCGCGAAGGGAACCGGATCGCCGTGGGCACCGACTCGCTCTCGTCGTCGCCCAGCCTGAACGTGCTCGACGACGTGGCCGCGCTGTACTCGCTCGCCCGCCAGCAGGGGTACGCCGAGCCCGACCTGCACGAACGGCTGTTCGCCGCCGCGACCCTCGGCGGCGCGACCGCCCTGGGGCTCTCCGATGCGACGGTTCCGACCGGAAGCATCCGTGCCGGATCCCGCGCCGACCTCGCGGTGTTCCCCGTCGATGCGCGGACGCCCGCCGACGCACTCGCCGAGCTCGTCGAACACGGCAGTCCGCGCTCGCTCGCCACCATCATCGCCGGCCGGCGTCACCGGCCGGACACCCCCGACGCACAGACGGAGACCGCCCATGTCGCTCGCTGACCCCCGCCCGCTCCTGTTCGGCCTCTACGAGCAGGCATGCATCGGCAACGGCTCCGGTGCCGTGAGCCTGTGGACCCATCCGGCCGACGAGCGGCTCACCGCGACCGGCATGCGGTACTGGATCGACCTCGCCCGCCGCGCGGAGGAGGCCGAGTTCGACCTGTTCTTCTTCGGCGACGTGCTCGGCATGTACGACACCTATCGCGGGTCGGAGGCGACGGCCGTCGAGTGGGGCGTCGAGCTCCCCGCCCAAGACCCGCTGCTCCACATCCCGGCCCTCGCCGCGGTGACCGAGCGGATCGCCTTCGGCGCCACGGTGTCCACGACCTACGAGCACCCGTTCGCTCACGCGCGGCGCTTCAGCACGCTCGACCACCTCACCGCCGGACGCATCGCGTGGAACATCGTGACGTCCTACCTTCCGGGTGCGGCCGCGAACTTCGGCCTCGATGTGCTCGCGCACGACCAGCGCTACGACCGCGCCGACGAGTTCCTCGACGTCGTCTACAAGCTGTGGGAGCACAGCTGGAGCGACGACGCGTTCGTCGGAAGCAAGGAGACGGGCCTGTTCGCGCACCCCGACCGGGTGCGCCGGGTCGACCACGTGGGCGAGCACTTCCGCGTGGCGGGTCCTCACCTCAGCATCCCCTCCCCCCAACGCACGCCCGTGCTGATCCAGGCCGGATGGTCACCGCGAGGGCGGGAGTTCGCCGCGCGGCACGCGGAGCTGATCTTCGTCGGCGACTCCGACCCGGTCGCCGTCCGCGAGGGGCTCGCCGGCATCCGCGCCCGCGCCGCCGAGATCGGTCGCGACCCGTCGGAGATCCGCGCCGTGGTCGGGATGAACCTCGTCGTGGCGCCGACGCGCATCGCCGTGCAGGAGAAGCTCGACGGCTTCCAGTCGCACTACTCCTCGGAGGCGCAGCTCGCGGCGTACGCCGGATGGGGCGGCGTGGACTTCTCGCAGTACGCCGACGACGAGCCGCTGATCAAGCAGTCGACCACGCACACGCAGACGAAGGAGACGCGGGCCGATGCGCCGGTGCTGACCGCCGGCGACGTCCGCCGTCGGTTCGGTGCGGTCACGGCGTTCGCCGACGACCGCTTCATCGGCACGCCCGGCGAGGTGGCCGACAACATCGGCCGATTCGTGGAGGAGTCGGGCGTCGACGGCTTCCTCCTCCACCAGTTCGTCTCGCCCGGCTCGCTCGAAGACTTCGCGACGCTCCTCGCCCCCGAGCTGCGCTCGCGCGGGCTCTACGGCGGGTTCCCCACCGAGGGGACGCTCCGCTCGCGCCTGCGCAGCGACCGCCGCGATCGCCTCCCGGCCGACCACCCCGCCGTATCGGGCGTGCGCTGAGCCGCCGCGCGCGATCGGCGCCCGCGGCGGCCCCTCACTCGCCGGCGGGGCGCCCGTTCGCCCAGCCGGCGGGCGCAGCACGTCCTGCAGGGTCGAGCGGGGCCCGCGAGGTGCCGTACGCGAGGGCGTGCACGAACCGGCGCCGGAACTGGGCGGCATCGAACGATGTGACGGCCCGGGTCACGGCACCGTCGGGGGTTCCCCACACGAGCGGGAGGCCGTCGTTCGTCAGTGCGACCCGCGTGGCGAGCGATCCTCCGTACGGCGTGAAGTCGACCGGGCCCTCGATCCACCCCGTGACGATCTCGGGGCGATGGAGGATCACGGTCGACAGGCCGTCGTGCGCCGACGAGATCCGCCGCCCCCACTTGTACTGGTAGAAGTCGTTGTAGGCGTCGAGCACCCCGGCCGAGAACTGCGCCCACGCGGTGTCGATCGCGCGCAGCGAGGCGTAGACGTGCTCGTCGAGGATCGCCGTGGCGGTGACGTTGACCCCCACCATCACAACGTTGCCCCGGTTCGCGGCCCCGAAGACGATCTCGGCCGCGCGACGGTCGTTCGCGGTGTTGGCGTCGGTCAGGGTCGCGCCGCCCGGTGCGGGGTAGGGGCCCGCGCCCCCCATGATGACGACCGACCGGTACTTCAGGAACAGCTCCGGGTCGCGCTCGAGCGCCTTCGCGATGTTCGTCAGCGGCCCGAGCGGGTGAAGATCGACCTTGCCCGGATGCTCGTTCGCGATGCGCACGATGTAGTCGACGGCGGTCTCGTCCTCGACGCGGAGCTCGGCCCGCTCGAACCGGTCGCCGAGCCCGTCGACGCCGTGCACGAAGTCGGCGATGCTCGCCTCGCCCTCCAGCGGCGCATATTCCCCCAGGTGCACGGGGATGTCCTCGCGCTCCGCGAGGCGCAGCACGGTACGCACGTTCCGCGCGGAGTCCTCCACCGGGGTGTTGCCGTAGATCGTGGTGATGCCGACGATCTCGACGTCGGGCTGGGCGAGCAGATAGAGAAGCGAATGAGCGTCGTCGAGACCCGTGTCGGTGTCGACCAGCACCCACTGCTTCTGCGGATCCAGCGGCGGTCGGGACGATGCCATGATGGTTCTCCTCTGTGTTCGATGCATCCCCAGCGTGCCCGCCGGAGCCGCGCACGAACCGATCGTGTTACTTAGCGTGACGCAGTGTTTCCCCGGGTGTTACACACTCTGGCGGAGAGTAGAGGCAGCGCCCGAGACTGCTCTCGAGCGACGCGTCGCTCGTCACCCGAGAAGCCGGCCCCACAGCACCGGTCGAGACAAGGATCCCTCACCATGACCTCCAGCCCGAAGCGCGCTCTGCGCGTCGCCGTTCCCGCGGTCGGCCTCACCGCCGCCCTCGCCCTCAGCGCCTGCGCCGGCGGCGGAACCCCCGACCCTGCCGCCACCGGATTCGAAGGGCTCGAGCTGACGGTGTGGAACAACATCGACTTCGATCCGTACCAGAGCCTGCAGAAGGGCTACTTCGAAGCCTGCGCCGACGAGCTCGGCATCACGGTCGACGTCCAGACCCAGTCGGGCGACTACACCACCAGCCTGCTGCAGGCGGCGAGCTCGAAGACGCTCCCCGACGTCGCCCTCCTCAGCACCGACACCCAGGTGCCCCAGCTCGCCTCGCAGGGCGTGCTCGCCGACCTCGGCTCGCTGGGCATCACCACCGACGGCATCGAGGAGAGCATCGCCTCGCTCGGCGAGTACGACGGCACGCTCTACGCCCTGCCCGTGCAGGCCGAGAGCTACGCGATCTTCTACAACGCCGACGCGTTCGCCGCGGCCGGCATCACCGAGCCGCCCACCACGTTCGACGAGCTCGTCACGACGGCGAAGGCCCTCACCACCGACACCCAGAAGGGCATCGTGCTCCCCGGCATCGGCGGCGACGGCTCGACCCCCGTCTACTTCCTGCCGTTCCTCCTCAGCGCGGGCGGCGACCCGGCCGATCCGACGAGCGAGGGCGCGGCCGAGGCCGTCGACCTCTACAAGCAGCTCGTCGACGACGGCAGCCTGTCGAAGGAGTACGTGAACTGGGGCTGGGACGCCATCGACCAGTGGACCTCGGGCGCAGCGGCCATCACGGTCTCGGGCCCGTGGAACCTCGTCGACAGCAGCATCCCGTTCGAGTACGGCACCGCCGCGTTCCCGACGCCGGAGTCGGGCGAGAGCTCGCAGGTCGGCGTGCTGGGCTACGCCTACGGCGTCGCCGCATCGAGCGACCCCAACCGCGAAGCCGCCGCCGCCGCGCTCGTCGAGTGCCGCGCGTCGGAGGAGAACCAGATCGAGACCGCCGTCCAGGGCGGCTACGTCCCGGCTCTGACGAGCGCCCAGGAGGCCTTCGTCGCCGAGGTCCCCGCGGCCAAGGCCTTCGTCGACGCCCTCCCCGGTGCGTTCAACTCCGCATCGCTCGGCACCGAGTGGAACGCCCTGCAGCAGCAGTACGTCGACGCGCTGCAGAACGCGACCGTCAACGGCGTGAGCGCCGAGGAAGCACTGCAGCAGGCGTCGCAGGGGTGATGACCTCGTCCCTCTCGACGGCCGACCGGCCGGAGGCACCCGCCTCCGGCCGGTCGTGGCTGTCGCTCGCGCGGCGCCGGAACATCGAGCTGTGGGTGTTCCTCATCCCCGCCATCGCGTTCTTCTGCGTGTTCTTCCTCTTCCCGCTCGGGTACGGCGTGTTCATGAGCACGACCGACTTCACCACCGGCACGTTCATCACGGGCCGCGCCCCCTTCGTCGGCGGTGAGAACTTCGCCGACATCCTCTCCCAGCCGGTGACGGGTCGCGCGATCGCCAACACCCTCATCGTCACCGTCGCCGCGGTCGCGATCGAGCTCGTCCTCGGGCTCGCCCTCGCTCTGCTGTTCACCCGCCGCTTCCCGGGCAGCCGGTGGCTCCCGACCCTGATCCTCATCCCCTGGCTCCTGCCCGCCGTGGTCGTCGCGACCATCTGGAAGTCGCTGCTCTCGGGCAACGGAGCCGTCAACGACGTGCTCGGAACGCTCGGGCTCCCCACAGACGCGTGGCTGGCGAACCCCTCGACCGCGCTCTCCGCCGTGATCGTCGTCGCCGTCTGGGCGAGCCTCCCCTACTGGTCGACGATCCTGGGCGCCGCTCTCAAGCAGGTGCCCGCCGAGCAGCTCGAAGCCGCACAGCTCGACGGCGCGGGCGGATGGCGTCGACTGACCTCGATCATCGTCCCGGCCATCTGGCCCGTGATCTCGGTGCTGGTGATCATGAGCGTGGTCTACACCCTGCTCATCGTCGACCTCGTGCTCGTCCTGACCGCGGGCGGTCCCGCCGACAGCACCGTCACCCTCGGCCTCCTGTCGTATCGCGCGGCCTTCCAGCAGTTCGAGTTCGGCCAGGGCGGGGCCTACGGCATGCTGCTGCTCGGCATCAGCCTCGTCTTCGCGGTCGTGTACTCGCTGCTGGCCATGCGCAGGGAGCGTGCCGAACGATGAGCGCCGCCTCCGCCGCATCCACTCGCCTGACCCGCCTGCGCAAGAGCGGCTGGTTGTGGACGATCCTGACCGTCGCCATCCTGGCGGTGTACCTGTTCCCGATCTACTGGATGATCTCGGCCTCGTTGCAGCCGGGTGCGAACTCCGTCGACACCGAGTGGTTCCCGTCGTCGCCGGGCATCGGCGGGTACGAGACGGCGCTCTCCGACAGCGGTCTGAGCGGCCTGCGCGTCAGCGTGATCGTCGCCCTCGGCTCGGTGCTGGTGAGCCTCGTCGTCGGGATCCCCGCGGCCTACGCTCTGAGTCGCCTGCGCTCCCGCGCGGTGGGCGTCGCGCTGATCCTGCTGCTGCTCGCCCAGATGATCCCGAGCATCGTGCTCGCCACGTCGTTCTACGCCATGTTCAACAACTGGGGGCTGCTCAACACCTACGTCGGGCTGATCCTGGCGAACTCGACCGCGGGCATCCCGTTCGCGATCATCGTGATGCGCGCCTTCATGCTGCGCCTCGATCCCGAGGTGCTGGAGGCCGCGACCGTCGACGGGCTCGGACCGTTCGGAACGCTGTGGCGCATGGTCGTCCCGCTCTCGCGGAACGCGATCATCACCGCTGCGGTCTTCACGTTCCTCTTCAGCTGGGGCGACCTGCTGTTCGGCCTCACCCTCGTCACACGCAACGACATGCAGCCGGTATCGGTGATCATCTTCGCCCTCTCGAACTCGAACCTGAACACCTGGGCGGCGACGATGGCGGCCTCCCTCATCGCGAGCCTCCCGGCGCTCGTGGTGATCTTCGCCGCGCAGCGCCACGTGAAGGCGGGCCTGGCCGCGGGAGCCGGACGTTGACCCTCCCGCCGGAGAGAAAGCCCAGGCCCGCGGGCATTGCGCGCGCCGACCCGCACGTAGACTGACATCTCGTGAACGAACGCGTCTTGGTCAAGCAGCTCCAGTCCGCCCCCGACGGCCCGGTTTCGGTGTCGGGATGGGTCGAGACGGTGCGCGATCAGAAGAAGGTGCAGTTCGTCATCCTCCGCGACGAGACCGGCGCCGTGCAGCTCGTGAACCCGGCGACACGCGAGCTCGGGGACGACGCGGATGCTGCGCGCGAGGCCGCCCTCGCCCTGACCGAGACGATCTCGGCGCTGGCGACCGGCACCTTCCTCACCGTCACGGGCGAGCTCAAGCACGACGAGCGCGTGAAGCTCGGCGGCGTGGAGATCAAGGTCGGCGCCCTCGAGATCGCGGCCGCCGCCAACCCCGAGACGCCGATCGCGGCCGACAGCAGCGCCGACAAGCGCATGGACTGGCGCTTCATCGACCTGCGCCAGCGCCGCAACAACCTCATCTTCCGCGTGCAGACCACGTTCGAGCACGCGCTGCGCACGTACTGGATCGAGCGCGACTACATCGAGGTGCACACGCCCAAGCTCATGGCGAGCCCGTCGGAGTCGAACGCCGAGCTCTTCGCGCTGGAGTACTTCAACGACCAGACCGCCTACCTCGCTCAGAGCCCGCAGTTCTTCAAGCAGATGGCCCAGGTCGCCGGTTTCGGGAAGATCTTCGAGATCGCGCCCGCGTTTCGCGCCGACCCCTCGTTCACCTCGCGTCACGCGACCGAGTTCACCTCGATCGACGCCGAGATCAGCTGGATCGACTCGCACGAAGACGTCGCGCGCATGCAGGAGGAGCTCCTGCAGTTCGCCTTCCAGGCGGTCGCCGACAAGCACGGCGCCGAGGTGAAGGAGCTGTTCGACGTCGAGGTGCAGGTGCCGTCGATCCCGTTCCCGCGCATCCCCCTCGCCGAGGCGCTCGAGATCGTCAAGAGCCGCGGCTACGAGGTGCCCCGCACCGACGGCGACCTCGACCCCGAGGGCGAACGTCAGATCGCCGCGTACGTGCAGGAGACCTACGGACACCAGTTCGTCTTCATCACCGACTACCACCCCGCGATCCGCGCGTTCTACCACATGCGCGACGAGGAGACCGGGCTCACCAAGAGCTACGACCTCCTCTTCAACGGCGTGGAGATCACCACCGGCGCGCAGCGCGAGCACCGCGTCGACGTGCTCGTCGAGCAGGCGAAGGAGAAGGGGCTCGACCCCGAGCACCTCGACTTCTACCTCGACTTCTTCCGCTTCGGCGCCCCGCCGCACGGCGGGTTCGGCATGGGCCTGGCCCGCGTCCTGATGCTGATGCTCGGCGAGAGCTCGATCCGCGAGGTCACCTACCTGTTCCGCGGGCCCACGCGCCTCGCGCCGTAGTCCGAGATGCCGCGAAAAGGGGCCTCGCCGTTCGGCGGGGCCCCTTTTCGCGGCATCTGAGCGGGGAGGTCAGCGCTCCGTCGCGGATTCGACCGCGGCGGTGAGCGCCGCCTTGTTCATGCGCGAGTAGCCGGCGACGCCGAGATCCTTGGCGCGGCGACGCAGCACGATGAGGGTGGGCGCGGCGGCCTCGGGGGTCGGCAGCGGTGGGGCGACGAGCACGGCGGCCGGCTCCGTGACGGCGACCGCGGCCTTCGCCGACTGGAGTTCTCGCGCCGCCTCCGCGTGGGTCGCGCTCAGCCGTTCGGTCTTCGCCCTCAGATCGGAGGCCTTCGCGCGGAGCTTCTTGCTCGAGTGCTTGACGGCCTTGCGCGCCTTGCGCACCGACTTCTCGGCCCGCGCCAGGGCCTGTGCAGCCTTGGCCTCGGCGGCCTTCTTGCCGGACTTCGTGGCCTTCTTCTTCGTCTGCGTCATCGTTCTCCCTCGTGCGAGACCGGGTGGCCCACTTCCCCACCCTAAGAACAATCCCCTCCGAACGAGCAAGGACAAGGCGTTTCCCCCGAAAAGGCCGACCGGATGCAGTCAACGGAAATGTGGGATGACTAGCGTGGGCACCTCGACCCGAGGAGAACAATGATCGATTCCTGGCTGCAGTTCGCCATCGCCGTCGTCGTCGCGCTCGTCATCGCCGTCGTCCTCACGGCGGTGGTCGCCTTCAGCGTCCGGCTCGCGGCGAAGAAGAAGGACTGGCCGCGCGGCCTCGTCCGCCACGCGCGCAGGCCGTTCCGGGTCGTGGTGCTGGTGATCGCGCTCTGGATCGCCGTGAGCCTCGCACTCCCCCTCGACGTCGACACCGACTGGGGAGAGCTGATCGACCACGCGTTCTCGATCGTGCTCATCGGCGCGACCGCGTGGCTCCTGGGCGGGCTGGTCGCGTTCGCGACCGATGTCACGCTGGGGCGTTACCGCATCGACATCCCCGACAATCGCGTCGCCCGCCGCATCCGCACCCAGACGCTCATCGTCCGCCGCCTCGCGATCGTGCTCATCGCGATCATCGCGATCGCGGCGATGCTGCTCACGTTCCCCGCCGTGCAGGCGTTCGGCGCCAGCATCCTGGCCTCGGCCGGTATCGCGTCGATCGTCGCGGGCCTGGCCGCCCAGTCGGTGCTCGCGAACGTGTTCGCCGGCGTGCAGCTCGTCTTCAGCGACGCGCTGAGGGTCGACGACGTGGTCGTGGTCGAGGGCGAGTGGGGCCGGATCGGCGAGATCACACTGAGCTACGTGGTCGTCGACCTCTGGGACGACCGCCGCCTGGTGCTCCCCTGCACGTACTTCACGACGAAACCCTTCGAGAACTGGACGCGCGAGGGCAGCGAGCTGCTCGGGGCGGTCGAGCTCGACGTCGACTGGCGCGTCTCGCCGAGCCTCATGCGCGCTCACCTGGCCTCGGTGCTCGGCGAGACGAACCTGTGGGACGGCCGGGCCTCGGTGCTGCAGGTCACCGACGCGGTGGGCGGGCTTGTCCGCATCCGCATTCTGGTGACGGCCGCCGATGCGCCGACCCTGTTCGACCTGCGCTGCTTCGTGCGCGAGGCGATGGTGGGCTGGATCCAGAGCGTCGCGCCCGACGCCCTACCGGTGCAGCGGGTGATGATGACCGAGCAGGATGCTGCACTCCCTGCCGCGAAGCACGAGACCCCGGAGGCGACCGGCCTGTTCACGGGCAGCATCGAGGCCGAGGAGCGCGCCGCTCACTTCACGCAGTCGATCCCGGTGATCGCCGACGAAGGGGGCGCGCCGGAGCGCGCTCAGAAGGGGTAGTCGACGACTGCGCGTTCGGTGACGACCGAACGAACGAAGGCCGCTGCCTCCTGGTGCGCGGGGTGCACCTGGTAGCGCTCGAGCGCGTCGGTGTCGGCGAACTCCGATACCAGCGCCACGTCCCAGTTCGTCGCGGGGTACGCGACGTTGCGTCCGACCTCGAGGCTCTGGATGTCGTCGATGACGGGAACGAGCGCGGTCAGGCGCTCGACGATCTGCTCGGCGTGCAGAGCGCGCGTGTCGGCGTCTTCCGCGGCCAGTTTCCACAGGACGATGTGCCGGATGCTCACGAGTGGGCTCCTTCGGTGTCGGCCGCGAGAAGGGCGGCGCGGAGGCGATCGGCCGACAGGCGCCAGTGCGCGTGCAGCTCCCCGTCGACGAGCACGACGGGAACCTTCTCCCACCAGAGGTCGTACAGGGCGGGGTCTTCGAGGATCGACGAGCGCTCGATCACGATGCCGTCGGCCACGCGCGCGGGCAGGTCCCCGACCACGAGGTCGACGATCTCATCTGCGACGTCGCACAGATGGCAATCGGGCTTACCGATCAGTGTGAGGGTCGTCACGTGTCCAGCTTAGGGGCCGCGACACGGCGTCGCCGCGTCACTTCTCGACGTCGAAGCCCGCCTGGATCCATTCCCCCGTGCCGCCCTCGACGTTCGTCGCGTCGTGTCCGCGCGCGGTGAGCGCCTCGACCACGCGGGCCGATCGTCCGCCCGCCTGGCAGATCACGTCGAACGGGCCGTCGGGCAGCTCGTCGAGGTGGTCGCCGATCGTCGACATGGGCAGGTTGACGGCGCCGGGCACGTGGCCGGCGGCGAACTCGTCGACCTCGCGCACGTCGATCAGCGGCGTGCCTTCGCGTTCGCGGAGCTGGTGAACGGTGATGGACTGCACGGCGAACTCCTCGTCTGGGGCGCGACGGATACACGAAGCGCCCGCCACGAAGGGCAGGCGCTCGGTGCGGCGGCCGCTACTTCTTGTTGCGGCGCTGGTGGCGAGTCTTGCGAAGCAGCTTGCGGTGCTTCTTCTTCGCCATGCGCTTGCGGCGCTTCTTGATGACTGAACCCACGGAAAACCTCACTACGTCAGGGGTCTGGGTGCCGGTTGCGGCGCCCGGGTAGAGGCAGATGCGAAAAAATGCCTCGGATCAGTCTAGCCGACGTCGGAGACCGGCCGTTGCAGGGCATCCACGACGGCAGACTCGGGCACTCGGTAGCTGCGTCCGAAGCGCACCGCGGGCAGTTCGCCCGCGTGCACGAGACGGTAGACCGTCATCTTCGACACTCGCATCACTTCGGCGACCTCAGCGACGGTGAGGAAACGCACATCCGGCAGTTCTGCCATGGATTCCCCTTCGTCCTGTGGCGCTGGAGCCACTCTAGGGCTCCCGTGCGACACGTGTAAACCCGAGGGGCTCCTGCGACGCGTGGGGCCCGGCCGCAGCATCCGGGCCGAACGTGCGGGTCAGCGCCCGGGAAGCTTGCGGAACGCGTTCGCGACGGCGTACTTCGCCTGTGCGGCGGCACGTCCGACCGCCTCGGCCGCGTGCACCGCGGGCTCCGGCAGCGTAGCGGCGACCGGGTCGACCGAGAAGAACGGCACCAGCCAGTCGTCGACCTCGTCGAGCGGGGCGGTGGCGAGACTGTAGTACCGGTGCTGGCCCTCTTCGCGCACCGAGACCAGCTCGGCGTCGCGCAGCACCTTGAGGTGCTTGGAGACGGTGGGCTGGCTCACACCCAGCTCGTGGACGATCTGGGAGACGCTCGTGCCGTTGTCGCCGCGCGTGGAACGGTCGAGCAACAACTGGAGGATGTCGCGACGAGTGCCGTCCGCGATCACGTCGAAGATGTCCGCCATGGGTTTAGGTTAGCCGCGCCCCGACCGGGATACCATGATTCCCGGTCCGGATCGAAGGGGGCGGCGCATGGCGGCATCGCCGGCGAGGCCCCGCGCCCAGCGCGATCTCGGCCGATCGCTCCGGCGGGGGTTCGACGCCCTGCGCGACCTGACGACGGCCTCTCCGGCACGATTCGCCGTGCTGGTGTTCGTGACGCTGATCCTGCTGTTCACCGGGCTCTTCTCGCTGCCCGCCGCCGCCGCCGATGGACAGCGGACGCCTCTCGCCGACGCGCTGTTCACCGCGGTGTCGACCATCTGCGTCACGGGCCTGTCGACCGTCGACATGTACTCGCACTGGTCGCCGTTCGGCCACGTCATCACCTACATCGGCGTCAATGTCGGCGCGCTCGGCGTGTTGACGCTCGCCTCGATCCTCGGGCTGGTCATCTCCAAGCGGCTCGGGCTGCGCGCGAAGCTCATCGCCGCCGGCGACAGCAACCCGCTGCGTGCGCACGGCGGCCCGATCAACGAGGGGCAGACCGTGCGTCTGGGCGAGGTCGGTCAGCTGCTGGCCACCGTCGCCCTGTCGACCCTCGTGATCGAGGCGGGTCTGACCGTACTGATCTACCCCTCGCTGATCATGGCCGGGGTCGACCCGATCAACGCGCTGTGGGAGGCCCCCTACTACGCGGCGATGGCCTTCACGAACACCGGGTTCGTGCCCAACGCCGACGGCCTGGTGCCCTTCGGCGACGACTACTTCCTCCTCACCGTGCTCATGGCGGGCGTCTTCCTCGGCTCGATCGGCTTCCCCGTGATCTTCACGCTGTGGCGGCACGCGTGGCACTTCCGCCGCTGGTCGCTGCACGCGAAGCTCACGATCATCACCACGGTGATCCTGTTCTTCGCCGGGGCGGGGGCGATCCTGCTGCTGGAGTTCAACAACCCGCTCACCTTCGGGCGCTCCGACGCGTGGGACACGACCTTCCAAGCGTTCTTCCTCTCCGCGATGACGCGCTCGGGCGGCTTCTCGATCATCGACATCGGCGACCTGCACGGCTCGACCCTCGTCGTCGGATCCATGCTCATGTTCGTCGGCGGAGGATCGGCCTCGACCGCCGGCGGCATCAAGGTCACGACGCTGGCCGTGCTCGCCCTCGCCGTGTTCTCCGAGGCGAAGGGCCGCCAGTCCGTCGAGGCGTTCGGTCGCCGCATCCCCAGCGACGTGCAGCGGGTCGCCCTGTCGGTCGTCGCGTGGGGCGCCACGATCGTCGCCCTGTCGACGATCACGATCGGCCAGATCACCCAGGCTCCGATCGAGGAAGTGCTCTTCGACGTGATCTCGGGCTTCGCGACGGTCGGGCTCTCGACGGGCCTGACGGCCGAACTGCCGGATCCGGCGGTGTACGTGCTGGCGCTGACGATGTTCATGGGGCGCATTGGTACAGTGACACTCGCCGCGGCGGTCGCCGCGAGCTCCCGGTCGCAGCTGTACTCACGACCCGTCGAAAGGCCCATCGTTGGTTGATCGCTTCAGGGGCGACGCCCCCGTCCTCGTGATCGGTCTCGGCCGCTTCGGAGCCGCCTGCGCCGGAGAACTCGACCGGCTCGAGCGCGAGGTGCTCGCTATCGACGGCAACCTCGAGCTCGTTCAGAAGTGGTCGGAGCGCGTCACCCACACGGTGCAGGCCGACGCCCGCAACATCGACGCGCTGAAGCAGATCGGCGCGCAGGACTTCCAGGTCGCCGTCGTCGCCGTGGGGTCGCTGATCGAAGCATCCGTGCTCATCACCGCCAATCTCGTCGACCTCAAGGTGCCGCAGATCTGGGCGAAGGCGGTCTCGCAGTCGCACGGCAAGATCCTCGCCCGCGTCGGCGCGAACCACGTCATCTACCCCGAGCGCGAGGCCGGCGAGCGCGTCGCGCACCTCGTGAGCGGTCGGATGCTCGACTTCATCCGCTTCGACGACGACTTCGTGCTCGCCAAGATGTATCCGCCGAAGCTCATCCGCGGCATCGGACTGAACGAGTCGGGCGTGCGCTCGAAGTACAACGTCACCGTCGTGGGAGTCAAGAGCCCCGGCCGCGCCTTCCGCTACGCCGAGGCGAACACCGTCGTGACGAACCACGACCTCATCATCGTCTCGGGCACGAACTCCGACATCGAGCGCTTCGCCGCACTCGACCGCTAACGGTCCTGCTCGCGTTCTCCTCACCGGCAGAGCGGATTCGGGGGTTCCCTTCGCGGTCGCGCGGCGAGAGGCTCGACCCATGACTGATCGCGAGAGCACCGAACGACGCATCCGCTCCTGGGTAGAGGCCTACGTCACCGCTTGGACGTCGAACGAACCGGCCGACATCCGCGCTCTCTTCACCGACGACGGCGAGTACCGCACCGAGCCGTGGGTGTCCCCCACGATCGGCATCGACGCGGTCATCGCGCAGTGGGTCGAGATCGCAGACGCGCCGGGGTCGTGGGAGTTCGAGTGGGACACCGCCGGCATCGACGGCGCGAGAGGGTTCGTCGAAGGAGTGACGCGGTACGCGGACGGCCGGGTCTACAACAACCTGTGGATCATCGACCTCGCCGCCGACGGGCGGGCGACGTCGTTCACCGAATGGTGGATGAAGCAGACACCGGAGAGCTGACGCTCAGCCCCCGGCGGCGAGCTCCTTGGCGCGGGCGAGCGCGGCGTCGGTGGCACGACCGAAGAGTTCGGCGAGGCGGCCCTCCTGCAGCACGGCGATCGCCCGCTCCGTGGTGCCCTTCGGGCTCGTGACGCGTCGGCGCAGTTCGGCCGGGTCGACGTCGGATGCTGCCAGCAGCGCCGCGGCGCCGATGAACGTCTGCTCCGCCAGGAGGCGCGCCTGGTCGTCGTCGAAGCCCTTCTCCCGCGCCGCCTTCGTGAGCTCCTCCACGAGCAGGAAGACGTACGCGGGGCCGGAGCCGGAGATCGTCGACAGGGCGTCGATGCGGTCCTCGGGCACCTCGACGACGGCGCCGACGGTCTCGAACAGCGCCCGTACGAGCGCGGTCTGCTCGGGGGTGGTCGCCGCCCCGGCCGCGAGGCCCGTGACCGCCTCGCCCACGAGCGCGGGCGTGTTCGGCATCGAGCGGAACACCGCAGCATCCGCTCCCAGGATGTCGGCGAACGTCGCGAGGGTCACCCCGGCCGCGAGACTCACCACGACCGCCCCCGGACGGACGTGCGGGGCGATCTCACGCAGCAGATCCGGGACCATGGCCGGCTTCACGCCGATGAGCAGGATGTCGGCGGATGCGGCGGCCACCGCGTTGCCGTCGGGCCGCTGCTCCAGCGCGATGCTCTCGACGCCGGCGAGCTCGGCGAGCTCGGCGGCCTTCGCCGCCGTGCGGTTCGTCGCGAGGAGTCGCGGCGCGATGCCGGAGGCGACGAGTCCTCGCAGGACGGCCCCGCCCATCGACCCCGCCCCCAGGAACGCGACGGGCGGAAGCGAGGCTGAGTCGGGGGTCGTCATGCCGTCATCCTACGGAGGGCCCCGCGGGTTCTCCCGGCGGCCTCGGCGAGCGGTGCGCACTCGGCGGTCGGAGAGCGGCGAGGTCTATCATCGGCCTTCGAGGGTGTATTCCCGCGAGAACGGAGAAGACCGCATGAACCTGTTCGACGGCATCGTCTCTCGATCGATCGAGACGGCCCGCCTTTCGGTGAACATCCTCGAGCGGGAGCACGACGACACCGAGACCCCCGCGGAGCGCACGGTGGTGTTCGTGCACGACACCGTCTCGTCGTCGTTGTTCTGGCAGGAGATCATGCAGGACCTCCCCGCCGAGCTGCGCGCGATCGCGGTCGACCTCCGCGGATTCGGCGGCACGGAGCACATGCCGATCGACGCCACCCGCGGCGTCCGCGACTTCAGCGACGATGTCTTCGCCGCGCTCCAGGTCGTCGGCATCGACACCGCCCACTTCGTCGGCTGGGGACTGGGCGGCGCCGTGGTGCTGCAGTACGCGCTCGATCACCCCGCCCTTTCCCTCACCCTCGAGGCCCCGGTCTCGCCCTACGGCTTCGGCGGCACCCGGCGCGACGGCTCGCGGCTGACCGACGACGACGCCGGATGCGGCGGAGCCACCGCGAACCCCGACTTCGTCCAGCGGCTGACGGACGGCGACGCGAGCGACGACGCGATCACCTCGCCCCGCAGCGTCTTCCGCGCGAGCTACGTCGCATCCGACTACTCGTCGGACTACGAAGACCTCTGGGTGCAGAGCATGCTCTCGACCTCCACCGCGGTGGGCAACTACCCCGGCGAGGGCGTCCCCAGCGGCAACTGGCCGGGCTATGCCGCGGGACCCCTCGGTGTGCTCAACACCGTCGCGCCCCGCTACTTCGACGTGTCGTCGATCGTCGACCTCGCCGACAAGCCCCCCGTGCTGTGGGTGCGCGGCAGCGTCGACGCGGTGATCTCCGACACCTCGTTCTCCGACGTGAACCACCTGGGGGCGCTGGGCATCGTCGCCGACTGGCCCGGAGAGGACGCCGCGCCCGCGCAGCCGATGGTGTCGCAGACGCGCGACGTGCTCGAGGCGTACGCGGCGGCGGGCGGTGCGGTCACCCAGATCGTGCTGGAGGGGGTCGGTCACACTCCGCACCTCGAGCGTCCGGCGCAGTTCCGTCAGGCGCTTCTCGCGGGGATCGGCTACATCGGAACCCCGTTCGACCCCGCCCCGCCGACCGAGGCCATCATCATCCGTTCCGCCGACTGAGCCGCACGGGAGCACGAACGACATGAGCGCCTCCGGCGGCAACCGCGCCATCATCGCCGCCTTCGCGGCGAACCTCGGAATCGCGCTCGCGAAGTTCACCGCGTGGATCTTCTCCGGTTCGGCGTCGATGCTCGCCGAGGGCATCCACTCCGTCGCCGACTCGGGCAATCAGCTGCTCCTGCTCCTCGGCGGCAAGCGCGCGCGCCGCGCGGCCGATCGCGAGCATCCGTTCGGCCACGGTCGCGAGAGGTACGTCTACGCGTTCGTCGTGGCGATCATCCTGTTCTCGGTCGGCGGGCTCTTCTCCATCTACGAGGGCGTCGAGAAGCTCACGAATCCGCACGAGCTCGAGAACGTCTGGATCCCGATCGTGGTGCTGATCATCGCGATCGGTCTGGAGTCGTTCTCGCTGCGCACCGCGGTCAAGGAGAGCAACCATTCCCGCGAGAAGGGCCAGTCGTGGGTGTCGTTCGTCCGCCGCGCGAAGGCCCCCGAGCTCCCCGTCGTGCTGCTCGAAGACGTCGCCGCGCTCATCGGCCTCGTCCTCGCGATGCTCGGCGTCGGGCTGACCGTGATCACCGGCGACTCCGTGTTCGACGCCATCGGCACGTTGATGATCGGCACGCTGCTGATCGTCGTCGCGATCGTGCTGGGCATCGAGACGAAGAGCCTCCTCGTCGGGGAGGGCGCGACCGAGGGCGACCACGACCGCATCGTCGCGGCGATCACCGACGGCCCGGAGGTCTCCCGCCTGATCCACATGAAGACCCTCTATCTCGGGCCCGACGAACTGCTCGTCGCCGCCAAGATCGCCTTCGCCGGCGACCTGGGCCTCCCGGAGGTCGCGGCCGCGATCGATGCGGTGGAGAGCCGCATCCGCAGCGCGGTGCCCGTCGCCCGCGTGATCTACCTCGAACCCGACCTCGACCGGACGCCGGTGGCCCCCGGCTGACAGACTGAGGCGATGGAGTACTGCCTGTTCACCGAGCCCCAGGAGGGCTTCGACTACGACGACCAGCTCGCCTTCGCCCTCGCGGCCGAGCGCCTCGGCTTCGACGCCTACTTCCGCTCCGACCACTACCTGCGGATGGCCCCCGGCGATCCCGGTCCCGGCGGGACGGACGCGTGGACGACGCTGGCCGGACTCGCCCGGGAGACGAGCACGATCCGCCTCGGAACGCTGGTCTCGTCGGCCACCCATCGCATCCCGGGCGTGCTCGCGGTGCAGGTCGCCCAGGTCGACCGCATGTCGGGCGGACGCGTCGAGTTCGGCCTCGGCACGGGTTGGTTCGAGCGCGAGCACCGCGCCTACGGCATCCCGTTCCCCGCGAAGCGGTTCGGAATCCTCGAGGAGCAGCTGGAGATCATCACGGGTCTGTGGCAGACCCCCGTCGGCGAGCGCTACGACTTCGCCGGACGGCACTACACCGTCGAGGACTCCCCGGCCCTGCCGAAGCCGGTGCAGTCGCGCGTACCCGTGATCGTGGGCGGCGGCGGCCCGAGCCGTACCCCGGCGATCGCCGCGCGCTTCGCGACCGAGTTCAACATCGGATTCGTCGCGGAGGACGTCGTCGCCGAGAAGTTCGCCGGCGTCCGTGACGCGTGCGAGAGCGCCGGTCGCGATCCCGAGACGCTGAAGCTCTCGGTCGCGATGCCGACGCTCGCGGGGGCGACCGATGCCGACCTCGAACGCCGCGCCGCGAACCTCGGGCGTCCGCTCGAGGCGTTCCGCGACGCGCCCGGCGGCATCGTCGGCGGCCGCGACGAGATCGTCGCGAAGGTCGAGCGCCTGCGCGCCCTCGGCGCCGAGCGCGTCTACCTCCAGCTGCTCGACATCCGCGACCTGGAGCAGGTGGAGTTCCTCGGCACGGAGGTGCTCCCCCACCTGCCGCGCTGACGCACGGCGCTGGGCTCAGGCCGACACCTGAGACTTCGAAGGAGCGAAAGCCCTCCGCGCCCCCACGGTCGCTGCGGCCCCGACGGCGGGGTCGACTCCGCGACGGGTGACCAATCGCACCGCGATCTCGCCTGCCCCGGGCAGATCGGGGCGTTCGTGAAGCCCCGCTGCCGAACGGACGTGCATGGGGAGCAACGCCGTGCCGAGCCCTGCGCGCACGGCGGCGAGGACGCCCTCCAGGCTCGACGACTCGGCGGCGATGTGCGCGGGGGTTCCCGATCGCGCCAGCAGCCCGAGGGCGTGCTGACGGATCCGGCACGGCTCGCGGTTGACGACGAGAGGCACGCCTCGCGGATCCTGGATCGCCAGTGGCCGCCCCGTGACCCATCGCAGTGCGAATCTGCCGATCTCGTTGCCCGGAGTGTCCCAATCGTGCCCCAGCACGACGGCGACGTCGATGAGCCCGGCCTTCAGACCCGCCCCGATGTGCTCGGCGTTGTCGACCTGCACCACGACACGACGGTTCGGAACGGAGCGCTCGAGCTCGGAGAGCACGGACGACAGCACGCTCGGCACGGCGTGCTCGATGCAGGCGACGACGATCGGGGTCTCCTCCAGGGTCTCGAGCGAGCGAAGGACGTCGTCGTGCACCGCCAGGAGCCGTCGGGCCTCGGCCAGCACGCGTTCGCCCGCCGCTGTGAAGACGATCCGCCGCGACGATCGCGTCACCAGCGTCGCGTCGAACCGCGTCTCGAGCGCACGCACGTGCTGGGATACAGCGGGTTGACTCACCCCGAGCGCTCGCGCGGCACCGGTGAACGTGCCGGCGTCGGCGATCTCGACGAGGCTCCGCAGAGCCACGAGGTCGAGCAGATCGTTCATCCCCTCACGCTACGGGAGCCCCTCCCGGTACGGCGTCGAGCAGACGCACGGTGTAATCATGGGTCGGATTCTCCAGGACATCGTGCGCGGCACCGCTCTCCACGACGCGGCCCGCGCGCATGACGGCGACCTCGTCGGCGATCTGCGCGACCACCGAGAGGTCGTGGGAGACGAAGACGTACGCGAGGCCGAGGTCGGCCTGAAGCTCGGCCAGGAGCGCGAGAATGCGTGCCTGCACCGAGACGTCGAGCGCCGAGACCGCCTCGTCGAGAACGAGCACCGACGGTGAGAGCGCCAGAGCACGGGCGATCGCGACCCGTTGGGCCTGCCCGCCCGACAGACGGGCCGTGGGTCGGTCCAGGAGCGAGGACGGGAGGGCGACACGGTCGAGCAGCTCGCCCACCCGGCGGCGGCGCTCCGGCGCCGGGGCGAGGCTGAAGGCGCGCAGCGGCTCCGCGACGGCCTCGGCGACCGTGTACCGGGGGTCGAGCGCCGATCGCGGATTCTGATGCACATACTGGATGCGGCGGCGGAGACCTCGCAGCTCGGCGCCGCGGTGGCGGGTGACGTCGACGCCCTCGAGCGACACGGTTCCCGCGTCGGCCGATTCGAGCCGGGCGAGGATGCGGGCCGTCGTGGTCTTGCCCGACCCCGACTCGCCGACGAGGGCGAGCGTGCGCCGGGCGTACACGACGAGCGAGACGTCATCGACCGCCGTCACGACGGGGGCGCCGCGACCGCGGAAAGACTTCGAGAGGTGCTCGACGCTCGCGACCACCGACACCCCGGTGTCGTCGTGGGGCACGGGCCTGTCGCGAAGCGACAACCGGGATCGCCGCGGGCGTCGCCGCCACGAGTTCGCGGGTGTAGGCGTGCTCGGGCCGGGTGAGAACGCGCGTCGCCTCACCGTCTTCGACGATGCTCCCGTCGCGCAGCACCAGCACGCGATCGGCGCGCTCAGCAGCCATGGCGAGGTCGTGGGTGATGAGGAGGACGGCGACACCGCGCTCGCGCGTGGCGGCGGCGAGCGCGTCGAGCACCGCCTTCTGGACCGTCACGTCGAGAGCGCTCGTGGGTTCGTCGGCGATCAGGACCCCGGGGTCGCCCACGAGCGCCTGTGCGATGAGCACACGCTGCTGCAGCCCTCCCGACAGCTCGTGGGGGAACCGGCGTCCGATGCCCTCGACGTCGTCGATGCCCGCAGCTCGGAGGGCGTCGTCGACGCGGTCGCGACGGTCGGCTCTCGTGCCGATGCCATGCACGCGGAGCACCTCGGCCACCTGATCGCGCACACGCCGCACGGGGTCGAGGCTCGTACCGGGATCTTGCGGCACGTAGGCGAGCCGCACCCCGCGGAAGGCCCGCATCCGCTCGTCGTCGTCGGGGGACAGCTCGTCGCCGTCCACACGCACCGCCCGCGCCGCGACCCGCGCATCCGGCGGAAGGAGCCCGAGGATCGCGTGGGCTGTGGTGGACTTCCCCGATCCCGACTCGCCCACGAGGGCGACGACCTCGCCGCGTTGCACCGAGAACGAGATCCCGGAGACGACGACGTCGCCGTCGTAGCCGACGGTCAGCGATTCCACGAGCAGGGCCGGCTCGACGGCTGGAGGCGTGAGAGCGGTCACGGCAGCAGAATCCTCTCCCGTTCGAGTTCCGCTGCGCCGGGCAGCGCACGACGCCGCCGCGACAGCAGACGGCCGCCGATCCCGTCGCCGATGAGGTTCGCTCCCAGAACGAGAGCGGCCAGGGCGACACCGGGGAACAGCATGAGCCACCAGCCCGTGTTGACGAACGCCTTGGCCTCGCTCAGCAGGTTGCCGAGGCTCGCGGTGGGCGCCGGGATTCCCGCGCCGAGGAAGCTGAGGGCCGCTTCGATGATGATCGCTGATCCGAAGACTGCGGACATCTGCACCCCCACCGGCACGAGCACGCTCGGCAGCACGTGACGCGTCACCACACCGAGAGGCCGGACCCCCGAGGCAGCTGCCGCCTCGACGAAACGTCTTTCCCGCACGCTCAGCGCCGACGACCGCACGAGCCGGGCGACCGCCGGCGTCTCGACGACGATGAGACACAGGATGAGGCTGCCCACGCTCGCACCCGTCGCTGCGACGACGGCCAGGGCGAGGAGCACGCCCGGTATCGCGAGGAGCCCGTCGCAGATGCGCATGATGAGCTGGTCGAGAGGGCGAACGAACACGGCGAGCAGGCCGAGGACGACACCGATGACGAGGGCCACGGCGGTGGTGGCGAGGGCGACCTGCATCGACATCCCTATACCCACGGCGAGTCGGGCGAGCAGGTCGCGCCCGAAGTCGTCGGTACCGAGCGGATGCGGCGCCGAAGGCGGCTGCATGCGCTCCTGCACCTGGGCGGCGTTCGGATCGTAGGGGCCCAGGAGCGGCACGACGAGCGCGATGCCCGCGCACAGGGCGAGCAGAATGAGGCCCCCGATGACACCGGGGCGCTCGCGGAGCGCGGCGATGCCGCGGCGCAGGGGGCTCATCGCCGCCCTCCCGCCGCAAGACGGATGCGCGGGTCGAGGAGGGGGTACAGGAGGTCGACCACGAAGTTGAGCACCACGTAGATGAGTGCGATCACGAGCACGGTCGCTTGGATGACCGGGTAATCGCGGCGGGAGATCGCGGTGACGATGAGCTGCCCGATCCCGGGGATGTTGAAGATCGTCTCGACCACGGCGGCGCCGGCAAGGAGCGAACCGAACGACCCTGCCAGCACCGTCACGATCGGAACGAGCGCGTTGCGCAGCGCGTGGCCGTAGAGCACGCCCGACGATGAGACTCCCTTGGCGCGGACAACGGTGACGAACGACGTGGAGAGCACGTCGACCACCGAGCTACGAGTGATCCGCCCGAGGAGGGAGATCTGCACGACTCCGAGCGCCACGGCCGGGAGCACCAGGTAGCTGAGGAAGGGGAGGATGCCCCTCTCGGGCGGCGCATACCCCGCGACCGGAAACCACCCCAGCTGCACCGCGAAGACGCGCACGAGCAGCAGCGCGAGCAGGAATCCCGGCACCGCCATGCCGAGAGTGGCGACGATCGACAGTGTCGTGTCGGCCGCACCGGCCCGCGTGCGCGCCGCCGCGACGGCCAGCGGAACCGCGACCAGCAGGCTCACGACCGCGGCGAGCAGCGCGATCGACACCGTGGGCACGAGCCGTTCGCCGAGCACCTCGGCCACCGGGGCCCGGAGGAAGATCGAGTATCCGAGATCCCCCCGGAGCACGGCGGAGAGCCAATCGAGGTATCCGAGCCAGGCAGGTCGGTCGAGCCCGAGCTGGGCGCGCAGCTCGGCGATCTGCTCGGCGGTCGCATCGTCTCCGAGGATGACGGTGGCGGGGTCTCCCGGCATCGCGTAGATCAGCGCGTAGACGACGACCGACATGACGACGACCACCTGCGCCAGCGCGAGCAGTCGCGCGAGTGCGTACCTCAGCATCGGGAAGGCACTACTGGGCGATCCGGGTGTTCCAGAGGATGGGTGCACCGTTCAGGGTCTGGTACCCCTCGACGTCGTCGCGCACGGCTCGGTACCCGTAGGAGTCGCCGATGTTGATCGTCGGCAGCTGCTCCCACAGGTATTCCTCGAGCGCGGCGCTGGCGGCCTGCTGCTCCACCGCGGTGATGGCGGCCGCCGTGGCATCGAGTAGGGCGGCGAGCTCGGGATCGTCGGCGCCGCCGTAGTTCGGAGTGAGGTACAGCAGCTGCGACGGGGTCGAGGGCACGAGGAAGGCGCCGGCGTAGATGTCCCACCCTTCGAGGCTGTTCCGCTTCTGGATGAGGGTCGCGTAGTCGTAGATGTCGAGCACCGCGTTCACCCCGATCGCCTGCAGCTGGCTCTGCAGGATCACGGCCGACTTGTAGTACACCTCGCCGTAGTCGTGGCTGGTGAGGATGCGGATCTCCCGCCCGTCGTAGCCGGATGCCGCGAGCTTCTCGCGCGCCAGGTCGAGGTCGGCGATGTCGAAGTACGTCTCCGATCCGGCGTCGGACCACCAGGCGGTGTTCTCCTCGTAGACGTAGCTGGGATTGAGTCGGTAGAGCTCGGGGTCCGAGACCACCGCCGTCATGAAGTCGTCGGCGTCGATGGCTGCGGCGACGGCCTCGCGGTTGTCCAGGATCGACCCGAACTCGCTGTCCAGGTTGAACACGACGACGTAGCCCGAGCTCAACTCGCGGGTGACGGTCACGTCATCCTGCGACTCGACCTGCGGCAGATTGTCGACGGTCACGTCGACGAAGTCGTACTCGCCGCTGAGGAAGGCGGAGAACCGGGTGGTGGAGTCGACGACGAAGTCGAAGGAGAGATTTTCGGTCGGGGCGCCCTTGCGTCCGGCATATCCGCTGGGCTCGGTATCGACGCCGACGTAGTCGTCGAAACGGGTCAGCTGCACGTCGCGATCGACGTTCCACTCGACGAACTGGTACGGGCCGGTGCCGACGTACTCCGTCACGCCCTCGGCCGGGGCCGACGCCGCGATCTCCGCAGGCATGATCGCCGCGAACTGCAGCGGGTTCGCGAGCTGGGCGAGCAGGTCGCCCTGCGGCTGCGCGAGGTCGAGGGAGACCGTGCGGTCGTCGACGACCTCGAACTCGCTGTCGCCCAGAAGCGTCTGAGCCCGCGCCGTCGTCGTCTTCCATCGGTTCAGCGACGCCGCGACGTCGCCTGCGTCGAGCTCGTCCCCGTTGTGGAAGGGCACCCCCTCCCGGATCGAGAAGGTCCACGACCTACCGTCCTCGCTGGTCGTCCACGACTCCGCCAGCGCGGGTTGGGGTGCGAGCGACGCGTCCTGGGCGACCAGGGTCTCGTAGATGTGCGCGTCGATGTTGGCGACCACGCCCGATGGGCTGATGTGCGGATCGAGCGTGGGAATGGTCGCGGCAACCGGATAGTGGATGGTGTCGCTGTATGCGGCCGCGGTGTCGTCGGCGCCCGCGGAGCCGGCGCAGCCGGCGAGAATCGTGGCGGCCGTGATCACCGCCGCGGCGGCGGCGAAGCGGGTGCGGTGTCGTCGGATCGAGAGCACGGGGTGTCCTTGGGCTAGGTGAGACGGGTTCGGGATTCGAGCGAGTGTTTCGGGGCGGGAGCTGACGGTCGATCAGACGCGCAGCCGCGCGAGGGCCTCCAGGGCGAGACCGGCGTAAACGCGTACCCCCACGGGGAGTGCGGCATCGTCTGCACGGAACGTGCCGCGGTGCACGCCCGTCGGTTCTCCCTCGCCGTCCCAGACGCCGAGGGAGACGAGCGCGCCGGGGGCGTGGTCCAGGTAGTAAGCGAAGTCCTCCCCCGCGCCCGCCTGCGTGAGGGGCACGAACGAGTCCGCGCCGATCACCTCGTCGGCGACGTGTCGGGCGATCGAGACGGATTCGGCATCGTTCACAACGGGCGGCACACCGCGGGCGTAATCCAGCTCGTGGCCCACACCGGTCGGAGCAAGGAGCGCGTCGACCAGCTCGTTCACGAGATCGGGCGCGTCGTTCCACGCCTGCCGGTTGCCCAGGCGCAGAGTTCCGCGCAGCAGCCCGGCGGTGGGGATGACGTTGGCGGCGTAACCCGCTTCGACCTGACCCCACACCAGCACCCCCGCGTTCAGAGGATCGATCCGGCGCGTGAGCAGACCCGGCAGGCCCGTCGCGACGAGTCCGATCGCGTAGACCAGATCACCCGTGTCGTGCGGCCGGGACGAATGACCGCCGGGCCCGGTGAAGCGGATGCCGATCGCGTCGGACGAGCTCGTCGCCGAGCCCGATGCGACACCGATCGTGCCGGTGCGCAGCTGCGGTGACACATGGAGCATGAAGATCCGATCAACGCCCGTCATGACCCCGGCCTCGACAGCGGCGAGCGCCCCGGTCATCACCTCCTCCGCCGGCTGAAACAGCACGCGGATGCGGCCGGGCAGCTCGGGGAGAGCGGCCAGGGCGAGCGTCGCGCCCAGGAGCGCCGCGGTATGGACGTCATGACCGCACGCATGCATCACACCGTCGGTCTCGGAGGCGAACGGCAGCCCGGTCTCCTCGCGCACAGGGAGCGCATCGAGATCGGCGCGCAGGGCGACCGTCGGTCCACTCACCGGTCCGAGGTCTACCACCAGCCCCGTCCCGCCCGGGAGCACGACGGGGTCGAGACCCGCGCCCCTCAGAACCCCCACGACGAACTCCGTGGTGCGCACCTCCCGGTGCGACAGCTCGGGATTCCGGTGCAGGTGGTGGCGCCACGCCACCAGGTCGTCGGTGTGGGCGGCGGCCCATTCCGCGACCGCATCGCGAACGAGCACCGCGCTCACACCGGCACCGCCGCACGCGTCTCGGCGTCGATCCGGGCGGCGCCCTCGCGCAGGAGACGTAGGAGCTCCTTCTTGAGCTCGAGCTCCTCCTGGGTGTAGGCCGTCGGGTCCATCCCGAAGATCTCCACCCCGTTGCGGTAGTGCGCGAGCATCGCTTCGGCAACCGTCTCGGGCGAGCCGACGAAGGCGGGCACGCTCTCGACGCCAGTGACGCGGGCGAGACCGAGGAAGAGACTGCCGTCGACCCAGTCCGACTCCAGGGACTGCTCGTAGATCCGCGTGCGGCTCACCGACTCGGGGCTTCCGATGTCGAGAGCCAGCAGCTCTTCTCGATTCTCGAGTTCGCGCACCACGCCCTCCGCGATATCGCGCGCTGTCTCGTCGGTCTCCGCGACGATGTGGTTGGCGTTGTGCCAATACCGCAGGGTGCGTCCGTGTGCGGCGGCGAGCGCCCTCACCCGCGACGTCACGTCGACGGTGTCGGCCAGCGATGTCGCTGGGATCGAGAAGGTGTCCGCCCACCGCGCGGCGACGTCGAGGGCGGCGGGCGACGACCCCGCCCACGAGATCTCGGCGTAGGGGGACGACGCGTTGCCGATCCCCGACAGCGCGTCGCGGACCCGGTAGTACGTGCCGTCGAAATCGAACGGTTCGGTCGAGGTGAGCTCGCGCACGTAGATCTCGAGGAACTCCGCCGCCCGCGCGTAACGCTCCTCCTTGCCGATGAAATCGCCGTCGCGTTGCTGGTCGACCTCGTTGTGCCCGGTGATGAAGTGGTGCACGAGTCGCCCGCCCGAGAGTAGATCGATCGTCTGTGCGAGACGAGCGGTCGTCGTCGGCGATTGGCGCCCGATGCGGTGCGCCGACACCGTCTTGAGGCGAGTGGTGTTCGCGAGCACCCACGACGATTGCGCGTAGACGTCGGGCCAGCCGCTGCGCTCGGCGATGAGCACACCGTCGTAGCCGAGCTCCTCCTGCTCCCGCGCGGCGCGAAGGACCGTCTCGGGGGTCGTGGAGTGGCGGACCGACCAGTTGCCGCCGGCCGCGGCGCGGCGCTGCACCACCGTCGCCGGGTCGCCGATGGCCGCCGTGGCCACTTGGAGGCGGGAGCGAAGTTCGATGGGCATGGAGGGCTCCGTCCGGGTAGGGAGTCGGCGGGCGGGGAACGGCCGACGTCCGGACCCACGGTAGACAGCGGGTGTCGGAGGTATCCAATAAGCAGCGGTTGGGGCGGCGGATAAGCCCTGCTTCTGGTCAGGCGTGGCGCATATACCCCAGGTCGTAGGTTATTTTCAGGGCCTTCCCGCCTCGCATGTGACGGCTGCTTTCGTTACGGGACGTGACGACGCCGAACCTGTGGCTATGCTCGCCTCGTCCCGCGACGCTGCCGAGCGTCCGCCATCGGGACCGACGAGACGAAGGACGCATGGCCGAGCACTTCTACGACCCCGATGATCGCGCCTACACCCGTGTCTACAAGGAGCAGACGCCCGACATCCTGGCGGCCTTCGCCGCCTTCGACGGCGCCGTGTTCGCCTCGGAGGGCCGCGAGATCCCCCTCAAGTACCGCGAGCTGATCGCCCTCGCCGTCGGTGTCACGACGCAGTGCGTGTACTGCATCGAGGCGCACTCGACGAAGGCGCAGGCGGCCGGCGCGACGCAGGGCGAACTCGCGGAGGCCGCGTGGGTCGCCGCCGCGCTGAAGGCGGGCGGCGCCTTCGCCCACGGCCGACTCGGGTTCAAGTTCACGGCCGACCACGAGCACTGACCGGGGCGGGCCGGCGAGGTCAGTCGCGGCGGGCGGCGAAGAACTCCCGCAGCAGAGCGGATGCTTCGTCACCGAGCACGCCCGCGACGACCTCGGCCCGCGACGGCAGCCGCCGATCGCGGACGACGTCGTACACGGAGCCCACCGCGCCCGCCTTGTCGTCCCAGGCGCCGAACACCAGCCGAGACACGTGGGCCTGCAGCATCGCGCCCGCGCACATCACGCACGGCTCGAGCGTGACGGTGAGCGTGCAGCCGGCGAGGTTCCAGGAGCCCCGGGACGCCGCCGCGCGCCGCATCGCGACGATCTCGGCGTGCGCGGTGGGGTCGTGATCGACCTCGCGGAGGTTGCGTCCTTCGCCGATGACGGTGCCCGCAGCATCCGTCACCACCGCCCCGACCGGCACGTCTCCGCCGGTCCCCGCAGCCTGCGCCAGCACCAGAGCGCGCCACATCGCGGAGATGTCGGCGGGCGCGGGGTTCATGCGGACTCCGTGATCGGGGCGCGGGACGGGTAGATTCACCCTATGCGTGTGCACGTCGCGGACCACCCCCTCATCACCCACAAGCTCACGGTGCTGCGCGACAAGCGCACCCCGTCGCCGGTCTTCCGTCAGCTGACGGAGGAGCTCGTCACCCTGCTCGCCTACGAGGCGACCCGCGGTGTGCGCGTCGAGCCCTACGAGATCCAGACGCCGGTCACCACGACCACGGGCGTGCGCATCAGCGAGCCCCGGCCGCTTGTCGTGCCGATCCTGCGCGCCGGGCTCGGCATGCTCGAGGGCATGGTGAAGCTGCTGCCGACGGCAGAGGTCGGCTTCCTCGGCATGGTGCGCAACGAGGAGACCCTCGAGCCGTCCACGTACGCCGAGCGCCTCCCCGACGATCTCAGCGACCGCCAGTGCTTCGTGCTCGACCCGATGCTCGCCACCGGCGGCTCGCTCGGCGCGGCGATCGAGTTCCTCTTCGCGCGCGGCGCGCAGGACGTCACCGCGATCTGCCTGCTCGGCGCCCCGGAGGGGGTCGCCGCGATCGAGAAGCAGATCGCCGGCCGCGACGTGACCCTCGTGCTGGGCGCCCTCGACGAGCGCCTGAACGAGAAGGGCTACATCGTGCCCGGTCTCGGCGACGCGGGCGACCGCCTCTACGGCACCGTCTGACCGGGGCGCATCCGCTCGGCTCCGACGGCCAGACCCGTCACGCCGGTACGGCCCGCACCAGACGGGCGAAGCCGCTGAGACGCGCGACGCCCTCCGGCGTGCGGGGCAGGTCGTCGAGCACGCCCGGAGAGTAGACGAGGTAGGCCGCCTGCATCGCGCGGGAGAGCCCGACGTTCAGCCGGTTGCGCAGCAGGAGGAACTCCAGACCGCGCGGCGCCTCGCGCCCCGACGACGCGGCGAGCGACACGATCGCGACCACGGCCTCCTGCCCCTGGAACCGGTCGACAGTGCCGACACGCACCTCCGCGAGGCCGGCCGCAGCGAGGGCCTCCTCGATCAGCACCTGCTGCGCGTTGTAGGGGGTGACGACGATGACGTCGGCGGCCGCCAGCGGTCGGGGCTCGCACGTCACCGGCTCCCCCGCGTCGTCGATCTCGCTCGATGTCCACGCGCGACCGACCAGACCCGAGACGATCTCGACGACCGCCTGCGCCTCTTCGGGTGAGCGGGTGGCGTTGCCGACGTGGTGCACCGGTACGACGTGGAGCCCGGGGTCCACCCCGTCGAGCGAGCGCAGCGCGGTGAGAGGGTGCGCGGCGAGCCGGCCCTCGTACGACAGACGCGAGACCGGATCGGCCACCGCCGGGTGCATGCGCCACGTGCGCGAGAGGAAGTACCCGACCTCGGGCGGCACGACCTCGGCGCCGTCCATGACCCAGCCGAGAGCCGAGGTGTCGACGGGCTCGGGGTGCGCACCCTGGCTGACCTGAGGAAGCTGCTGCGGGTCGCCGAGCAGCAGCAGCCGCGACGAGGCGAGCGAGACCGCGATCGTCGAGGCGAGCGAGAACTGCCCCGCCTCATCGATGACGAGCAGGTCGAGGCTCGCTCGGGGGATGCGGCCCTCGTGGCTGAAGTCCCACGCCGTGCCCCCGACGACGAAGCCGGCGGCGTTCTCGGCTGCGAAGGCGGGCACGCCGTTCTTGGGGATCGGTGTGAAGGTCAGCCCGGCGGCGTTCGGATCTTTCGGCGCCTTGCCCACCTGCTGGGGAGGCACACCGGCTGCGACGATGCGGTCGAGCATGTTCTCGACCACGGCGTGCGACTGCGCGACGACGCCCACCTTGTAGCCGTGCTCGCGCACGAGCCGTGCGATCGCGTGCGATCCGACGTAGGTCTTGCCCGTTCCGGGAGGGCCCTGCACGGCGAGGTAGCTGCGGTCGAGGTCGAGGATGCTGCGCACGATCGCGTCGACGTCGTCGCCCTCCTGCGGCGCGAGCGCCCCCGACCTGGTGCGCGGGGGCCGTCGGCGCAGGATGTCGGTCGCGGGGTCGGCCGGGAGCTTCGGCGCGGCCTCGATCAGGGCATCGGCCCAGGCGTCGATCGCCAACTGCTGGTTGCCCGCGCGCGGCGGCGAGTCGGGGGTCAGCGCCAGAGGAAGCCGCTCCCAGGTGTTGCCGTCGACCGCGGTCTCTTCGATGATCGCGCCGTCGTCGAGCACCTCGACCACGCGCACGCTGCGGGCGCCGTGGATCCAGCGGGGGCGCTCCTCCATCGGGAACGGAGCCGGGAGTTCGTAGACCGCGAAGGGCGAGCCGCCCGCGCTGAGTCGCGTGCCCGGGGCGAGCTCGCCGCGCAGCTCGACGACGCGGCGTTCATTGCCGCGGCCGGACTCGGGGAAGTGCCAGTCGTCGATCACGCGCGACCGCGCCGTGTCGACGATGACCACATCGCGATCGTCGTTCCACAGCGACAGCGGTTCGCGCAGCCTCAGGAAGTGCGCGGCCCAGAAGGTCTTCGCCTCGCGCGGGTAGTAGTCGATCGCGGCTGCGGCGAGGCGGAGCGCCTGACCGTCGACCTCGTCGGCACCCAGCGACAGCCGTTGCAGCGCCGTCGCCCGCGGCGACGGCTCGTAGCCCGCCTCTTCGGGCTCGGGGTTGCCCGCCGGACGGAGCCCCGCCTCACGGGCCCGGTCGACGAGCCAGTCGCGCAGGCGCCGGGTCGAGACGCAGTCGTAACGGTTGTAGTCGGCGAGGTCGGCGAGGACCGCCTCGGATGCGGCGGAGTC
The DNA here is from genome assembly GCF_008017415.1 of Microbacterium hatanonis. Taxonomy (NCBI): domain Bacteria; kingdom Bacillati; phylum Actinomycetota; class Actinomycetes; order Micrococcales; family Microbacteriaceae; genus Microbacterium; species Microbacterium hatanonis. The sequence goes on along the minus strand of NZ_VRSV01000001.1, from coordinate 116,118 downwards.
GCCGTCGGCGGCCAGTGCCCGCGCCTCGACGTAGCGCACGATGGAGTCGTCACCGCGCTGCACGTCGCTCGTGCGCACCTCGTCGCCCATGTAGAGGGGCTCGAGCTTCTTGATCGAGTACGACCGCGACCCCACCCGCAGGGCCCGGCGCACGACCGGGTAGAGGTCGACGAACACGCCGTCGCGCAGCAACCGGTCGACGTCGCCCTCGCGCACGCCGTAGCGCGCGGCCATGGCGAGCAGATGCGTGGGCTCGTAGGGGGCGTAGTGGTAGATGTGCATGTCGGGGTGCTGCCGCCGGCGCAGCGCGACGATGTCGAGGAAGCGTTCGAGCGCCTGCTTCTCGTCGGCGAAGCTGTGCGCCCAGATCGAGGAGTACGTGTCGCCGAGGTCGACCCACCCGAAGAGGTAGTCGATGCCCCACTGCGTCTTACCACCCCCTGTCGCGTCGCCCTCGGTGTAGAGCGGGTCGCCCTCGAAGTCGAAGAACATGTCGCCGCGATCGGGCCTCGGGAGCGTGGCGAGAGCCGGTGGGAGCACCACCTCGTAGAGCGGGACGGGATGCGGGTCGGTGACGGACGACGACTCGGTCGTCGGCACGCCGGCGGGGCTGACCAGTTGCAGCCGGGCCTGCGTGCGCAGCATCGCGAACACCTCCGGGTTCATTCCCGCGGGAACGTCGGATGCGGCGGCCAGGGCATCGATCGTTCCGATGCCCGCCGCGCGCAGGCGCTCCCGCTGCAACGGCCGCATGCCTGCGACGAGCAGCAGGTCGCGGGATGCGACGACCTCCTGCTCGCAGGTGGCGCATCGCCCGCACGCGACGACCTCGAGCGCACCGCGCCCGTCGCCCCACGCGATCGGAGCACCGGCGGCGCCGCTGGGAAGATCGCGATCGGCGATCAGCGCCCTCAGCCGCGCCCGGCGCAGATCGAACACGGGAAGGATGTCGTCGACCCGGTGCACGCTCGTCGTTCCGTCACCGAGCAGGAGTTCGACCGTGTCGGCCCGAGCGACGCCGAGCCGGTCGAGCTGGTCGACGTATGCGGCGAGCTGCATGAGGGCGGTCACCCGAGCCCGGCGGGCGAGCTTCGTGTCCTGGACGATCCAGCGCGGCGCGGCCTCCGCGTCGTCGCGCACGAGGAAGTCGGCGAACCCCACGAACTCGTCGGTCGCGAAGGCCGCCTGGTAGACGACCGCGGCGTCGGAGGCGAGGGCGGCGTTCGTCGCGGCGACCGCCTCGGCCATGCCCTCGGCGTTCGACGAGCGGGTCTCGGCGATCTCGACCACGCGGTCGCCGTAGCGCGCGCGGTAGTCGTCGAGAACGCGCAGCTCGTGCGCGGTGCCCAGTCGGCCCGCCCGCTCGAGGGTCGCGTCTTCGGGGTCTTCCACCGCCGGCACGCGGCCGAGCTTCGCGTCGATGGCGCGCAGCCACGCGAACTCGCATTCCGCGGCCGCCTTGAGGTCACTGGCACTCCAGACCAGACGGCCCTCGTTCTCGATGTATCGCATGTCGCCCTTCCGCTGTCGAGGCTAGCCGGGGGCACCGACAGGACGGGACCCGCCACCCGCCCCGTCCACGATCGCGCCGCACCTGAGAGACTGGGGCCATGAGCACCGCTCTCCCCTTCTCGAGCGCCTACCGCCACGGGTTCGCGCGCGTGGCCGCGTGCACGATCCCGATCTCGATCGCCGACCCGGCCACGAACGCCGACACGGTGCTGGAGGCGGCGCGTCGAGCCGACGCCGACGCCGTCGCGGTCGCCGTCTTCCCGGAGCTGTGCCTCACCGGGTACGCGATCGACGACCTCGTGCTGCAGGACCCGGTGCTCGACGCCGTCGAGGCCGCGATCGCGCGCCTGGTCGCCGCATCCGCCGACCTCCTGCCCGTGCTCGTCGTCGGAGCGCCGCTCCGCCACGGCAACCGCCTGTACAACTGCGCCATCGTGATCCATCGCGGCACCGTCCTCGGCGTCGCTCCGAAGTCGTACCTGCCGACGTACCGCGAGTTCTACGAGCGACGCTGGTACGCGCCCGGTGACGATCGCTCCGGCGAGGCCATCCGCGTTGCGGGGTTCGATGCGCCCTTCGGCCCCGACCTGCTCTTCGAGGCCTCCGACATCCCCGGACTCGTGATCCACGCCGAGGTCTGCGAAGACATGTGGGTGCCGGTGCCGCCGTCGTCGACCGCTGCCCTGGCCGGCGCGACCGTGCTGCTGAACCTCTCGGGCAGCCCGATCACGATCGCGCGGGCCGACGATCGCAAGATCCTGGCCCAGTCGCAGTCGCTGCGCTGCCTCGCCGCGTACGCGTATGCCGCCGCCGGCATGGGCGAGTCGTCGAACGACCTGTCGTGGGACGGCCAGACGATGATCTACGAGGGCGGGCAGCTGCTCGTCGAGACCGAGCGGTTCCCCGACGGGCCTCGCTCGAGCGTCGCGGACGTCGACCTCGACCGGCTCCGTCAGGACCGCGCGCGGCAGGGCACGTTCGACGACAACCGCCGCACGCACTCCGGCGCTTTCCGCACGGTGCGCTTCGAGCTCAGCCCACCGGCGACCGACGTCGGCCTGCGCCGCGCGCTCGACCGCTTCCCGTTCGTGCCCGACGACCCCGCGCGCCTCGCGCAGGACTGCTACGAGGCCTTCAACATCCAGGTGTCGGGCCTCGAGCAGCGTCTGCGCGCGATCGGTCAGCCCAAGCCTGTGATCGGCGTCAGCGGCGGGCTCGACTCCACACATGCGTTGCTCGTGATCGCCCGGGCGATGGATCGCATGGGCCGCCCGCGCAGCGACATCCTCGCCTACACGCTTCCCGGATTCGCGACCAGCGAGGGCACGAAGGCCAACGCCATCGCCCTGGCCGAGGCAGTCGGCGCCTCGATCGAGACGATCGACATCAGGCCCGCAGCATCCGAGATGCTCGCCCGCATCGGTCACCCGTTCGCCGACGGTCAGCCCGTCCACGACGTCACCTTCGAGAACGTGCAGGCGGGTCTGCGCACCGACTACCTCTTCCGCCTCGCGAACCAGCGCGGTGGCATCGTGATCGGCACCTCCGACCTGTCCGAACTCGCCCTGGGCTGGGCGACCTACGGCGTCGGCGACCAGATGAGCCATTACGCGGTGAACCCCGGCATCCCCAAGACGCTCATCCAGCACGTGATCCGCTGGGTCGTCTCCTCCGGAGAGATGGATGCGTCGACCGCGGGCGTGCTGCAGGCCGTTCTCGACACCGAGATCAGCCCGGAGCTCGTGCCCGCCGGGCAGGATGGGCGCATGCAGTCGACCGAAGACCGCATCGGGCCCTACAACCTCCACGACTTCACGCTGTTCCACGTGCTGCGCTACGGCCTGCGCCCCTCGAAGATCGCCTTCCTCGCGGAGCGCGCGTGGTCGGACCCCGACGCCGGCGCGTGGCCCCCGGGATTCCCGGTCGACGACCGGCCCGCGTACGACCTGGCGACGGTCGTGCGCTGGCTCGAGGTGTTCCTGCAGCGCTACTTCGGATTCGCGCAGTTCAAGCGTTCGGCGATCCCCAACGGTCCGAAGGTCTCGCCCGCCGGCTCGCTGTCGCCGCGGGGCGACTGGCGCGCGCCGTCGGACGGCAACGCCCGCGTCTGGGTCGACGAACTGCACGCCGCTCTCCCCGACCACTTCGGCTGAGCTCCGCACACGACACCCGCACCGCTGCGGAGGCGGTACGTTTCGTTCATGCTGCCGCTCGAGAACCTCCTCGCCTTCGCCGTCGCCTCGGTCGTGATCATCGTGATCCCGGGCCCCAGCGTGCTCTTCGTGATCGGGCGATCGATCGCGCTGGGTCGCCGGGCCGGCGTGCTGAGCGTCGTGGGCAACGCCCTCGGGACGGTGCCGGCGGTTCTCGCGGTGGCGTTCGGGATCGGAGCGATCGTCGCCTCGTCGGTCGTCGCGTTCACGATCATCAAGATCGTCGGCGCGATCTACCTCGTCTGGCTCGGCGTGCAGGCGATCCGCCACCGGAACGCGCACGTGCAGGGAGCGCCGGGTGCCACGCGCTCGTCGTGGGTGCTTCTGCGACAGGGCTTCGTCGTCGGGCTCACGAACCCCAAGACCATCGCGTTCTTCGTCGCCGTCCTCCCGCAGTTCGTCGACCCCGCCGCACCGGCCGTCTGGGCGCAACTGCTGATCCTCGGACTCACGTTCCAGGTGCTCGCCCTGGCGTGCGACAGCGTCTGGGCCCTCGCCGCCGGCACCGCCCGCGCCTGGTTCGCGCGGTCACCGCGCCGCATCGCCACCCTGTCGGGAACCGGCGGGGTGATGATGATCGGGCTCGGCGGCACTCTCGCCCTCACGGGCGCGAAGAGCTGAGCCCGCCGCCCGCGCGGGCGCTACCAGCCGTGCGAGCCGGGAATGCCTTTGAACGGACCCGCGATGGCCGCCGTCACCCAGCCGCCGTAGAACCCTCCGGGTTGAGGCACGACGACCTCCCCGTCGACGATGCATCGGTCCATGGGAGCGGCATACACCGCGACGCGGTCGTCGAGATCCTCGTACCCGGGCATCGGCCTCGGGTAGTTCCACGCGGCGTGGTCGGCCCGCTCGGCGCCGCCGTGCACGTCGAAGTAGCGCGCGGCGCCCTTGAACTCGCAGAACGAGGCTCCGTCGGTCGGCACGAGCGCCTCGCCGAACGCCGCGATCGGCAGGTAGTAGACGGGGGGATGGCTCGTCTCGAGCACGCGTACGACGTCGTCGGTGTCGACGATGCGCTCGCCGCCGAAATCGATCTGCACCCGCACGTCGACGTGCTCGAGCCGGGGCGGGCGGGGGTAGTCCCAGACCGATTCCTGGCCGGGGCGGATGTCATCCGGGCGCGGGGTTCTCATCCACGAAGCCTGGCGAAACGACGCTTCCGCGACAACCCCTACCGCGCAGAAAGGGGGATCGCGGGGGTGACCCGGTAGCCTGCAAGCGTGGAAGACGAACAACGACTCGGCCGAGGCAGGTACCTCGCGTACCAGATCATCGGCATCGTCGTCGGGCTCGCGCTGATCGCCTTCGGCGTCGTCGCCTTCTTCGCCGGCGGTGGCCCGTTCGTCGCCGCCATCGCTGCGATCGGCGGCACCCTCGCCGTCATCGTCTCCGTCGTCGACTTGGTGAGGTCGTAATACCGGATGCTGCCCCTGAACTCCGACAACGACCCGAAGAAGCCGTCTCCGACCCGCATAGGCATCTGGATCGCGGTGGCGGGCGTCGGCGCCTACTTCCTCATCTCGGGGATCATCGGCATCGTCAACGGCGGCTGAGAGAATGGGCGGGTGAAGCTTCTCGTTGCCGCCCATCCGTCCGAACTCGTCGCCTTCGAGCCTGAGCTGCCCGGTTTCGACCGACTGCTCACCGGCGTCGGTAAGGTCCCCGCCGCCTACGCCCTCACGCGAGCCCTTGCGACGAACACCTACGACGAGATCGTCGTCGTGGGCACCGCCGGAGCGATCGACCCCGACCTCGAATCGGGCGTGCACGAGATCGGCGCGGCCCTCCAGCACGATGTGAAGGGCCTCGACGGCATCATCGGCCACCACGTCTGGCTGCCCGAGCGGGTGGAGCTGGCCGCAGACGGCATCGTGATCGCCACCGGTGACCACTTCATCGACGACGCCGACGCGGTCGTCGCGATCCGCTCCCTCGGCGCCCGCATGGTCGACATGGAGTCCTACGCCCTCGTCTGGGTCGCCCAGCAGTTCGACGTGCCGATCCGCATCCTCCGCGCGGTCAGCGACCGGGCGCAGGACGGTGCGACCGAGGAGTGGGACGACGCCGCGCTGGTCTGCAGCGAGTGGCTGCGCACCAGTATCCGCGAGCTCTACGGCGTCTGAGGCTCGCCGCGGTGTCGTCGGCCGGCGAGGTCGACGACACCGACGATGAGCGAGAGCGCGAGGAAGATCGCGACCGAGATCATGCCGTAGAGGTAGGCGTCGTGGTAGACGTCGAGCGTCGTGCGCGTGCCCTGCTCGGCGTAGACCGTCGAGTAGAACAGCGCGAGCGCGACGGCCGTGCCGATGGCCGTTCCGATGCGCTGGCCGAGCTGACCGACGGAGCCGGCGAGCCCGCCCTGCGCGACGGGGATGTCGGCGAGCATCAACGTCTGGTTCGGGGAGATGACCAGGCCTCCCGCGAAGCCGCCGACGGCCAGGATCGACCCCATTCCGAGCAGAGCCCATTCCGGCGGGAGGAAGATCGCGGCGGAGACCATGCCGACGATGCTCACGAGCAGACCCGCAACGCCCCAGACCACGAGAGGTCGCCCGAGCCGGGTGACCAGGTTGCCGCCGATCCACGACGAGATGGCCGAGGCGATGGCGAAACCGATCGTCACCATCCCGGCGAACACCGGCTCGAGATCGAGCCCGCTCTGAAGGAACAGCGTCGTGAGGATGAAGGTCGCCGGGAGCGCGGCGAAGTAGGTCGTCGAGATGAGCACGCCGTTGCGGTACGAGGCGTGCGCGAAGACCTCGAACGGAATGAGCGGCACGCGCCCCCGCGCGGAGTAGCGGCGTTCCCACGCGATGAAGGCCGCGACGAACACGGCGCCGCCGACGATCAGCCACCACCGCGCGGGGTTGTCGTCCGGCGAGCCCGTGGTGAGCAGGAACGGCAGCATGAGACCGGCGACCGCGAGCCCGAACAGCAGCACGCCGACGGGGTCGAGCTGCACCTTGCGATGCGACTTCGTGCGCGTGCTCGGGAGGAAGAAGGCCGCGAGCACGATCACGATGAGGGTGAGCGGCACATTGATCCAGAAGATGAGCCGCCACCCGTCTGTCTCTCCACCGAGGGCGATCATCAGGCCGCCGAGGGTAGGACCGAAGGCGGTCGCGATGCCGATGGTGGCGCCGAAGAGCCCGAACGCGCGGCCGCGCTCCTTGCCCTGGAACAGCTGCTGGATGAGCCCGAGCACCTGCGGCATCTGGATCCCGGCGGCGACGCCCTGCAGCAGGCGGGAGACGAGCAGGATCGGCGCCGTGGGCGCGAGCGCACAAGCGAGGCTGGTGACGAGGAAGAGCGAGAGGCCGATGAGGAAGAGCGCGCGTCGTGAGCGCTGGTCGCCGAGGCGTCCTGCGGGTACGAGCACGAGACCGAAGGTGAGGATGTAACCCGAGACGATGAGCTGCAGCTCGGTCGGCCCCGCCCCGAGCGCCGACTCGATCGAGGGAAGCGCGACGTTGACCTTGCTGAGGTCGAGGATCGTCAGAGCGGCGACCGACACCGCGATCCAGTAGGCCCGCCAGCGGTGGCTCGGGCTCAGCTGGATGTCCTGGGTGGGAGGGTGTGCGCCCTTCCGGTTCTGGGTGGAGGGCGCGTCAGACATCACGCTTCAGGGTAGCCACGGATCACTCGCACGCGGCCCCCCTTGCTCATCGTGTGGAAATCACACCTCGCGGTCGCGGGAGAAGAGCGCCCGCAGTGCGAAGTACACGACGGCGGCGACCACCGCGACGATGAGCAGCTTGAAGACGAACGCGAGCACCGAGAACAGGATGTTCACGAGGAACCACGCGATCACGATCGCGACGATGACTCCGAGGATGGACCAGATCGTCGACTTGTTCATGCCTCCAGCCTACCCGTGCGACTCAGACGGCGACGGTGGACTGCTGCCGGATCACGCTCGGCCCCTGCGGCGTCGCCTCGACGAGCAGCTGAGCGGGGACCTGCTCCTTCATCGATGCGACGTGGCTGATGACTCCGACCGTGCGCCCGCCCTGGCGCAGTTCGTCGAGCGTGCGCATGGCCAGATCGAGGGTGTCGTCGTCGAGCGACCCGAAGCCCTCGTCGATGAAGAGGGTGTCGAGGCGCAGACCGCCGGCGCGTGCGGTGACGATCTCGGCGAGGCCGAGGGCGAGGGCGAGGGAGGCGAGGAACGATTCACCCCCGGAGAGCGACTGCGGTGGGCGCGCCTGGCCGGTGAAGGCGTCCATGATCTCGAGTCCGAGGCCGGATGCCGCGCCGCGAGCCGCGAGCGCGTCGGAATGCTGCAGGCGGTACCTCCCCGACGACATCTCGGCGAGGCGGAGGTTCGCCGCGCCGACGATCTCTTCGAGCTCGGCGGCCAGCACGAACGTCTCGAGCGTCATGCGGTGCGTGTTGGGCGCGCGCCCGGCGACCGTGTTGGCCAGTCGGGCGATCACCGCGTGCCGGTCGGCGAGGGCGGTGATGCCCTCGGTCGCGGCGTCGGCGCGCTGGGTGAGATCGCGGAGGCGTTCGGCGACCCCCGTCGCGGCGGCCAGCGCGGAGATCGCGGAGGTGAAGGCCTCCCGCGCCACGGCGACGGCCCGGGCGGGCCCGTCGAGGTCGACGAGTTCGTCGGGCGCGTCGACGAGGGCGAGCTCGAGCTCGAGCAGGCGCTCCTTCGCCGCACGGGCGGCGCTTTCGTGCTCGCGCACCGCGTCGTCGAGCCGCGCCCGCGCGGCGGGGTCGCGGAGCGCGGCCTCGACCGCGGACGGGTCGTCGAACGTGGACGCGGCCAGACGGGCGTCGCGGTCGGCGCGAGCATCGGCGAGCACCTGCGTGCGCAGCGCGAGCTCGGCCCGCGCCTCGGCGAGGGCGCGCACCGCATCGCGTCGACCGACCGCGTCGGCTCGGCGCTCGGCCACCGTGGCGAACTCGCCGCGCGCGGCGTCGACGATCGTTGCGGCGGTCGTCGCGCGCTGCTCGTCGAGCGCGACCCGCTGCCGCACCTCGGCCAGCGCCTCGGTCAGCCGGGCGTGCTCGAGCGCGGCCGCCTCGGCGAGCGCCGAGAGCTCGGCGTGCTCGGCGGTCAGCGCCTCCGCCGCCGAGACGTCGGCCTCGGCGCGGGACAGCGCAGCCGCCGCCGATTCGACAGCCGCGTCGAGCGTGGCGACGTCGTCGCCTCCTGCCCGGACCGCGATGAGGGCATGCGCGTCGCGGGCCGCACGCCACGCGAGAGCCGCTGCCCGGTCGGCGTCGATGGCGGCGTCCTTCTCGGCCTCGGCGGCGGCGATCTCGTCATCGCCGACGGGGTCGTCCGACACGGGCGCAGGATGCGGGTGGTCGACCGCGCCGCAGACAGGGCAGGGCTCACCGTCGACGAGGGCGGCGGCGAGATCGCCCGCCGCACCGTCGAGCCGGCGCTGAAGCAGTGCCGTCAGGCGCGCGGCCGTCGTCGTCACGGCCGTTCCGCGCTCGAGCGCCTCGCGCTCAGCCGTGCGGACACTGGCCTCGAGCGCGACCGCCTCATGGGCGGCGGCACGCCTGCGTTCGGTGTCGGCGAGGACCGCGCGCGCAGATTCGGCGCCCCGGGCGGCGCCCGCCACGGCGGTCAGGCGCTCGGACAGCTGCGCAAGCAGGGCGGGGACGGGGCGGCGACGCTCGTCGAGCTCGGCCATCTCGCGCAGCATCGCCTGTTCGCTCTCGCGCGCCGCGCGGAGAGAGGCGTCGATCGCGGTGCGCTCCCCCTCGGCGGCGAGCGCGGCGTCGCTCGCCGCGATGGTCGCGGCCAGTTCGTCTTCGCGGTCACGGAGGGAGGCGTTCGTCGGCGACCCCTCGCCCAGGGCCGAACACCGCGCGAGCGCGTCGCGTTCGGCGTCGGCGGCTCGTCGCGCCGCGGACTCGGCACGACCGGCGTTCTCGATCGACGAGCGGAGGGCTTCGGCCGCGTTGGCGAGCGCCAGCTCGGCGCGCATCTCGGCGATGCGTTCCGCCCGAGCCTCGAGCGCCTCGAGGGCCGCCCGAGCGGTGAGGCGCTGCTCCTGGGCGGCGCGCAGCGCGGCCGCCGCCCGCTCGCGCTCCGTCGCCGCCGCGAGCTCGGCGTCGGCGCCGTCGCGCGCGCGGGCGAGCGTGTCGACGCGATACTCCGCGCGCTCGACGGCGCGCACGAGCGCAACGACCCGGTCGGCGAGGGGCCGCACCGCATCGACGCTCTCGGGCGGCGCGGCAGCATCCGTCGACTCAGCGGCCATCGCACCGTGCGTCGTCCCGTCGAGGTCGGACTCGCGCGCGAGGAGCTCGCCCTCGTCGACCAGCACACGGGCCGTGTCGCCCTCGGCGGCGAGGGCGCGCTCGGCATCTTTGCGGCGGCTCTCGAGCTCGCGTTCGTAGTCCTCGTACGTGCGCGTGGCGAACAGGGTGCGCAGCAGCGCCTGCCGTTCGTCGTTGCGGGCGAGCAGGAACCGCGCGAAGCGGTTCTGTGCGAGCAGGATGACCTGCAGGAACTGCTGCTGCGTGAGGCCGAGGATCTCGTCGAGCCGCGCGGCGACGTCACGAGGTCGGGCGGCGACGCCGGTCCACGTGCCCGAGGAGAACTCCTCCAGCAGGGCCTGCGGCGCCTGTGTCGTGAATCCGCCGCCGTTCTTCTTCGGCCGCTCGTACTCCGGCGAGCGACGGACACGCCATCGGCTGCCCTCGGCGGTGAACTCGAGCGTGACCTCGGTGGGGTCTTCGGGGCCGCAATGATCGCTGCGCAGCCTCTTCTCGCCGGACTCGTACCGCGGCACGCTGCCGTAGAGGGCGAAGCACACCCCGTCGAGCACGCTCGACTTGCCGGCACCGGTGCGCCCGGCGATCAGGAAGATGCCGTCGTCGGCGAACGCGTCGAAGTCGACGCTCTGCCGCTCGAGGAACGGGCCGAACCCGGCCAGCTCGAGCCGGTGGAGCTTCACGCCGTCGCCTCGGTCAGGGTGCGCGCGTCGACGACCTCTCTCATGAGCGTCACCTCGTCGGCGGAGGCGCCTTCGCCGGCGCGCACGTGGGCGAGGAAGGCGTCGACGAGTTCGACGTCGTCACGCGCCGCTCGTACCCGCCCGGCGTAGTCCCGCCCGTCGTCGGCGACCGCGCCGATGGGCGCGTGCATGACCGTCGCGCAGTGGGTGAACCGGTGCTGCAGGCGCCGCATCGGGTCGAGCTGCGGCGTGGGGTCGGTGTACTGCGCGCACACCCACGACTGCTCGTGCTCGGCGAAGCGGGGGTCGCCGAGCAGCTCGTCGAGCGTTCCGCGGAGCGTCACGAGAGGGCGGGGCACGGGCAGAGCGAGCCATTCGACGGACGCCAGGCCCGCAGCATCCAGGTCGACGAGCCACGACCCGCGGGGCTTGTCGCCCTCGCCGAAGCTGTAGTGCAGGGGCGCTCCGGCGTAGCGCACACGATCGGTGAGGGTCTGGCGGCCGTGGATGTGTCCGAGTGCGACGTAGTCGGGGCCGTCGAAGACCGAGACGGGCACGACGTCGAGACCGCCCTGGCGGATCTCTCGTTCGACACCGGGTGTGGCTTCGACGCCCGCGGTGAAGCAGTGGGAGACGACGACCGACCGACCGCCGCGCTCGGCGAGGTCGTCGCGCACGATGCCCATGACGTGCCCCAGCGTCTGGGCCTGACTGCGCAGCTCGACGCCCTCCCACCGGTGGCGGACGATCGCGGGTTCGAGATAGGGGATGGCGTAGAAGTGCACGGGGCCGTCGGCGTCGTCGATGGTGACGGGGGCACCGACGGAGGCAGGGTCGGTCACCACGCTGATGCCCGGCCGCAGGAGCGCCGACTGGAACCCGAGCCGGGCGGCGGAGTCGTGGTTGCCGCTCGTCACGATCACCCGGGCGCCCGCGTCGGAGAGCTTCACGAGGGTGTCGCTGAGGAGCGAGTAGCAGGCTGCCGCCGGAGCAGCGGAGTCGAACACGTCGCCGGCGAGCACCACGACGTCGATGCGGTGCTCGCTCACCTGCTCGACCAGCACGTCGAGCACGCCGCGCAGCGCGTCGAGCGTGCTGTGGCCGTGGAACGACCGGCCGATGTGCCAGTCGGACGTGTGCAGGATGCGCATACCGACACGGTACGTGCCGCCTCCGACACGGGCGTTCAGACTCCCCGAGCAGCCCGGACGCGAGGCCGCACGGGGCGCCATCGGGTGGTCGACCTCACCGAACGGCGAGGGGATCAGGATGCCGCGCGAGCCGCCCGCTTCTCCCGCTGGTACACGCGGATGGCTTCGTAGCGCTCGGCGGAACGCGCCTGGCGTTTTGCGGCCTCGTCCTCGCGCGTCTTCGGCGCGGCGGTGGTGACGAGACCGTCGATGAGATGACGCGTGGCGTGAGCGATCTGCTCGACGGCCTCGTCGAACACCGCCTGGTTGGCGCGGGACGGCTTGGTGGTCCCGGCGATCTTGCGGACGAACTGGAGCGCGGCGTCGTGGCATTCCGCGTCGGTCGCTGCGGGCTCGAAGTTGTGGAGCGGAACGATGTTGCGGCACATGCGCCACACGATACGCGCGCTCTTCGCCCGCTTCCAGACCCGTCGAGACCGTACGAGACCGCCGAGCCACCACGCGACTGTCCGCAATGACGTGCGGGCTCGGCGAGAACGTACGGTCTCGACGAGAGGGAACGCCGCAGAACTCTGCGGGGAGACCGCGTCAGCCCCGGGCGACCTCGGCGACCAGGGCGGCGATGCGGTCGTCGGCTACGTCCACGCCGGTCTCGCGGAAGCGCTGGCGCAGCACCTCTGCGATGCGACGCTCGCCCTTGCCGCCGACGTCCTGACGGGTCTGAGCGACGATGCCGATGATCTTGTCCTCGTCGGTCGTGTCGTGCATGTCCTGCACGGGCTCGTTCTGCGTGCCGGGCTCGGTCACGGGGGTCGGCTCGTCCGAGACCGCTCCGCCGTACGAGTCCGCCGCCGAGGCTCCCGCTCCGGGAACCTGGTCGGCGTTCGCGGCGACGCCCTCGTTCTGGTCTGCGTCGTGGTTCTCGGGCATGTCAGCTCTCCTCGTCGGCGGCGAGATCGGGGTCGGCGCCTTGCGTGGCGTCCGGGGATTCGATGGGGTCGGACGGCTCGTCGCCGCCCTGCGGCGCGAGCCCCGACTCCGAGAGCCCGGGCGAGCCCGCAGCATCCCGGTTCTGCTCCGCCGTCTCGCCGTCGGCGACGTCGCCGCTCTCGTAGCCGCCGGGCGGGTTCGCGTTGATGACGCCCTCGGGCAGGTTCTGATCGCTCATCACCGCTCCTCTCGTTTCCTCCACCCTGGCCGCAGAGGCGCCGGACGTGAGGGGGCTTGACGCCCCGGGCGCGGCGGGTCAGTCGTCGGCGGACCTGCCTGCGGCCCGGTCACGGGCCACCGCGCCGGCGACGACCTGGCCGCCGCTCGTGAGGAGCGCGCGACGCCACGGCAGCACCCCGTCGATCTCGATCTGGATCGACATCGACAGCACGGTGCGGATGAGCACGATGAGCCCGAGGATCAGGGCGTCCTCGACCGAGGGCTTCGACGTGATGGTGCGGATGAGGTCGGCGGCCACGAGCACCTCGAGGCCGAGGAGGATCGCCCCGCCGAGGGTCGTGCGCAGCACCGCGAAGGCCCGCGACCCGCCCTCGCCGCGACGAAGGGAACGGATGCCGAGGACGACCGCGACCACGAACCCCGCCGTCATGGCGAGAGCGCCGATCGACTCGAATCCGATCGCGACGGCGGTGAAGGCATCCTCCATGTGCACGTCGCCAGTGTAGGACCGGCGCCCCGGCTACGCTCCGGCGCGCGCTTCCAGGATGCCGGCGCGCTCGGGGCGCGCGTCGAACCAGTCGTTCACGTACCAGCACACCGGGCTCACCTGGCGCGAGCCGTCGCGCTCGAGCTCGGCGACCGCGCGCTCGACGAGCTCGCCGGCGTACCCGTGCCCGCGGAAGGTGGGGATCGTGTAGGCGCGGGTCATCGCGACCGTGCGCCCATCGTCGCGGTAGTCGAGCACCGAGACGAGGTCGTCGCCGTTGTGCAGCGTGTACCGCGAGGCGTCCTTCTCGTCGGTGAATCGCAGATCAGCCATCACTCCAGGCTACGCTCGACCGGCGCGGAGATGCCTTCGCCGTCGGAGAATCACACCGAGGTCGGAGCTTTCCGGGCGGTAGCTCCGACGACGGCGCCGTTCGCCGACGCAGCGGCCGACACGAGCGGATGCTGCGTCGCCGCCCTACTCCGGAAGCGTGCCCGTCTTCGCCAGTCGCGCGTACCACTCACCGCTCTGCTTGACGGTGCGCTCGAGCGTGTCGAAGTCGACCCGCACGATGCCGAACCGCTTGGCGTACCCGTACCCCCACTCGAAGTTGTCGAGCAGCGACCAGACGAAGTATCCGCGCAGGTCGACGCCCTGCTGCATCGCCCGGTGCGCGGCGGTGAAGTGACGCCTGAGGTAGTCGAGCCGGTCGGCGTCGGGGACGGATCCGTCCTCGGCGACCTCGTCGGCGAACGCGGCGCCGTTCTCGGTGACCATGAGCGCCTGGTCGGGGAACTGCTCGCGGAGCGACAGCAGGAGCTCCTCGAGCCCCTCGGGTGCGATGTTCCAGCCCATCTCGGTGTACGGACCGGGCTGCTCGAGGAATTCGAGCACCCCGTCGCTGCCGGGCCAGGCGGTGCCGCCGGCGGTGGCCTTGTGCCCGTCGTTCACCTGGCGGGGCGAGACACCGTCCCAGAGCCGCACCGTGACGGTGGAGTAGTAGTTGACGCCCAGCACGTCGATCGGCTGGTGGATGGCCTCCAGGTCGCCCTCCTGCACGAACGACCAGTCGGTGACGGATGCGGTGTCCTGCAGCAGATCCGCCGGGTACTCGCCCCGCAGCATCGGCCCGGTGAAGGCGCGATTGGCGAGCGCATCGACGCGACGGATCGCCTCCGCGGCCTGATCTCCGCGGCCGCGCGCCACGTGGAAGTTGAGCGTCACGGAGTAGTCGGGGTCGCCGGTCGAGGTCGCGCGCAGCGCCTGCACCGCGCGCCCGTGGGCGAGGTTCAGGTGGTGCACCGCGGCGAGCGCCGACGCGGGTTCGGCACGGCCGGGGGCATGCCCGCCCTGGCCGTAGCCGAGGTAGGCCGAGCACCACGGCTCGTTCAGGGTCGTCCAGGTGTGGATGCGGTCGCCGAGCGCCGTCCCCATGATCTCCGCGTACCGCTCGAAGGCGTCGGCCGTCGCCCGCACCGGCCACCCGCCGGCGTCCTCGAGCGGCTGCGGCAGATCCCAGTGGTACAGCGTCGCGACGGGACGGATCCCGCGTTCGAGCAGCCCGTCGACCAGTCGCGAGTAGAAGTCGATGCCGGCCTGGTTCACGGCGCCCGTGCCGGCCGGCACGATCCGCGGCCAGGCGATCGAGAACCGGTAGGCGTCGAGCCCGAGATCCTTCATCAGGTCGAGGTCGGATTCCCACCGGTGGTAGTGGTCGCACGCCACGTCGCCGGTGTCGCCGTTCCACACGCGCCCGGGCGTCCCGCTGAAGGTGTCCCAGATCGACGGGAGGCGCCCGTCTTCACGGGCCCCGCCCTCGACCTGGTACGACGCGGTCGCCGACCCGAAGGTGAACCCCTCGGGGAAGACGAGTCCGCTGTCGCGGTAATCGGCGTTCCCCGCGCTCACCGGGTCACGTCCCCACGGTCGGCGCGGAGCGTCTCGCTTCTCCCGTCGGGAGTGGTCACCGTCACCTCTGCCTCACCCTCACCGCCGGGGAACACCCGGAGGGTGAGCCCGTCGAGATAGTCGTAGTCCGGCCTGTCGGAGCGAGCCCCCCACGGGATGACCGCGCCGGGGCGGGCGTACAGCGGGATGCTGTCGAAACCGTGCGTCTCGCGACGCCATCCTCCCCCGCGGACGGTCGCGCCCGTAAGCAGAGACGTCCAGTCGCCCGCGGGAAGGTAGAACTCCACCTCGCCCGACTCCGAGAAGACGGGCGCGACGAGCAGGTCGGCGCCCAGCATGTACTGCCTGTCGAGATAGGCCGCCGCGGGGTCGTCGGGGAATTCGAGCACCATGGGCCGCATCACCGGGACCCCGGTGGCGGCCGCATCCAGCCCCTGCTGGAAGAGGTAGGGCATCAGCCGCATCTTCAGCCGCGTGAAGATGCGGGTGACCTCCACCGCCTCGTCGTCGAACTGCCACGGCACCCGGTACGACTGCGACCCGTGGAACCGGCTGTGGGTGCCCAGCATCCCGAAGGCGGTCCACCGCTTGAACACCGTCGCGTCGGGGGTGCCCTCGAAGCCGCCGATGTCATGGCTCCAGTGCGCGAAGCCGCTCAGCGCGAGCGAGAGACCGCCGCGGAGCGTCTCGGCCATCGACGGGAAGGTCGAGGTCGAATCGCCTCCCCAGTGCACCGGCATGGTCTGCCCGCCGGTCGTGGCCGACCGTGCGAACAGCACCGCCTCGCCCTCACCGCGCGTCTCGACCAGCACGTCGTAGACGGCCTTGTTGTAGAGATGCGTGTAGAGGTTGTGCATGCGGTCGGGCGCGCTGCCGTCGAAGTACTCGACATCGAGCGGGATGCGCTCGCCGAAGTCGGTCTTGAAGCAGTCGACGCCCTGCGCGATGAGGTCGCGCAGCTTGTCCTGGTACCAGCGCGTCGCGTCGGGGTTGGTGAAGTCGACCAGCCCCATCCCCGCCTGCCAGAGGTCCCACTGCCATACCGAGCCGTCGGCGCGGCTCACCAGGAAACCCTGCGAGGCCGCCTCGGCGAACAGCGGCGACCGCTGTCCGATGTAGGGATTAATCCACACCGACACCCGGAGGTCCCGCTCGTGGAGGCGCTGCAGCATCCCGTCGGGATCGGGGAAGACCCGCGGATCCCATTCGAAGTCGCACCAGTTGAACTCGCGCATCCAGAAGCAGTCGAAGTGGAAGACCGATACCGGCAGCTCGCGTCGGGCCATCTCATCGATGAAGGAGGTGACCGTCGCCTCGTCGTAGTCGGTGGTGAAGCTCGTCGACAGCCACAGGCCGTACGACCACGCGGGCACGACCGGGGGGCGGCCGGTGAGAGCGGTGTAGCGCTCGAGCACGTCCTTCGGGGTCGGGCCGTCGATCACGAAGTACTCCAGCACCTCGCCGGGCACCGAGAACTGCACGCGCTCGACCGCCTCCGAGCCGATCTCGAACGAGACGTGACCGGGGTCGTTCACGAGCACGCCGTACCCGCGGCTCGAGATGTAGAACGGCACGTTCTTGTACGCCTGCTCGCTCGACGTGCCGCCGTCGGCGTTCCAGATGTCGACCGTCTGGCCGTTCTTGACGAGGGGGCCGAAGCGCTCGCCGAGACCGTAGACCAGTTCGCCGACGCCGAGGTCGAGCTGCTCGTGCACGAACGTGCGGGGGCGCCCGACCGGCGTGCCCGCACGGGCGTTGCCGACGATTCCCGGGTCGACCTGCGCGTCGTCGGCGAGAGTCATGTATCCCGCCGCCTTCGCACCGCTGCCGGTGAGCCGACGCCCGTTCGACGAGAACGAGAGCGACCACGGGGCGCCCTGCTCGATGCGCGCGACGAGTGAGCCGGTCCGCAGCTCCCCGCCGGTGGCGTCGAGCACGGTCTCGCCCGCGGACGACTCACCGGGGAGGTCGAACGACCGGGGGGCCGCACCGCCGAGGTGGTGCGCGATCCGCACGCGCACGACCCCCTCGGCGGGCGACGACAGCGCGACCGTCAGCGTCGCCCGGTTGAGCGTGTCGCCGCGCCCGGCGACGACCTTCGTGGGGGCCGTGACGACGAGCCCCGCGGAGTCGTCGGTGGGCCAGATGTCGTACGCCTCCTGGGCGTAGAGGGCCGCGACTCCGGGACGCAGCTGCCAGAACCCGTCGGTGAACTTCACCGTGACTCCTCGATGACGACGACGGCGCCGGGCGCGACGCGCACAGACCCCTCGTAGCTCTCGCCCGAGACGAGATCGCGACCGGATGCTTCGGCCCGGCGCTCGTGGCCCGTCTGGTTGATCAGGAACAGGTACGACCGGTCGTCGGCGGTGCGCCGCGTCACCTCGAGGCCGGCGTCGACGACGGCCACCGGCTGAACGCCGGCGATGTCGACGAGATCGCCCACGACCGCGTCGAGACCCGCTTCGTCGGGGCGGGTGGCCAGGTAGGCGGCCGATCCCGCTCCCACGGTGCGGCGGGTGTAGGCGGGCACACCGGCCCGCTCGCCGGTCGCGACGCGGGCGAGCACCTCTGCATCGTGGGCGTCGACGTTCTCGAGCCAGACGTCGGCGGTCCAGCCGTTGTCGAGCTCGACGCTCTCGTCCGCCATCAGCGGGAAGAACTCGTCGACGCGCACACCGAGGAGGTCGCGGAATGCGCCGGGGTAGCCTCCGGTGCGCACCCGGTTGTTCACATCGGCGATGCCGGAGAAGTAGGTCACGAGCACGTGCCCGCCCGCCGCCGCGAAGCGCTCGACGCGCGCCGGCAGTGCGTCGTCGACGAGGTACAGCGTGGGTACGACGACCGCGGCGTATCCATCGAGGTCGGCCGACGAGGGCAGCACGTCCACCGCGATCCCCCGCTGGGTCAACGCGCGGTGGATCGCGATGGGCATATCGATCGGATCGACGCGGGTGCTGGGCTTGCGGCCCGAACGCAGCGCCGCGACCGTGTCGTGGTCGAAGAGCAGCGCGACGCGGGCCTTCTCGACCCGGCTGCCCCGCACTGGTGCGAGTGCCGTGAGCGTCGCACCCAGCTGCTCGACATCGCGGAAGATCTGCGAGTCGACGCCCGCATGCGGGATCATCGCGGAGTGGAACTGCTCGGCTCCCGCGGTGGAGGCGCGCCACTGGAAGAACAGCACGCCGTCGGAGCCGCGGGCGACGTGTGCGAGCGAATCGCGCGCCATCTCGCCGGCGGACTTCGCGCGGTTCACGCCCTGCCAGTTCACCGCCGCGGTGGAGTGCTCCATCAGCATCCAGGGCCGCCCGTCCACGAGACCGCGCACGCGGTCTGCGCTGAAGGCGAGCTCGCTGTGCCGGTGCGGGTCGGCGCCGATCGTGTAGTGGTCGTTCGCGACGATGTCGACCTCGCGCGCCCACACCTCGTGATCGGTCGCGCCGGGGGTGTTCATGACCATGAAGTTCGTGGTGATCGGCACGTCGGGCGTGATCTCGCGCAGCACGTCGCGCTCGGCGCGGTAGTGGCCGATGAGGGCGTCGGAGGTGAACCGTTCGAAGTCGAGCAGGAGGGCCGGGTTGTGACCGGTCCGCGCACCGCGAGGAGGCTCGATCTGATCGAACGAGGTGTAGTGGTGCCCCCAGAAGGCGGTGCCCCAGGCGGCGTTGAGCTGTTCGACGTCACCGAAGCGCGCGGCGAGCCAGACGCGGAAGGCCGCTCCCGTCTCCTCGCTGAAGCAGCGCCCGTTCTCGTTGCCGATCTCGTTGCTGACGTGCCACATGCGCAGCGCGGGGTGGGTGCCGTAGCGCTCGGCCACGGCCCGGACGACCCGCACGGCGTAGCGCCGGAACACCGCGGAGCTCGGCGACCACGCGAGCCGCCCTCCCTGCGCGGTGCGGTGACCGTCGGCATCCACCGTCGCGATCTCCGGATGCGACTGCAGCAGCCAGATCGGAGGCGCGGCCGTCGGCGTGGCCAGGTTCACACCGATCCCGCCGGCGTGCAGCAGGTCCATGATGCGGTCGAGCCACCCCCACTCCCAGACGTCGTCGGCGACCTCGAGCATGCCCCAGGAGAAGATGCCGAGCGAGACCGAGGTGACGCCCGCGCGCTGCATGAGGGCGATGTCTTCGGGCCAGAGCTCCTCCGGCCACTGCTCGGGGTTGTAGTCGCCGCCGAAGGCGATGCCCTCGGCGATCCAGGGGAAACGGGTGGGAGCCGGGAGATCGGCGGCGTGCGAGATGAAGTCGTTCATGGTTCTTTCGTGATCGAGTGCGATCAGCCCTTGAGGCTGCCGCTGATGAGGTCGAGTCGCCAGAAGCGCTGCAGCACGAGCACCATCAGCAGGAGCGGGATGAGTGCCAGCAGAGCGCCGATGATCGCGAGCGAGTAGAGCGCGGGGGTACCGGTGCCGCGGTTGAGCAGCAGGTAGAGACCGGTCGTCAGCGGGTAGAGCTCCTCGTTGCTGAGCATGATGAACGGCAGCAGGAAGTTGTTCCAGATGCCGACGAACTGCAGGAGGAACACGGTGATGAGGCCCGGGATCATGAGCGGCATCGCGATGGAGCGGAAGATGCGCAGCTCGCTCGCGCCGTCGAGTCGGGCCGCCTCCACCGTGTCCTCGGGCACGGAGGACTGCGCATAGATCGTCGCCAGGTAGATGCCGAACGGGTTGATGATGCTCGGCAGCAGCACGGCCCAGTACGTGTTCGCCAGGCCGATCTCGGCCATGAGGAAGTACTGCGGGATCGCGAGCGTGATCTGAGGCAGCATGACGCCCGCGAGCAGCACGTTGAACACGAGCGCGCGACCGCGGAAGCGGTACCGGGCCAGGGCGTAGCCCGCGGCGGCCGAGACGAGGGTCGAGAGCACCGCGCCGCCGCCGGCGTACAGGATGCTGTTCAGCGCCCACTTCCAGTAGACGCCGCCGCCGTAGGTGGACAGGTCGACGAGGTTCTGCCAGAACCCGGTGCCCGGGACGAACGAGAACGTGCTGAAGAGCTCGCCGCGGGTCTTGGTCGACGCGGTGAAGACCCAGACGATCGGGATGAGCGTGTAGATCGCACCGACGATCAGCACGAGGGTCGGGATCACACGGGTGCGACGCGCCGAGCGGGGCGTGCCCGCCGGTCGGGAGGGGCCCGTGGAACGAGGAGTGCGCGCGGAGCGGGGCGTCCGCTCGGTGAGGGTGGTCATCAGTTCTCTCCGAAGGTGCGGCGCTGCAGGAGGCGAAGGAGCCCGAGCGAGATGATCAGCGTTCCCAGCGCCAGGATGACCGACGCGGCGGCGGCGCCGGAGGTGTTGTCCAGGTTGAACGCATCGCGATAGATCTTCATGAGCGGGAAGAAGTTGAACGAGATGGAGTTCGACATGGCCCGGAGGGTCGTCGGCTCCGAGTAGGCCTGCAACGTGGCGATGATCGAGAAGAGGAAGGTCAGGATGAGCGCGGGGGTCAGGAGCGGCACCTTGATCCGCCACGCGATCTGCCATTCGTTGGCGCCGTCGATCTTGGCCGCCTCGTAGAGCTCGGCCGGGATGGAGCGCAGAGCGGTGTACATCACGATCATGTTGAACCCGACGCCCGCCCACACCGCGATGTTCGACAGCGAGAGGTAGAGCCACGAGCCGTTGAGGAAGTCGATCGACGGGAGGCCCACGGCCGCCAGGGCATAACTGACCGGGCTCGTCCGCGGGAGGTAGAGGAAGCCCCACAGGAGGGCGCCGATCACGCCGGGGACCGCGTAGGGGAGGAAGATCGCCAGCCGCGAGAACCGCTGGAAGCGCACACGCGGGAGATCCAGGAGCAGGGCGAACATCAGGGCGAGTCCGAGGGTGAGCGGAACCGAGATGATCGCGAAGATCCCGAGACGCCCGAGCGAGGCGAGCAGTTCGGGGTCGGTGAGGGTGGCGATGTAGTTGTCGAGGCCGACGAACGTCTGCCGGCGGATGCCGAACGCGCCGCCGGAGGACCTCAGCTGCATCACGCTCAGATAGATCGCGTACCCGATCGGGACGATCAGGAACATCACGAAGAGGATGAGCGCGGGGGCGAGGAACATCCACGGGGCCACGCGGGGCCGCAGGGTCGTCCGCCGGGCGGCGCCGCGGGGGGTCAAGGTCGTCACGTCGTGGGTCTCCTAGGTGGCGGGAGGGCGCGCCCGTGGACGCGCCCTCCCTCCGATCGGGTAGGTCAGTCGGCGACCGTGAAGCCGGAGCTTTCGAGATCCGCGATGACCGCGGACTGCGCGGCGGACAGCACGTCGGCGAACGAACCGCCGTTCTGCGCGGCGGCCTTCACGCCGTCCGACCAGGCGTCGAACGCGACCTGCACGTTCGGACCCCACGTGAACGTCGCGCTGTTGCCTGCGATGTCGACCGCGAGATCCCAGAAGTCGCTCTGACCGCTCACGAGGTCGGGCACAGGGCGACCCGCCAGTTCCGCCTGTCCTGCCGACGACGCGGGGAACAGACCGATGTCGATGAGGCCACTGCCGCCCTCTTCACTGCCGTTGAGCCACTGCAGGAACTTCACGGCCTCTTCGGGGTGCTCGGAGTTCTGGGTCACCATGACCGACGATCCGCCCATGAACCCGGTTTCGGACTCGCCGTCCCAGGTGGGCATCTCGGCGGCGGCCCACAGGCCCGCGGTGTCGGGGGCGACCGAGAACGCCGAGGCCGGCGCCCATGCTCCGGCGGTCCAGCTGAGGAGCGTGCCGTCGTTCATCATCGTGCCCCACTCGGGGGTGAAGAAGTGCGTGGTGTCGACCAGGCCCTCCTCGACGAGCGGCTGCCAGAAGTTCACCACGCGCTGGGTCTCGGTGTCATCGACTCCCACCTTCCACGCGTCGCCCTCGGTGGCCCACCACTGCGCGCCGAGCGGCTGCGCATAGGCGGCCATGGTCGAGGCGTCATCGGGGTACCCGCCGAGGAACGACCCCGGCAGCGTGGTCTTGACGGCCGCGGCCAACGCGGCGTACTCGTCCCACGTGGTGGGCGGCGCCCACCCGTTGGCGTCGAAGATGTCCTTGCGGTACATGAAGATCATGGGCCCGGTGTCCTGCGGCACGGCGTAGATGCCCTCGCCGACGGTCACGAGGCTGAGAGCGCCCTCGGTGTAGTCGCCCGTGAACTGGTCGGCGTACTCGCTGATGTCCATGGCCACGTCGCTCACGACGAGGTTCGGAAGCTTCTGGTACTCGGCCTGAGCGAGGTCGGGGCCCTCTCCGGCGCGCTGGGCGGCGAGGAGCTTGGCGACCATGTCGTCGGCACCGGCGGCCTCGACGACGTTCACCTGGATGTCGGGGTTGTTCTCGTTCCACACCGCCACGACGTCTTCGATGCCGGGCGCCCACGCCCAATACTCGAGCGTGACGGGGCCGGACTCTTCACCCGACCCGCCGGCGCAACCGGCGGTGACGAGGATTGCTGCGCTCGCAACGGCTGCTGCGCCGATGCGAAGAGAAGTGGTGCGCTTCACTTTCTACTCCCTTGTAGTCGCGACGAACGCCGCGATTGGTCTCAGTGCGGGTCGGCGGCCGGCGTTCGACCGGCTTGCCGATACCCACCTTCAGCGACCCGCGCTCATTTGTCAACTAGTGAAACAAAAACATGGAAGCGTCCGTGAGACGCCTCCGGCGAACTCACTCCGAGAGGAGATCGCGGATCGCCGTGGCCGACGCACCGCGCGCGTACAGGCCGAAAGTGAAGGGGGGACGCTCTGTGCGGACGCTCTCGATCGGCACCTGCTCGAGGTGCGCGACGAGGCCGTCGCGGTAGGCGCCGGGTGCGAGGTCGAGCATGTCGAGGCCCTCCCCCATGAGCGAGACCAGCTCGGGGTCGAAGAGATTGACCGACTCCGCCACCACCGCCCCGAGCGCGTATGCCGCCGACGAGAACGCCTCCGCCTCGCGCACGCCGCCGGCTCTCGCGCGGGCGACGGCGAGGGGGTACTCCCCGGGCGCGACCCCCGCATTGAGCTCGATGGCCGGCATGCTCACGAAGCTGTGCACGCAGTCGGTGTGGCCGTTCGCGCACACCCGCCCCGTGCCGCCGACGCGCGTGTGACCGACACGGCCGCTGCGTCCGTTCGCCCCCTCGACGAGCTCGTCGTCGATCACCGCGCCGCTTCCGATACCGGCTCCGACGCCGTACACGACGAGCGAGCGGTGGTTGACCCCGCTGCCGAACCAGTGGTGGGCGGCGGTGAGTGCGTGGACGTCGTTGGTGACCGTGATGGGCAGACCGATCCGCTCCTCGAGAAGGCGCGGGAGGGGGATGGGCTCGCTCCACCCGAGCAGCGGCGATGCCTTGACGACCGCCTCGCCGTCGCGGCGCAGCACGTCTGCCGCGAGGCCGACCCCCACCGCCGACACGTTGCCGAAGCGGCGGATCAGGCTGGCCGCCGCGGCGGAGATCTCGTCGACCACGGTCTCGACGTCGGGCGAGATCAGCGGAGCACTGATCTCGTCGACCACCTCGGCGGCGAGATCGGTGGCGACGACGTAGATGCGCTCGGCGGTGATCTTCACGCCGATGAAGTGGGCCGCCTGCGGCCGCAGCTGCAGCTCCTCCGCGGGGCGCCCCCGCGTCGCGCTCGGCAGCGTGTCGCCCTGGAGCACCACACCGCTGTCGACGAGCTCGCGCGCCACACGGGTGAGGCTCGCACGGGACAGACCCAGACGCTCGGCGATGCGGATGCGGGAGCGGGGGCCGTGCACGAGGAGGTCGAGAAGCACGCGCCGTCCGGTCGCGCTCAGATCCGACCACTGCGGGGGCGGGGCCGATACGAGATCGACAGGGCTGGACGTCACCAGAAGAGGCTACGCCCGCGAGCACGCGCCACCGATCAGCCGGAGGCGACCTTCGACTTGACCTGACAGCCCATGCTGGAGATAATCGCCAGCATGACTCTCAACGCACGCACTCTGTCCGCCGTGGAGGCGAACGGAACCGTCGGCATGATGGCCGACCGCGTTGCGATGTGCTGTCGAATGTGTCGCTGACTCGGTGACCCCCGCCAGGACCACGCTCGACTTCTGAACCTCGAGCGCTCGTCCCCCGAGACATCGGTCTCGCGTCGATCACGCGTATCCGACCGTCTTGCCACCGGCCCGCACGGCCGTCCCGCACACATTCCGAACCCGCGAGGCTCAGCCCGGGTTCCCACGCAAGGACCTCCATCTCCCATGTCGAACACCGCTCTCCTCGAACGCCCGACCACGCAGACCCGTCACCTCCACGCGGTGACCGGCGACGAAGCATCCGCCCCCGTCGCTCCCGCCCCGCGTGCCGCCCTCCCCGCCGGAACGACCCCGCGCGGATTCGCCCTCTACGTCGGCATCGACGAAGCGACCGCCGCCAGCGCCGGTGTCAGCCTGGGCGTCCTCGTCGACGCACTGCGCCGCACGTTGAACGAACTCGCTCCCGCCGCCGAGACCTACGCGACCGTCGCCCTGGCCCCGGTGGGCGCCGGCGGCCGCGACGTCGACGTGGTGCGCCTGGCGCTGCACGAGCCGTCGGCGATCGCCCGCACGAAGGACGAACCCGCCGACGAGGACCGCGCGCCCGGCGGCGTGGTGGTCGACATCTCGCGCAAGCGCGTGCTCATCGACGGCGAATCGGCCGCGTTCACGTTCAAGGAGTTCGAGCTCCTGCAGTACCTCGTGCTGCGCGAGGGGCGCACCATCGAGCGCACCGAGCTCGTCTCGTCGCTCTGGGAGGGCTCGACCGACGACGAGGCGCCCGGCGAGCGCACGATCGACGTGCACGTGCGCCGCCTGCGGGCGAAGCTCGGTGCCTACGAAGACATCGTCCGCACCGTCCGGGGGGTCGGCTACCGCTTCGACCGTCACGCCGACGTCGCGATCCGGTACGGCCACGGCACACCTTCGCCCGACCGCTTCTGAATCACGCCGTCTCGGGCGGATGCTGCGGCGCAGGCCTCAGCGCGCCGCGGCCGCCTTCTCGACCGACGCGACCGCGGCCTCGACGCCGCCGCGCCACGGAGCGCCGTGCCCGGGAAGGACCCACGTCGCGCGCGTCGGAAGAAGCGCCCGGAGCGACGCGATCGCCCGATCGGGCTCGTCGGTGAACGGCGCCGGCTGAGCACCCACGCGACCCGTGAGCACGTGCCGGGTCGTGAGCGCGTCACCCACGAAGACGGCGCTCAGGTCGGGGACGTGGACGGCGATGCTGCCGGCCGAGTGCCCGGGGAGCCCGATGATCCGCGGGGAGCCGGGGAGGTCGAGGGTGTCGCCGTCGCGGACGTCGACGGTCTCGGTCAACCACGTCGTGCGAAGACCGCCCTTGCGCACCGAGTACAGCGCGAACCCGGCGGTGGCACCGAGCTTCATCGTCTGCTTCGCGTTCGCCGGCTTCTCCCCGCCCTTCGCCCGGTCCGCATCATCGGGGTGGATGTACACCGGGACCCCGCACTCCCGCCTCAGTCGCTCGGCGAAGCCGACGTGATCGGCGTCGCCATGGGTGAGGATGACGCCCTTCACGTCGTCCAGGCTGCGCCCGATCGATGCCAACTCGGACAGAAGGTCACGCCAATGGCCGGCGAGACCGGCGTCGATGACCGTCACCCCCGCCGGGGTGACGACGATATACGCGGCGACGATGTCATTGCCGATGCGGTGCAGGCCGGGTTCGAGTTCCATGATGGCTACGATACATAGCTATCATGGCTATCGTCAATAGCTATACTTGGATCGTGCCCACTCCCGAACGAACCTCGCTCGACGCGATCGTGCGCGCGGCGAGCGCCCTGCTCGAGGAGGAGGGACTCGCCGGCGTCACGATGCAGGCGGTCGCACATCGCGTCGGTGTCCGCGCGCCCTCCCTCTACAAGAGGGTCGCCAGCCGTGACGACCTCCTGCAGCTCGTCGCCGAGGCGGCACTGGTCGAGCTGACCCTGCGCCTCGAGGCCGATCCGGAGGCCGACGCCCGGCGGCTCGCCGACACCCTGCGCGGCTTCGGCACCGAGCGCCCCGCGGCGTTCCGGCTGGTCATGTCGCCCGGTGCGGGCGTGCCCGTGGCGCGGCCGCAGTTCGGTGCCGCCGCCAGCGAACCGATCCTGCTCCTGTCGTCACGGCTGGCGGGCGCGGAGCGAGCCCTCGAGGCGGCGCGCACGCTCACGGCCTGGGCCACCGGCTTCATCTCGATGGAGCTGAACGGCGGGTTCAACCTCGGCGGCGACGTCGACGAGGCGTGGGACTTCGGGGTGACCACGATCGTCGCGGCGTTGACGGCCGGCCGCGATGTCGACGACCGGACGTAGGGTGTCGGCATGAGGTCGACCGGGGTGCGCGCGCGGTCGACCGCCCGCGAGGCGCGACCGCCGCACGCCCGGCCCCGCGAGACCGAGTACCGCCCTGCGCACCCGCTCGATCTCGCGCGGGCCGTGCTCCCCCAGCGCCACGGGGCCGGCGATCCGACCATGACGACCGCGGGCCCGGTGATCTGGCGCGCGAGCCGCACGCCCGACGGTCCCGCGACCCTCGCCCTGCGGGGAGCGCCGGGCGGAGTCGTCCGCGCCGCCGCTTGGGGGCCCGGCGCCGAGTGGGCCCTCGACCAGCTGCCTGCGCTCTGCGGCGCGCACGATGAGCCGTCCGGCTTCGACGCGCGCTCCCACCCGCTGATCGCGGAGGCTCATCGACGCAATCCCGATCTGCGCATCGGGCGCACCGATCTCGTCTTCGACGCTCTCGTCAGCGCGATCGTCGAGCAGAAGGTGACAGGCCTGCAGGCCTTCGCCGCCTGGCGCCGGATCGTCACCTGGTACGGCGAGCGCGCCCCGGGACCCACGCCGAAACCCATGTTCGTGCCTCCGACGGTAGACGGCTGGCGGCACGTGCCGTCCTGGGCCTGGCACCGCGCCGGCCTCGAACCTCCGCAGGCGCGCACGATCGTCGAGGCCGCGCGCCGTGGCGACGCGATCGCGCGTGCCGCCGCATCCGCCTTCGACGCCGACGACCGTGAGCGCGTCCTCACGAGTCTGCGCGGGGTCGGGCCGTGGACCTCGGCGGAGACGCGCATCCGGGCGTTCGGCGATCCCGATGCGGTCAGCGTGGGCGACTACCACCTCGCGCATCACGTCGGATACGCCCTGACCGGCTCACGGGTCGACGACGACGGGATGCTGGAGCTGCTCGCCCCCTGGGCGGGCCACCGCCAGCGGGTGATCCGGCTCATCTACGCGAGCGGCGTGATCGAGCCCCGGCGCGGCCCGAGACTGCACCCCGAAGACCACCGCGACCGGTGAGCGGGGGGTCTTGCGGGCCCCGTGAGGCGGCGGGACACTGACGGCATGTCCACGACCCTCAACCCCTATCTGTCCTTCCGAGACGACGCGCGCGCCGCCATGGAGTTCTATCGCGACGTCTTCGGCGGAGAGCTCACCATCGACACGTTCGCCTCCTACGAGATGGGCCAGGAGCCGTCCGAGAACGATCTCGTCATGCACGCGCAGCTCGAGACGCCGGCGGGCTTCACGCTCATGGGGTCTGACACCCCCAGCTCCATGCCGTACGCGCCGGCGGCGGGCTTCTCGATCTCGCTCAGCGGGGACGACGACGAGGCGCTCTCCGCCTGGTGGGCTGCGCTGAGCGACGGCGGTCAGGTGACCATGCCCCTCGACGTTCCGCCGTGGGGCGGCCGCTTCGGGATGCTGACCGACCGGTTCGGCATCGCCTGGATGGTGAGCATCGCGCCCGTCGCGGCCTGATCCGGGCGGAGGCGGCCCTCAGTGCGAGCCGCCGTGCTTCCAGTAGCCGGTGAAACTGATGTGGCCCTTCTCCACGCCCGCACGCACCCAGTGCCGCCGCATCGCGGCGGGCAGCGACTGCTCCCCCGCGGCCCAATGGAACCTGCCGCCCGGATGCGGAGCCGCCTCGATCGCGGTCGCCATCACGGCGGCACCCGGTACGGCACGACGGTCGTCCCGCACCACCCAGCGCACGTCGACTCCCGCCGGCGCGTCGAGCTCCTGCCGGTCGTCGGCGTGCGGGATCTCGATGAACGCCCGCCCGGTGACCGACCGCGGCAAGGAGGCGAGGACGCCCGCCACCGCCGGCATCGCGGTCTCGTCACCGACGAGCTCGACCTCCCCGGCCACGGTGGGCGGCGGGTTGTAGGCGATCCCCTCGTCGAGGAGGGCGACCGAGTCGCCGGGGCGACATGTCTGGGCCCAGGTCGCGGCCGGTCCCGAGGTGCCGTCGTCGATCGACCCGTGGACGACGAAGTCGACGTCGAGCTCGGGGCCCTCCGACCCGTCGACGCGGTGGGCGCGCACGGTGTAGTTGCGCAGCACCGGGCGCTCGGTCTTCGCGATCGCGAGGAACCGCAGGTAGGAGAGCGTGTCGAGCTTGTTCGGCAGTCGTTCGAGCGAGGCCTCGGACACCGGGAGGAACAGGCGGAACCACTGATCGAACCCCATCGGCACGAAGTGGGCGATGTCGCCGTCGCCGAGGGTGACCCTCACGATGTGAGGCGAGAGGCGTTCGCGGCGCAGCACCCGGAGCGTGAGGAGGCGTGCCGCGTCGGGCTTGACGCGTGTCGCATTCATGTTGGTGCGAGCCATGGATCCTCCGAAGTTAGGTGACCCTAACTCTAAGGTGTTCCCCGTGATCCCGACCACCGGACGCCCTAAGCTGGGCGCATGAGCGAACCCCGCACCGGATGGCCCCGCGGCCGCACGAACTGGCTTCTCGGAACGGTGCTGGTGCTCGCGCTCGGCGTGCTGTTCGGCCTGGTCTTCGGAAACGTCTGGCTCGGCCTGGTGCTCGCCGCCGTCGTCTCCATCGGCTGGCTCATCGCCTACGAATCGTGGCGCGGCCGCAACTCCGGCGTCAACGACGAGAGCAACGGCATCGAGCTGTAGCCGACGCTAGCCCCGGCGCATCGGGAGGTGCGGGATGCCGTCCTCCGAGAACGGCGCCCCGGCGACCGCGAAACCGAAGCGGGCGTACCACCCCTCGAGCTGCGCCTGCGCGTCGAGCACGATCGGCAGGCCCGGCGCCCTCTCCTCGCATCGCGCGACCGCGCGCCGCATGAGTTCGGCCGCGACGCCTCTCCCTCGGGCCGATGCCGCCGTCGCGACCCGGCCGATGCGCATCGCGTCGGGTTCGGCGAGCACCCGCAGCGTCGAGACGACGTCGCCGTCCGCCTGGGCCCACATCAGCTCCGCACCGGGCTCGATGTCGCGCCCGTCGATCTCGGGATAGGCCGCCTCCTGCTCGACGACGAACACGCCGACCCGCAGCCACAGCACGCGGTAGAGGGTCAGCGGATCCATCTCGGCGACGGGCGCGAGGACGTAGTCGACGGTCACGCTCCGACGCTACCCTGCGGCGGCGCGGTGCTCGTCGCGGCGCCTACCCGTCGGGCGCGCTCGCGTGCGTACCGCGATCCCGGCGCACGCGATGACCGCCAGCCCGCCGATCACGGTGAGCGCCGTGATGTGCTCGTGCAGGATGAGCGCCACCCACGCCAGCGTGAGCACGGGTTGCACCAGCTGCACCTGGCTGACCTGCGCCATCGGACCGATCGCGAGTCCCCGGTACCAGGCGAAGAATCCGAGGAACATGCTGATCACCGAAAGATAGGCGAACGACAGCCACGCCTCCGGCGGCGCGGAAACGGGTGCGGCGGCCCACGCCGACCCCGCGGCGAGCGAGACCATCAGCGGCGAGGCGAGAACCAGCGCCCACGAGACGGTCTGCCACGATCCGAGCTCGCGCGACAGCATCCCTCCCTCGGCGTATCCGATGGCCGCGGCGACCACCGCCGCGAGCAGCAGCAGATCGGAGCCCTGCAACGGGGCGAACGCCCCTCCGTTGAGCGCCGCGAACGCGATCGCGGCGACGGCCCCGAGCCCGGCCGCGATCCAGAACGATCGCGAGGGCCTCTCGCGGCCGCGCACGACCGCGGCGACGGCTGTGGCCGCCGGCAGCACGGCGATGACGACCGCGCCATGGCTGGCCGACGCCGTCGTCAGAGCGAGGGAGGTCAGCATCGGGAAGCCGACGACGACGCCCGCCGCCACCACCGCGAGGCGGGCCCATTGCCGACCCGAGGGACGACGTTGCCGCGTGACGACCAGAGCGATGGCAGCGAGGACCGCCGCGACCACCGCTCGGCCCGCGCCGACGAACACCGGCGGCAGCGTCTCGACGGCGATGTGAGTGAGGGGCACCGTGAACGAGAAGGCGGTGACACCCAGCATCCCCCACCAGAGACCTCGCGTGAGGGTCGCGGGCGACGCGGGACGTGGGGACGACATCGTCCGAGTGTGCCGGATGCCACCGACGCGAACCGGGTCGGCGGAGGTGGCCACTCGCGCGCCCGTGGCCTGGGCGCTGCGACCGGCGGACCGCCGGCCGTCACGTGGGGGGACGCGACGACCGACGGCGTGGAAGGGGAATCCCTTCTCTCATGATCGCTGTCGAAACCCGGCACGCGCTCTGTGCCCGCTTCGAGGCGTCTGTGCATCCGGATCGACGGTGTCACCTCATAGCGCCCCCGGCCTCACCCCTGTCGCCCCTTGAAACGGGGATTCAGCTTGTTGATGACGAAGATCCGCCCCCGACGACGCACCACCTGGGCACCCGGCTGATCCTTGAGCGACTTCAACGACGCGCGTACCTTCATGTGCACTCCCTATTGATAATAGTTCTCATTAACAGGTTAGGGTGGACGTTCACGACGCGTCAACAGAACGAGAGAAGGTCGCCAGTGCTGTCCGATCCCCTCATCATCGTCGGCGTCTGCGCGCCCGAGCGACGTCGATACGCCGAGCGACTGTCCGCCGTGACCGGGCGTGCCGTCGTCACGATCGGCAGCCGCGACAGCACCGCGGTGGACGCGCCGCTCCTCGGCCCCGCAGCGTTCATCGCCGAGATGGCGACCGAAGCCGACGTCGTGCACAGCGCCCTGGCCGCCCGGACGCCGCCGTTACCGATCGTCTGCGTCGTCGACGCCACGCACATGATCGACGACTTCCTCAGCGGCGATCCGCTGAGCGAGCAGGCGCCGCCCGGCGACGACGACGGCGACCACGGGGCACGAGCGCGACGCGCGGCATCGCTCGTGGAGATCGCGTCGCTCGTGTGTCTCGTGGGCTGGGAGGAGCTCGAGACCGCGACCCTGTCGATGCTGATGGCCCTCACCTCACACCTGAATCCTCACGCCCGCGTGCGACTGTCGCACGATCCCGAAGATGACGTGCGATCTCTCGAAGCATCACCGCTCCCTCTCCCGCCATTCCCTGAGCGGGCGGGATGGGTATGCGCGTCGAATCACGAGCACGATCCCTACATGACCGACATCCGCGTAGCCACCGTCCGGTACGAACGACTGAGGCCCTTCCACCCCGGCCGGCTTTCGCGAACCCTCGACGAGATCGACGCCGGACGCTTCGGAATGGTCGTGCGCTCCGCAGGCTTCTGCCGTATCGCCACCCGGCCGCACACTCTTGCGCGGTGGGACCACGTGGGATCGGCCATGTGGATCGACCCGTTGACGACGAGCCTGCACGACGGTTCGACCGGTCAAGACATCGCGTTCACGGGCATCGACCTGCACGCGCCCCTTCTGTTCGCAGCCCTCGATGAAGCAGGCGTCACCGACCGCGAACTGACATCGGGGCCGGCAGGGTGGCGACGATTTGACGACCCGCTGCCTCCGTGGCCGGGATACGACGTCACCGACGCGGAGCGCGATACCCGGTAGGGGACGACCAGCGCCCCGTCGAGCGTGGTGGGATGGACGGGTGAACGAACCGACGACCGCCCTGTCCGTCTCGATCGAGGGCACGCCCGACCTTCCGGGTGAGGTCGTCAAGGCGCTGTACCGGACGACCGGGCGCTCGACCGTCGAACTGCGCCGCGCGATCGCGGTCGAGGAGCCGGTCTTCGTCGCAGACCTGTTCGGCCCCGACCACATCGACGTCGTGCCGCGACTGGAGAAGACGATCGCCCTCCTCGACCAGCTCGGGCTCTCCGTCACGATCCACGAGCTGACCGATGGTCGGAGCGACCGGATCTCGCTGGAGACGATGCGCGAGATCATCGACGGCCCGGCGGCCGGCTGAGGCGGGTCAGCTCGCGATCCCTGCGGCGAGCATCGCGACGACCCGCGGCGCCCGCTCGTCGTCGCGCGACGCGAGCCACCACGCGGCCAATCCGTTCGCAGCCGCCTGGATGGCCGCGACGACGTCGCCCGCATCCGCCTCGAGCACGCCGCCCCGCTCCCGCCACCGCGTGACGCGATCGGCGATCTCCTGCCGGTCGGCCTCCGCCTCCGCGCGGGCGGCGTCGACGAGCTCGGGAGAGAGCCGGGCCGTAGCGGTGAGGGCGGCCATGCACTCGAACCGTCGGGGGTCGGCTCGCACCTCGTCGAGGAATGCCAGCAGTGCCTCGCGCAGTGCGTCGGGCAGCGACGCGGCGATCATCGGCGACGACCACACCCGGGCGATCGTGCGCGCGGACTCCCTCTCGAGAAGGGCTGATACGAGCGCCCCCTTCGACCCGAACGCGTAACTGACGAGCCGGTGGGCGACTCCTGCGCGCTGGGCCACGGATCGCAGCGAGAGCGCCTCCACCCCATCGTCGAGCATGACGTCGACGGCCGCGTCCAGCAGGCTCTGGCGGCGACGGGTCGCATCGAGGTACTCGCGCTTGGGAGCGTCCGCGTTCACAGCATCCTCCGGGTTCGACGTCGGTCGTTCCTGTTCATACTAGTTTTATCCAGTCGGATCAAAGAGGGGATGCACCCATGTCGACCATCACCGTCACCGCCGCTCGTGAAGACGAACTGCCGCTCGCGGCCGCCGTGCTCGCCGAGGCCTTCGAGAACGATCCCGTGATGGCGACGATCGTGCCCGACGGCCGCAACCGGCGAGCGCGACTGACCGACCTGTTCGGAGCGACCATCGCGGCGGGACCGTTCCGCACCGGCACCGTCGATATCGCTCGTCGCGAGAACGGCGAGGTCGTGGGAGCCGCCGCTTGGGAGGGCCCGAGCGGCCGCCGCGGATCGACCGGCCGCCTGCTTCGCGAGCTGCCGCGCCTCGTACGCGCTCTCGGGTGGCCCGGCCTGGCAGGTGCAGCCGGCCTCGCGGCCCGCCTCGAGAGGCACCGCCCGCGGACCCCGCACTGGTACCTCGCCGAGATCGGAGTGAGCGCGGGCGCGCGCGGCCTCGGCGTCGGACGGATGCTGCTGACCACGCAGCTGCGCGCCGTCGACGCGATGCGCCAGTGGGCGTATCTCGAGTCGTCGACGCCCGACAACCGCCGTTTGTACCTCCGCCACGGCTTCGAGGAGGTGACCCTCATCGAGGGTCTTCGGGGCGCCCGCCCCGCGGCGATGCTGCGCCGACCTGTCGCCGCATGAGCCCGTCCGCCGGGCTTCTCCGATCCACGATCGAGATCAGAGGAGCGCGAGGTTCCATTCGTCGAGCCGGCGGCGCAGGACGTCCGCGGTGACGTCGACGCGTCCGATCCCGTCGTAGTTCGGAGCCCACGTCTCCACGACGGGCTCGGCGTACGCTCCGACCCGGAGGTCCCACGCGTGGATGTCGGCGATCAGGATCCCCGTCTCGTCCTCGTACGCGCGGAGGAACACGTCCGCGGCGTCGGGAGCACCGAGCAGGACCAGGTCTTGGCGGCACCAGGCGACATCTACGCCGCGCGGGCCCCATCGCGCGTCCGACCAGTCGACGACGCCGGTGAGGCGATCGCCGCGCCACAGTGCGTTTCCGCACCAGAAGTCGTTGTGCACCATCACGCGCCCGGCCGGGCCGAGATCGGGCTGCTCGATGCGCGCGCGTCTCGCGATCGCGCTGTCGCCCGGCGGGAGGGGCTTGGGCGCGGCAGGCAGCCCCACCCCGTCGAGTGCGTGCACCCGCGCCAGCACGGCGGCCATCTCGCGGGCGATCATCTCCGGGTCGAGGCCAGGGGCCGGCGGACCGCCGTCGACGAGAGTCGTCACGATGACCGACCCCGCCGCGTCGACCCGGTGGGCGACGAGCTCGGGCACGAGAACTCCGAGCGGACGCACCCGTTCGAGCACCCGCACCTCGCGCTGCACAGCGTCGTCGCCCTCCGGGAATCGGCGCGCGACGAGCAGTCGGCCGGATGCAGCGACCAGGGCCGTCTCGGCGTGAGTTCCTCCGGGCAGCATCCGCACCGACTCGACCGGCTCGCCGAGAAGATCGGCGACCTGGGCGGCGAGCGTGAGGGAGGAGTGCGACATCCTTCGACGGTACCCGGCTCGGCGAAGGCCCCCGCGTCGGCCTCTTCCGGCCTCGTCCGTGACGATCTCTGCCAGGCTGAGGACACGGGAGGGGCGCCATGTTCACCATCACCGAGCGCATCGATATCGGCAAGGACCGCGAGGAGGTCTTCGCGTTCCTCACAGATCCTGCGAACCGGGCGCGGTGGGATGCCTCCGTCGTCTCCGAAGAGCTCCTGACGCCCCCGCCGGTGAAGGAGGGCAGCGCCATCCGCACCCGGATGAGCGTCATGGGTCGACCCATCGCCTTCGATTGGCGCGTGACGGAATTCCAGGCGCCGCGGGCCATGGCCGCGACAACCACCTCCGGCACGATGCCGACCTCGCTTCGCTTCACCTTCGCCGAGCAGGACGGCTGGTGCCGCGTGACGGCGACGATCGAGGCCAGTCCAGCCGGCATGCTGCGGCTGGTCGAGCCCATCGTGGCCCAGACCGCGTCGTCGACGCTCGCCGCGGGCCTGGCCCGCGCCCGCGAACTGCTGGAGTCGGACAGCTCCTCTACGTGACGCGGGGATCCGCGGGAAGACCCTCGCACCCTCTCGGCGCCCGGAGGAAGCATCCGCTCGTCACCTGAGTTCAGCGTTTCGTTAATTCATCGCTTGATGTACTGTCATCGTCATGTCGAAGACCGCGAACGCCACCGCCACCGTGACGCACACCGCCGCTCTCGCGCGACTCGGTCACGCGCTCTCCGACCCCACCCGGGCGGGCGTGCTTCTGGCCCTCCGTGAGGCCCCCGCGTATCCGTCCGACCTCGCCGACGCCCTCGGCGTCTCGCGACAGGTCATGTCGAATCAACTCGCGTGCCTCCGCGGATGCGGGCTGGTCGAGGCCGTGCCCGAGGGGCGACGCACCTGGTACCGCCTCGCCGACCCTCATCTGACCCCCGCGCTGGACGAGCTCCTTCGAGTCGTGCTCTACGTCGAGCCCGACTGCTGCGCGGGAGACGGGTGCACCTGCTCGTGACCATCGCCCCTCTCACCCGCGACCGCGTGCAGGTCCTGCACCGTCGTATCCGCTGGATCGTCGCCGCCACGATCGGCTACAACGTGATCGAGGCCGTCGTCGCGATCACGGCGGGCTCGATCGCGTCATCGGCGGCACTGGTCGGGTTCGGGCTCGACTCCACGATCGAGGTCCTGTCGGCCGCCGCCGTGGCGTGGCAGTTCAGCCGCCGCGACCCGGAGCGATGGGAGAAGGGCACTCTTCGCGTGATCGCGATCTCCTTCTTCGCCCTCGCCCTCTACGTCACCGCGACCTCGGTGGCCGCCCTCGTCGGCCGGGCCGACGTCGAGCACTCGACCGTGGGCATCGTCATCACGGCGCTGAGCGTGGTGATCATGCCGTTCCTCTCGCTGGCCGAGCGGCGCGCGGGGCGCGAGCTCGGCTCCGCCAGCGCGGTCGCGGACTCGAAGCAGACACTGCTGTGCACCTACCTGTCGGCGGCCGTGCTGATCGGGCTGGTCGCCAACAGCCTCCTCGGGTGGTGGTGGGCCGACGCCGTCGCGGGGCTGGTCATCGCGGCCTTCGCGATCCGCGAGGGAATCGAGGCGTGGCGGGGAGATGCCTGCGCCACGTCGATCGGGATGCTCATGGACGACGACGAGATGGCCGCCGAGCCTACGGTGGAGTCGTGAGCGATCGAACCGGGTTCCCTTCAGCGAAGGCCGCCGCCAATGATCCTCGGATCCTCGTCTTCGGCCGGCTGCTGGGTGCGGCGAACGGACTGGAGTACCTCCTCGGCCGGTCGCTGGAGGAGAACGTGGGCATCACGCACTCGATCTACGAGCTGCTCCTGCTCGTGGGGCGGGCTGGTGACGGGGGGATCGCGCTCCGCGATATCGCCCAATCCCGCGTGCTGACCTCCGGCGGGGCGACCCGCCTGGTGCAGCGTGCCGTCGCGGACGGCCTGGTGACGCGGCACGCCGCATCGCACGACGCTCGCGTGCAGCTGGTAGAGCTCACCCCGCACGGTGAGGAGGTCGTCACCCGCGCGAGCGATCTGCACGCCCGAAACATCGAGACCTACCTGATCGACGCGCTTCCAGCCGATCAGGCGGAGGCTCTCGCCGCCGCCGTACGGACTCTGAGCCGCAACGCCGCGCGGGCTCTCCCCGTCATGCCGTAGGGCGACCGAAGATCACGGCGAGTTCCCGCGGCGGGAATAGCTGACTCGTCAGCTATTGTTGGCACCTTCGTACCGCGAATCGAACCGCGGCACTCGGCACTGCCGACCTCACCCACGAAAGGCTGCCCCATGCCTCTTTCCTACGAGGTCTTCGACCTCGACTTCCCCGCGGGCTCGAAGAACAAGTCGGCGGTCCTCGTGACCGGCGACACCGAGGCCCTGCTCATCGACGCCGGCTTCACCCGCGCCGACGGGCACCGCCTCGTCGCCGCCGTGCTCGATTCCGGCAAGACCCTGAAGACCGTCTTCGTCAGCCATGCCGACCCCGACTTCTACTTCGGCCTCGAAGCCATCGCCGACGCGTTCCCGGATGCGGCCATCGTCGCGACACCGATCGTGATCGAGCACATCCGCGATTCGTTCCCGGGCAAACTGGGCGCCTGGTCGGCGCTCGGACCCAACCTTCCGACGCGCCTCGCGGAGATCACCGCCGTCGGCGATGACGACCTCGTCGTGGACGGCCAGCGGCTGGAGCTCAGAGGAGGGTCGGCCACCCTTCCCGATCGCGCGTATCTCTGGGTGGCGCAGGACCGCGCGATCCTCGGGGGTGTTCTGCTCTTCCAGCAGGAGCACGTGTGGACGGCGGACACCGCAACCCCCGCCCAGCGCGCCGCGTGGGTGGATCTGCTCGATGAGATGTCGGCGTTGGACCCCCGGTTCGTCGTCGCAGGGCACCGGCTGCCCGGAACCCCGAACGACGCGACCGCGATCTCCTATACGCGCGCCTATCTGCAGGATTTCGAGAGGATCGTGGATGCTGCGTCCGACGGCGCAGGCGCGACGTCCGCCCTGGTGGAGGCCTACCCCGAGTCCGGCATGCTGATCGCCGCACAGATCGGGCCGAAGGTCGCGAAGGGGGAGATGACGTGGGGCTGAACGAGCAGACCGATCCGCACGCATCCGTCGCTCCGCGCGACGTGGTGCGCCGCCAGTACCTCGCATCCGCGGCAGGAGACCTCGACGCGCTGCGCGCGACGCTCGCCCCCGACGTGGAATGGACCGAGATGGCGGGATTCCCCCTGGCCGGCACCTACCGCACCCCGGAAGGCGTCACCTCGAACGTCATGGAGATCCTCGGGCGCGATTGGGAGGGCTGGACCGCCCACGACGACACCTACGTCGTCGACGGCGAGAACGTCGTCGTGCTCGCCCGCTACACGGCGACGCACCGCGGTACCAGCAAGAGGCTGAACGTCCGCGTCGCCCATGCCTTCACCGTTCGCGGCGGGCTCATCGTCCGCTTCGAACAGTTCGTCGACACGGCCAAGGTCGCCGAGGCCGCCACCGCCTGACGCTGGTCTCGGATGACGAGGCGGGGCCGGAAAACAAATCACAGAAACATAACGACACCTCTTCCCTTCCGTTACCTCACCGTTATAGAGTTCAAGCACGGTAGTTGTTTTGCTGTGGCAGCTACCTACATGTGATTGCAGGACACTCTTGGTGCAAGGGACAAGGGCCGGTCGGAAGCCTCTCCGACCGGCCCTTACTTGTACCCGGCGATGAGACGTCCTCTCCTACCCGGACCCAGCGAGCGGCACGTTGTCCACAGCCTTCTTTCCACGGCTGATCAGCGCCTTTCGATGTCGGGACCCCTGGGCAGAATGTATGCATGAGGCACCGAGCAACCGAGATCGGCGAGGCGCGCGACGAGCTGCGCGCGCTGCTCGAGCCGGTGCTCGCGGGTGCGGCGATCAGAGGGGCGAGTGACGATCGACTTCTCGATCTGGCCGCCGATGCCGAAGCTCTCGGCCGGCTCATCGATGCGCTCCGGGGCGAGATCGCCGGTGAGATCGGCCATCGATCTCGACCCGACCGGGGCGACGAGAGCCTCGCACGTGTCCGCGGCTGCCGATCGGCCTCCGAGCTGCTCGAGCGGGTGGCGCTCGTCTCCGCCGCGACCGCTCGACGACGCCTGAGGGCGGCGGTGCCGCTGCGTGGGCGCACCTCCCTCTCCGGCGAGACGCGCCCCGCGACGTTCGAGCACGTCGGGGTCGCCTTCCGCGCGGGCGAGATCGGTGTCGATACCGCTGCGGCGATCGTCGACGCGCTGACTCCCGTCCGCGACCGCGGCGTCGCGACCGCGACTGATGTCGACGCCGCAGAGCGCGCGCTCGTCGAAGCCGCCGTCGGGTCAGACGACGCCCTCGCCGCATCCGCCGACGAGACATCGGTCATGGCGAGGGTCTGGGCGCTCCACCTCGACCCCGACGGCGCGCTTCCCGACCGCGATCACGCAGAACGCCGACGCTCGCTCGCCGTGGGCCGCGAACGCGATGGGATCGTCTCCCTTCGCGGCGACCTGCTCCCCGAGGTCGCAGCCCAGCTCCAGAGAATGTTGGATGCCTATCTCAACCCGCGCGTCACCGCTGGGCCGACCTTCGTCCCCGACGACGCGGACCTCGACGGCGACGACCCGCTGATCGACCCGCGAACGCAGGCGCAGCGACGCCATGACGCCCTCTCGGGCATCCTGCAGGTCGCCGCAGGAGCGAAGGACATGCCGCTCCTGGGCGGCGCTGCCCCGACTCTCGTCGTCACGACGACCGATGCGCAGCTAGCCCGCGAAGACGGCGTCGCCGTCATCTCCGGGGCGCGCGACACGGGTGCCGTGCCGATCTCGGTCGCACGCCACATCGGGTGCGCCGGGGCGGTTCAGCG
The DNA here is from genome assembly GCF_008017415.1 of Microbacterium hatanonis. NCBI lineage: Bacteria > Bacillati > Actinomycetota > Actinomycetes > Micrococcales > Microbacteriaceae > Microbacterium > Microbacterium hatanonis. The sequence continues at coordinate 76,606 of NZ_VRSV01000001.1, read as the reverse complement.
CCTGGTGATCTCCCCCGGCGGACGCATCGTCGAACTCGGCTCGCCGCAGCGCATCTTCCCCGCTCACACGCGGCGCGCGATCGGCGTCCGCGACGGCGGTTGCATCATTCCCGGATGCGGAGTTCCCGCTCCCTGGTGCGAGGTGCACCACGTCACGCCTGCCGCGCGGGGCGGCCCGACCCATACCGACAACGGCGTGCTGCTGTGCTGACACCATCACCGGACGCTCGAGACCGCCGGCTGGCAGATACGGATGGTCCGCGGAGTCCCCTGGGTCAAGGCGCCGAGATGGCTCGACCCGGCGCAACGCTGGCACACGACCGCGGGCTCGCCGCAACGACGACTGTCGTCGCTGTCGAGAGCAGCCACCGGCCCCTGACCCCGCACCGACAAAGCAGCGGATGCTGCGAGCCTTCGTGAGCCCGCAGCATCCGCCGCTCGATTCCTCGACGTCGCCTACATCACGCGACGTCGGCGCAGCAGGAGGAGGAGGGCACCGGCGACCGCGAGCCCGAACGCCCCGAGCACCCACGGGGCGAGATCGGCCGCGTCGGAACCCGTGGTCGCCAGATCGCGATCACCTCCGGCCGCGGTGTCCCCCGCAGTACCCGAGCCGCTCGAACCACCCGCGCCACCCGATCCAGGACCACTCGAACCCGGTTCACCCGTCCCGGGCTGACCGGTCCCGGGTCCACCCGTACCCGGCTCACCCGTACCCGGCCCACCCGTACCCGGCTCACCCGTGCCGGGCTCCTCCGGCTCCGGCTCCACGGCGGCGTCGACCACCGTGAACGTCGACACCGGCGAGTAGTCGATCGCGCCGTACGGATCGGTCGTGCGCACGTACCAGCCGTGCTCGCCGAGCTGCGTCACCGACCACGTCGCCTCCACCGTGGTGCCGCTCGCGACGTTCTCGAACGAGGCGATCTGCGTCGGGGAGAGCACCTCGGCGGTGAACGAGTCGGTGCCCAGGGTGCGTACGCCCGGCACGATGCCGAGCTGGTCGTACGTCAGCTCGAACTGCTGGTGCACGTACGGGTCGCTCGGATCGATGACCGGGTCGAGCAGGCCCGCGTCGTCGGAGTTGTAGTCATCGAGCGACGGCGAGTAGGTGCGCACCATCATCTTCTCGCCCTCGTTGTCGAAGTGCAGCAGACGGAGGTACCCGAGGCCGCCCTCGGGCAGACCCTGGTAGTCGAACAGCATCGAGTACACGGTGCGGTCGTTGACCCCGTCGCCGTCGTCGTCGAACGAGTCCTCACGGGTGAGGGCGTCGTGGTAGTGGCCCGAGAACACCATCTTGACGTTCGGGTTGGTGGCCACGACCTCGTCGAGGATGCGTTGCGGGATGTCGCCGAGACCGCCCGTGGTGAGGATGAACTCGTGCTGCGCGAGGATCGCGACCCGATCGGGGTACCGCGCGAGCACCTCGTTCATCCAGTCGATCTCCTCATCACCCGGGCCCCACCCCTGGTACACCATGATGAAGTCGATGCCGCCGGCCGAGATCAGGTCGTAGTGTCCGCGGTTGTCCTGGTAGCTCTCGCCGTACCAGGGGTTGCCCGCGAACCGGGCCGCGCCGAACCACTTCGCGTATTCGCTGTAGTCGGCCAGTTCCGATCCGACGTCGTGGTTGCCGGCGAGAACGCCGTACGGCAGACCCGCCTCATCCAGACGCGCGTACTGCGGGTCGGCGTTGTCCTTCCACTGGTACTCCTGGTCCCAGTCGTCGACGATGTCGCCGGTGTGGAACAGGTACTGCAGGTTAAGCTCGTCGCGCTGGTCGAGCAGGTACGAATGGATCGCCTCCTGGTGCTTCAACGGGTTACCGGCCACGGTGTTCTCGTTGTAGTACTGGGTGTCCGACTCCCACGCGAGGGTGAAGTCGTAGTCCGACCGCGCCACGTCGTCGGGGTTGTTCGGCGTGATCACCGAGTCGCGAGTGCTCAGGTCCTCGCCGGCGAATCCCTCCGAGTGCTGCACCAGCATTCGCACCTTGCCGTCACGCAGATGGTCGGCCGCCGTGACGATCCCCGACAGCTCGAACTGCTCGCCGTCCGTCGTCGCGACGTGGCGGTCGACCTCGTCCCAGCCCGAGCCGTCGCCGCGGAGCGCGTAGAGGAAGACGGTCGCGTCGGCGTTCGCGCGCCCCTGCCACGCGGTGCGCACCTGCGAGCCCGCGACGTCGTCGCCCACCGAGACGTCGAACAGCTGGTACGGGAACTCGGTCGACGATGAGACGTCGGTTCCGACGCCGCCCAGCGGCGCGAGAGCTCGCAGTTCATCGGCCGACAACACCCCGACCGCCTCACGTCGAGTGTCGCGCGCATCGTTGACGGTGCCCGACTGCGCGGTCACCTCGGCGTCGGAGAGATCGAACCGCTCGCCCTCGAGGAACTGCACGTCGAGCACATCACCCATGGGGTCATCCACCGTGGCGCGCAGCGTCACGTCGCCGGCCTTCACCTCGGCGCCGTCGGTCGGCGCGACGACCTCGGAGGACGGCTGCTCCTCGTAGGTCCGGAAGGTCGCCGACCAGGTCGTCGAGTTGCCGAGGGCGTCGGCCGCCGTGACCTCCATCACGTGGTCGCCGGGGGTCAGGGTCACCGACGAGGTGGTGAAGGGCAGCTCGATCGCCGCACCGTCGAGGGTGACGGCGCTCGAGGCGACGCCTGCTCCGGCATCGGTGATGGATGCGTCGAGGACGAACTCGCCCCGGTACTCGTCGTCGACCATGGAGGTGACGACGGGTGCCGTGTTGTCGACCGTCACGCGGCGAGTGGCGGTGTCGTCGCCGTCGGACGCGACGATCTCGACCGGCCCGTCCGCCGCAGACGCGGTGTCCCACGCGGTCGATACCGCCGAGAAGGCATCCGCGGGCAGCGTGAATCGCGCGTCGAAGTAGTCGAGCTTTCCGGTAGGCCCGCCCGAACCGTTGACGCTGTCACCCATGCCGAGCACCTTCGACGGGTCGTCGTAGCCGCTCGGGGCCAGGGTGCGCCCGTCGGGGAGGATGAGCCGGAGGCCGCGGATGTCGAAATCGTCGTTGTTCTCGCCGAGGTCGATCTCCGGCGCCTTCTTGGTGCCGGCCCACACGCTGACGACGAGCTCATCACCCTGACGCACGTGCTCCAACGGCACCGCGGTGGTGAGGGTCTCCCAGTCGTTGATCGTGTGATCGAAGATGCGCAGCACATCGCGATCATCACCCTCGCCGACGAGCACGCCGTTCTTGAAGTAGAAGTTGACCCCCGACACCTCGAAGGCGAAGACGGGCGCGCGCTCCAGGCTCGGCTCGGTCGCGACCTGCTCGCCGCCGATCGACAGCTGCACGGTGGAGGGGTAGCTCTCACCGGCGGCGATCACCTCGGTGACCCCCGAGACGAACTGGTCGTCGTCGAGGTTGATTCGCACGGGCGAGGTGTCGGCCCCGTCGACGGCCACGCGGGTCGTCTCGAGCGTCGTCTGGTTGGTGCCGTCGCTCACCACCACGGAGTACTCGTACCAGGCCTTGCCGGTCAGGTCGACGGCGGGGACGACGAAGGTGTAGACGCCCTGGCCGTTGTCGCGCAGGTTGATGGTGCGCGAACCGGGGTCGACGTCGTTCGCGAGCGTCAGGGTCGCCGTCCGGGCGTCGACGTCATCGGCGATCTCGAAGGTCATCGCGAAGTCGGCCGCGGGGTCGATCGAGTCGGCGGTGCGGTCGACGATCGTCGGCGCCACGGTGTCGGCGGCAACGATCTGCAGACCGGCCGGCACCTGATCGGCCTGCACCGTGCCGGGAGTGGCGGGAACGACGTCGAGCAGGCGGGCCTGCGCGGCGTCTTCCTCCCCGGCGATGTAGCGGATCCCCTGATCCGGCTGCACATCCTTGGTCGGGAGGTTCATGTTGTAGAGCGCGCGACTCACGGTGTGACCGGTATTGGTCACCACTTCGATGCCGCGGGCGCTGCCGTTGGCCATGCCCGCGCTGGTGATCTCGACCAGGTTCTCGCCCATCGTGAGCGACGTGCCGAACGCCGCGTTGAAGTCCGACGCGCCGAGCGCCGCGTTGCCGCCGTTCTTGATCCAGAAGACCAGGGTCTGTCCGGGGGCGATCTCGACGTCGCCGGGGACGGCCGGCCACAGCACCGAGGTGCCATTGTCGGGATAGAGGTAGTTGATCGAGTAGTCGGAGAAGTCGATGGCGGTGTCGCTGGCGTTGTAGACCTCGATGAATTCGTACGCGTCGGACCCGGCGAGGTTGATGCGCGAATCGGGGAGCACCTCGGTGACCTGCAGCGGGGCGGTCGCCACTCCGGAGTCGGGCTGCGGGTCGAACCCGGGCGTCGAGTCGAACGGTTCGTCGACCGGCGGCGTCGTCTCGGTGGGGTTCGGAGTCGGGGTGGGTTCCACGGCGGGCACGACGAGAGCGGCGGGGTCGACCACGCCGGGGCTGGGCGCCGCCTTCGATGCGAACAGGTCGAGTACCTTGGCCTCGCGGGTGCCGGGGAGGGCGAAGTGCGCCGTCAGGTCGACCCCGACAGAGCCGGCGGGGTAGAACGAGCGGCTGACGAGCTGTCCGTCGCGGATGATCCGGATGCCGCGGTCTCCGCCATTGGCCATGCCGGGCTGACCCGTCACCCGCACGACGCGGGTCTCGGCGGGCACGCTCCACTGCGCGCGGAACTGCTCCTCGGTCTTGGCGAAGGAGTCGACGTTGCCGGAGGTATAGCTGAGCCAGTAGACGATCGTCTCGCCGGCGCTCACGACCGTATCGCCGGCGACCACCAGCTCGACACCGCCGTCCACGGCGTCCGACTGGTCGGACCCGTAACGGAACGAGTAACCCGCATTCAGGTCGATGTCGGCCGCGGTGGTGTTGTGCACCTCGAAGAACTCGTAGTCGTCGAACGAGGCGTTGTCGGGGGCGATCTCGGTGACGACGAGCGGCCACGGGCTGCCCTCGCCGGGCTGCGGCTCGGGCTCGGGCGTCGGGCGCACGAGAGCCCCGGGGTCGACCACACCCGGCGAGCGCGGTGCCGAGGTGCTCAGCGCCTCGAGCCCGAGATCCGCCGCGTCCTGGGGCAGCCGGAAGTGCGTTGCGAGGTCGGCGCCGAAGCCGCCGGCGGGAACGTGCGACCACGAGACGAGCGCGTCGTCCTGCACGACGCGAATCCCGCGGTCCCCCGCGTTCGCGATGCCAGCCTGTCCGGTGATGCGCACTACCCGGGTGTCGGCCGGCACGGAGTGGTACGCGCGGAACTCGTCGATCGAACGGGCGAAGGAATCGACCGACGAGCTCGTGTAGCTCAGCCACAGCACAGCCGTCTCACCGCTGCCCAGCACGAGCGGCTCCGCGACGGTGAGCGGCACATCGCGGTCGCGGAGGTCGGAGTCGACGTAGGAGTAGGCGAACGAGATGCCGGAGGCGGCGAGGTCCACCGCCGCATCCGTGGTGTTGTGCACCTCGATGTACTCGTAGGTGTCGACGCCGACGTTGTCGCCGACGATCTCGGTCACGATGATCGAGGGCGCGACAGCCGGGGCGGCGACCGCCGACGGACTCAGCGCGAGAACGGACACCAGCGCGGCGACGACGCCGACTGCGGGGAGGGAACGGGGAGCAGGCACGAGGACCAGGCCTTCCGGGGGGAGGAAAGGAGACCTCCCGAACCTACGAACGGCGAACGGCTCGGTCGTGAACGAAGCCCGGAGCGCACGTGGCCGGGAGGTGACGAGACGCGTCACCTCGGTGTGATACGCCCCGAGGCATATCGCGCCGCATCCGACCGCCCCGCCATGGCCCCTCACCGGCGTCCGACCCGTAATCTGGGAGGCATGACAGATCGCCGCCTCGCTGTGGAGGCCTGGGAGAGCCTGTTCCGCGCCCAGCACGAGGTGTTCGACGAACTGCGCAGCGATTTCGACGACAGCGACATGTCGCAGGCGGAGTACGACGTCCTGCTCACGGTCACCCGCGGCGACGACATGACGGCCCGACTGCGCGACGTCACCGCGAACATGCTCATCAGCCAGCCCAGCGTCTCGCGGCTGGTCGACCGCATGGTCGCGAACGGGCTGCTGTCGAAGTGCCCCGACCCCGAGGACGGCCGCGGCACCCTGGTGCGCGCCACCGAGGCCGGCGTCTCGTCGTTCCGACGCGTCGCCTCTATCCACGGCGCATCGATCGCCCGGCGCATGTCGCTGCTCTCGAACGACGAACTCGCCCAGCTGCGCGATCTCTCCTCCAAGCTGCGCGCCCAGCGACCCCGCTCCTGACCGCACCGCTCTGATCCACGCCGACGAGTAGCCTGAGAGGGCACACCGTCGACGATGTCGGAGCCGCCCGCGCTGCCCCGACTCGAGTCCGAGGATCGGAGGTTCCATGTCCATCACGCACCCTCTCCGCACTGAGAAGGTCATCATCGGCGAACCCGAGGTCGTCGAGGACGCCTCCACGGTCGGAACCGACGCCGTCGAGACCAGCGCCGAATGGCTCTCGCTGAAGGCCGCGGCGATCGCGCTGCAGGGCCTGCAGGCCGACGACGGTTCGATCCCGGATGCTGCGGACCACCCGTCGGCGAGCGCCCACGTCGCCTCCATCACGACGGCGATCGAGGAGCTCGCACCGCGGTTCCCCATGGATGCGGGCTACCTCGCGGCATCCGTCGCCGACTTCGCGAAGTGGCGTGCGGAGGGCTTCGGGGTACCCGATTTCCTCGATTCGCTGGTCGCTTTCCAGCCGCAGCAGCACCGGGTGGACGGCGCACGCCACCTCGTGGTCTTCCCCATGTACACGCAGAACGGCTCGCCCCGCCGCCTCGTGGAGGCGGTGCTCGTCGAGGCGATCTGGCCGGACTTCATCGCGCGCCTCGAGACGGAGTACACCAACCGCCTGTTCGTGTCACTGCGCCTGGTGGACTTCACGCCGGGTTACGACACGAACTCCGCCGTGCTGTTCCCCGAGACCGTGTCGATGCGCGAGGTGCCGGCGTTCACGTGGGGAGCGATCTTCCAGGACCGCGAGGCCGCGAGGTACCGCCGGGTGGTGCGCGCCGCCGCCGAGATCACGAAGCTCGACCTGCCCGACGACGCCGCGCGGATGCTGGAGGATCGCGCCCTCACCGAGCAGACGTTCGTGATGTGGGACCTCATCCACGATCGCACGCACATGCGCGGCGACCTGCCGTTCGATCCGTTCATGATCAAGCAGCGGATGCCGTACTTCCTCTACTCGCTCGAGGAGCTCCGCTGCGATCTCACGGCGTTCCGCGAGTGCGTGGCGATCCAGCGGCGACTGCAGGACCGCGTGGACGCACTCGCGGTCGGCGAACCGGCGCTCCCGTTGGATGCGGCGGAGCTGTCGATGCTCGAGCACGCCGCGCTCGTGCAGTACGCCGTGATCTTCGACCGGATCTTCCGGTTCGCGATCACGGGCACGCGCGTGCGCAACTACGACGGCGTCGGAGGACAGCTGCTGTTCGCCTGGCTGCACCAGCGCGGCGTGCTGCACTGGACCGACACCTCACTCGCGTTCGACTGGGACGACGTGCCGGCGGCTGTCGTCGCCCTCGGCGACGCGATCGACGAGCTGTACTGGCGCTCGATCGACCGCCCGAAGACGACGCACTGGCTCGCCGCGTACGAGCTCGTGCGCGGCACGCTCGAGCCGCACCCCGCGTCGGCATGGGCGCGCGGTCTCCCCGACGAGGTGCTGGCCGGGCCCCCGAAGGGGTTCACCGACGCCGTCCGTGACGACGAGTTCCCGCTGTCGATGTTCTACGAGGCGCTGGAGAAGAAGATGCGCCCGGTGATCGAGTCGACCGCCGGGATCCGCGCCGACGACGCCTGACAGGCGGGCGTCCGCGGCATTCTCGTCTTCTCGGACGACGGATGCCGCGGACGCTCAGGCGCGCCGCGTGAGCACGGCGCCCCAGACGACATCGGCGATCTCGCGCTTGGTGCCGCGTGCCCGCGCGACCACCTCGCCGGCACCATCGATCACGACCACGTCGTTGTCGGCGGTGCCGAATCCCGTCGCGCCCGCGACGTCGTTCGCGACGAGCAGGTCGACGCCCTTGCGCGCGGCCTTGCGGCGGGCGCGTGCGAGCAGATCGTCCTCGCCCGCGGCGGTCTCGGCCGCGAACCCGACGATCGTCTGACCCCCGCGTCGTCGCTCGGCGAGCCCGACGAGCACGTCGGGCGTGCGCACGAGTTCGAGAGTGAGGCCGGGCCCCTCGGCGTCTTCCTTGCTGAGCTTGCGGTCGGGCACGTGCGCGGCGCGGTAGTCCGCGACGGCGGCCACCATCACCACCGCGTCGGCGCCGGCGGCCTCGCGCTCCATGGCGGCCTCGAGCTCCACGGCGGTGTTGACCCGTTCGATGCGGATGCGCGGATGCAGCGCCGCCTCGGCGAGCGCCCCGTCGTCGACGTGGGCGGCGACGAGCACCACCCGCGCACCGCGGTCGGCCGCGGCGAGGGCGACGGCAGCTCCCTGGCGGCCGCTCGATCGGTTCCCGAGGAATCGGACCGGGTCGATCGGCTCGCGGGTGCCGCCCGTGGAGACGGCGACGATGAGACCGTCGAGATCGGCACGGGGCGCGAGCAGAGCGAGGGCGACGGCTGCGATCGCCTCGGGCTCCGACATGCGGCCGGGACCGGAGTCTCCCCCGGTCAACGGCCCGCTCTCCGGGCCGATCAGGTGCACTCCCCGAGCACGGAGGGTCTCGACGTTGGCACGGGTCGCGGGATGGTTCCACATCTCCGTGTGCATGGCCGGAGCGACCAGCACCGGGGCCGAGGTCGCGAGGAGAGTGGTGCCGAGGAGGTCTCTCGCGAGACCCGCCGCCATGCCCGCCAGGGTGTTCGCGGTCGCCGGCGCGACGACCACGAGGTCGGCCGAGCGGCCGAGCGCGACGTGACGCACCTCGGCGACGTCGTCGTGCACACTGGTGGTGACGGGGTGCCGGCTGATCGCCTCCCACGTGGTGAGCCCCACGAAACGCAGGGCGTCCTCGGTGGGGACGACATGCACGTCGTGGCCTCGCGTGACGAGCAGGCGCACGAGGTGCACGGTCTTGTAGGCGGCGATGCCACCGGTGACCCCCACGACGATGAACACCCGCCCATCCTTCCACGCCCACCCCGACGAGGAGCCAGACATGACGCCGGAGCCCCCGTGTGCACGGTGATCGTGCGCGTACCCGCGCACACCGACGAACCCGTGCGGATGCTGGCGGTCCGCGATGAGGATCCCCGACGGGCCTGGGACCCGCTCGGCCCGTGGTGGCCCGATTCGCACCCCGGGGTCGTCGGAGTCCGCGACGCGCGCGCCGGAGGAGCCTGGCTCGCCGCCGACCCGTCTCGCTCGCGCGTATCGGTGATCCTGAACCGCCACGAGGTGGAGGGCGCCACCGGTTCGCGGGGCGCCGTCGTGCTCGACGCCGTCGTCGGGCGGGCTCCCGTGGCGGCGCCGCCCACGCACGGGTTCAACCTGGTCGACATCGACGCGAGCGGAGCACGGGTGACGTCGTGGGACGGCGATGCGGTGCGCTCCGTCCGGCTCGAGCCGGGAGTGCACATGATCGCCCACGACGAGGTCGACGACGCAGCGACCCCGCGGATCGCGGCGTGGCTGACCGCGTTCGACGCGGCGCCCAGCGACGCCGCCGACGGCCCCTGGTACGCCGAGTGGCTCGCGGTTCTCGAACGGAGCGCGTCGCTGCCCCCGACCGACGACCGGGCGATCGTGCGCGACAACCGCCCGCACGGGATCCCGACGCTGTCGCTGCTCATGTGCGCCGCGTCGATCGACGCGAGCGGCGTCGACATCGTCTACGGCGAGCTCGACGCACCCGGTGCCTGGAACCGTCCCGCTCTCCACCACGTGTCCGACTGACACGCCCGCACCCGCAGGGGGTGCAGCCGGAGTGCCGCACTGGGAGACTGGGGCCATGGACAACGACGTCGCGCCCTCCGCAGCATCCGCTCCCGCATCCGGCGTCGCCGGACGAACGATCCTGCTCGCCGGCGGCACGAGCGCGGCCGGTATCGCGTCCGCCGTCGCGCTGACCCGCGCCGGTGCGCGAGTGATCGTCGCAGGTCGCGATCCGGAGAAACTCGCGACCGTGGTCGCCGAGGCGCCCGGAACTCTCACGATCGCTGCCGACCTGACCGACGAAGACGCCATCGCCGATCTCGCCCGCACCGTGCACGATGAGAGGGGCGCCGTCGACGGCGTCCTGCACCTCGTGGGCGGATGGCGCGGCGGCGGCGGGCTCGCCGGGCAGAGCGACAGCGATTACCGCTTCCTCGAGCGTTCTCTGACCGCGCTCCGGCACGTGTCCCGCGCGTTCGACGCCGACCTCCGGGAGTCATCTGCCGGCCGTCTGGCCATCGTCTCGTCGACGGCCGTCGCGCGACCCCTCGCGGGCGGTGCGAACTACGCCGCGATCAAGGCCGCGAGCGAGGCGTGGACCCGCGCCGTGGGGCAGGGGTTCGCCAAGGGCGCCCGCGACGGTTCGCGAGAGCTGAACGCGGCCGCGGTGATCTTCCGCACCAAGAGTCTCGAAGGACTCGAGGGGGCACTCGCCGACGCGTTCATCGCCCTGTGGTCGGACGACGCCGAGGACTGGAACGACGTGATCGTGGAGCTCGGCGACGGCGGCTGATCAGCGCTTCTCGGCCGCCGGAGCCGCCCGACCGGCCGGGTCGGTCTCAGCCGTCGCTGTGCCGGGCGTCGACTCGGCGTCGGCCACGTCGCCCTCGACAGGTTCGGGCGCCTGCTGGTACTGCACCGACAGGATGCGGTACGACCGGGTGAGGAACGCCAGCACGCCGAGCACGACCATCACGAGACCCGCGCCGGCGAAGACCAGGGCGATCCCGCGCGCCTCCCCGTCGCCGAGGAGCCAGCCCCACGTCGCGCGGCCGGTGTCGTCATTCATGTACGGGATGATCAGGAACTCCGCGAGCGGGGCGATGAGGAACGCCGTGATGGGCGCGGCGGCCGATTCGAACGCCGCCGCGAACCCGAACACGCGCCCCTGCTGGCGGAACGGCACCACGCGCTGGATCACTGTCTGCTCCGCCGCCTCGACGGCGGGGACGAGGGCCATGTAGACGAAGATGCCCGCGGCGTAGAGCCACCACCAGTCGCGGATCGTGAACACCGCCCCGAGCACGCCCATGCCGATGACCACGAGCAGCATCGTGCGGATGGGATTCTTTCCGAGCCCGAACTTCGCGATGATGAGGCCGCCGGCGATGAACCCGGTCGCCGATACGCCCAGCACGATCCCCCACACCTCGACGCTGAACAGCTCGAGCCCGTAGGGATCCATCAGCGCCATGTAGACGCCGCCGATGAGGTTGTTGAACGTCGAGAAGATGATGAGGGCGAACAGCCCCGACGCGGCCATCACGGCCGAGATGCTGCCGCGCAGATCGATGCCCGACCTCTTCTGGCCGTCGAGCGAGGGCTTCTCCTCGGGGATGCGCAGCGTGAGCAGGTGCACGAGGGCGACGAGCGTCATCGACACGGCGATCGCGAGCGTCCACCCCATGCCGAGCAGCCCGATCGACAGACCGCTGAACACGCTCGTGACGACGAAGGCGATGCCCTGCACCGTTCCCACGAGGCCGTTGGCGTTGGCGTGGCGCTCCACGGGCATGAGCAGGGTCACCGTGGTCGACAGCGCGATGTTGCGCATGTTCTCGATCACCGCGCCGAACAGGATGATTCCCGAGAACAGCCAGAACCACGGACCGCCGAGGTCGAGCAGCGAGCTCTCGGGGAAGAGGAGGTAGAGAGAGCCCCCGACGACGAAGGCGACGAGGGTCACCACGCTCGAGAACACCATCACGCGATGCTTGCGGTTGCGGTCGACGATCGACCCGAAGAGCATCGCGAACACCGCGAGCAGCAGCATGTACGCGCCGCCGATGATGCCGGTCGCCAGCACCGACTCGGTCTCGATGTAGACCCAGAAGGTCAGCGCGAACCAGAGGTAGCTCGTGGTGACGTTCGCCACGGCGGTGTTGACGAGGATCTGCGCGAACGTCCGCGGCCCGTTCGCCGGCGGCACGATCGGCGACGGTGCCGTGACGGGCACGTCGGGTTCGAGGCGGGCGGACATGAGGGAAGGGTACCGAGCGGTTCGGACATCGGCGAGCGTCCATGCGCGCGCATCCGTCGGGGCACCGCGCCTAGGCTGGGTTGCCGTGACCACCCTCCACGATCCGGCCGTGCGCGGCTTCGCCTCCGACAACTACTCCGGCGTGCACCCCGAGGTGCTGGCGGCGATCGCCGCAGCCAACGACGGCCACCAGGTGGCCTACGGCGAGGACGTCTACACGACCCGCTTGCAGGAGGTCTTCGTCCGCCACCTCGGCGAGGGCGTCGAGGCGTTCCCGGTGTTCAACGGCACGGGCGCCAACGTCGTCGGCCTGCAGTCGATGCTCCCCCGCTGGGGCGCCGTGGTGACCGCCACGACCGCGCACATCAACGTCGACGAGGGCGGCGCGCCCGAGCGGGTCGCCGGCATCAAGCTCCTCACCGTGCCGACCGACGACGGCAAGCTCACGCCCGAGCTCATCGATCGCGAGGCGTGGGGCTGGGGCGACGAGCACCGGGCGCAGCCCCTGGTCGTCTCGATCACCCAGTCGACCGAGCTCGGCACGCTCTACACCCCCGACGAGATCCGTGCGATCGCCGATCACATCCACCCGCTCGGCATGCGCCTGCACCTCGACGGCGCGCGCATCGCCAACGCCGCCGCCGCCCTCGACCTGCCGCTGCGCGCCTTCACGCGCGACGCGGGCGTCGACGTGCTGAGCTTCGGCGGCACGAAGAACGGCGCCATGATCGGCGAGGCCGTCGTCGTGCTCGACCCCGCGGCATCCGAGGGCCTCCCCTTCCTCCGCAAGCTCAACATGCAGCTCTCGAGCAAGATGCGCTTCGTCTCGGCGCAGCTCATCGCGCTGCTCGACGGCGATCTCTGGCTGCAGAACGCCCGGCACTCCAATGCGATGGCCCAGCGTCTGCGCGCGGGCGTGGAGGCCGGAATCGCCGATGGATCGATCACCGGGGTGTCGTTCACGCAGCCCACGCAGGCGAACGGCGTCTTCGCGGTGCTGCCCGGGGGCGTGGCCGACCGTCTGCGCGAGCGCTTCCGCTTCTACGACTGGGACGAGGCGCGCCGCGAGGTGCGCTGGATGTGCAGCTTCGACACGACCGAGGGAGACGTCGACGCGTTCGTCGCCGCCGTGGCCGAGCTCACCTGAGCGTCAGCGCAGGGCGCCCACGCTCGCCAGGGCCAGACGGATGAGGGTTCCGCGCCCGCCCTCCATCTCGTCGGCGAGGGCGTCGGATGCCGCCTCCTCGGGCGAGAGCCACGTGACCTCGAGCGCGTCCTGACGCGGCTCGCACGTGCCGGTCACGGGCACGACGAATGCCAGCGAGACGGCGTGCTGACGATCGTCGTGGAAGGGACTGAGCCCCGGCATCGGGAAGTACTCGGCGACCGTGAACGGGGTCGGCGAGGGCGGCAGCAGGGGGAAGGCCATCGGCCCGAGGTCGTTCTCGAGGTGGCGGAAGAGCGCGTCGCGCACGGTCTCGCCGTACCGGATGCGCCCCGACACGAGCGTGCGGGTCATCTCGCCGATCGGGGTCGCGCGCAGGAGGATGCCGACCTGCACGACCGCACCCATGCCGTCGGTGCGCACGGGGAGGGCCTCGACGTAGATCATCGGCAGCCGGCGGCGCGCCTCGGTGAGCTCGATGTCGCTCAGCCACCCGGGGTTCCCGTTGCTCTGCGTCGACGGAGTGCCGAAGGTCGAGCCCAACGGGTCGCGCGGGCTCTCGTCGCCGCTGTCGTCGGGTTCGGGATCGGGGGTGCGCACGGGCATGCTCCCTGTATATCAAGACCGGCGCGCATCCGCCGAGGGCACGCTCCACCAGGGAGGCGGATGTCGGGGCGTCCTGCGACACTGGAGTCATGAGCGAGATCGCGCCTCTCGACCCGTCCGCCGTGCTCTGGTCCGCCGAACCGGCCGAGCGCTCCGACCGTCCGGTGCTCGTCGTGCTGCACGGCTACGGCGCCGACGAGGCCGATCTGTTCGCCCTCGCGGTGCACCTGCCGCCCGAGTTCGTGGTCGCGGCGGTGCGCGCGCCGCTGACCCCGCCCTTTCCCGCGCCCGGGTTCTCGTGGTACCCGATCGAGGGGCTGAACGGCCGCGACTCCGCCGACGTCACCGCCGCGGCCGAGCGGCTGATCGAGTGGGTCGACGCGTCGACCGATGCCGCCACCGTGGGTCTCCTGGGCTTCTCGCAGGGCGGTGCGGTGTCGCTGCAGGCGCTGCGGGTCTCCCCCGAGCGGTTCGCCTTCGCCGTCAACCTCTCCGGCTACGCCTCCCCGGGCGAGCTGCCCGGCGACGCCGCGCTCGCCGAGCGGCGACCGCCCGTCTTCTGGGGGCGGGGCACGCACGACGACGTCATCCCGGGTGCTCTCGTCGATCACACGATCGACTGGCTCCCCCGCCACTGCGACCTCAGCGGACGTGTCTACCCGGGGCTCACCCACGGCGTCTCCGGCCCCGAGCTCGACGACGTGCGCGGGTTCCTCGGGAGGCGGTTGGCGGATGCCGCGGGGTCGAGCGCCGGCGCCGAGCGGGTGCCGCCCGCCGAAGAAGAGCGTGCGCCGCAGCATCCGCTCGGCTAGCATCGGAGTCCCCGTCCCGAGCAAGAGGATCCCTCCGGTGAAGATCGACGCTGCTTCCGCGCCCCTGTCCGCGCGCTGAACCGTCGACCCGCCGTAACTCGGTAGACCCGCCCCTCGAGGGCCTGGTCCGGTGTCAGTGCTTGCACACCATCGGAGCATCGTGCCCACCCCCTCCCACACCCCTGCCCTCCTCTTCGACGCCGTCTCCCTCGAGTGGGACGACGGCACCCTCGCCCTCCGCGGCCTCTCCGGGGCGTTCGGCCCCGGACGCACCGGCCTCATCGGCCGCAACGGCTCGGGCAAGTCCACCCTCCTGCGTCTCGCCTCGGGCGAACTCGTGCCCACCTCCGGCGCGGTGCACCGGGTGGGCGCCACCGCCTACCTGCCGCAGCGGCTGACGCTCGACGTCGACCGACCGGTCGCGGATCTCCTCGGCGTCGCGCCGACGCTCGCGGCACTGCGGTCGATCGAATCGGGTGACGTCGCCCCCCATCACTTCGACGCGGTCGGCGACGACTGGGACGTCGAGGCGCGCTCTCACGCCGCCCTGGCCGAGGCGGGTCTCGACCCGACCGCGCTCGACCGACGGGTGGGCGAGCTCTCGGGCGGCGAAGCGGTGCTCGCCGCGATCACCGGCATCCGACTGAGCGGAGCAGCGATCGCGCTGTTCGACGAGCCGACGAACAACCTCGACCGCGATGCGCGCGAACGCCTCGGGCAGATCGTGCGCGGATGGCGCGGGGCGCTGGTGGTCGTCAGCCACGACACCGAGCTGCTCGATCTGATGGACGACACCGCCGAGCTCTACGAGAACGAGCTGTCGGTCTTCGGCGGGCCCTACTCCGCGTGGCGCGCGTGGTCGGACGCCGAGCAGGAGGCGGCGCGCCGGGCAGAACGCGACGCCGTCCAATCGGAACGCCGTGAGAAGCGGCAGCGCATCGAGGCGGAGACGACGATCTCGCGCCGGCGCCAGATGGGTGAGAAGGCCTTCGCCGAGAAGCGGGAGCCGAAGATCGTCATGGGCGCCCGCAAACGCGCCGCCCAGGTGTCGGCAGGCAGGCTCCGCACCGAGGTGCGCGAGAAGGAGGCCGCGGCCCGGTCCGCCCGCGAGGCGGCCGAGCGCCGGGTGCGCGACGACGACGCGATCCGCATCGACCTCCCCAACCCCGGGGTCGCCGCGGGGCGCCGCATCGCAACGCTCGGCGAATGGGTGATCCAGGGCCCCGAGCGGGTGGCCCTGGTCGGGGCGAACGGCGTCGGCAAGACACGCCTGCTCGAGCAGCTGGTGCGGGGCGGACACGACTCCTGCGATCCGCGCGATCTCCCCGCCGTTACGCCCTCCGCGACCGATCCGGGCGCGGAATGCAGGAGCTGTGTCTTCGCGGCGCTGCACACCGACCGGGTGGGGTACCTGCCGCAGCGCGTGGACGGGCTCGACGACGACGCCTCGGTGCTCGCCGTCGTCCGCCAGGCGGCCCCCGACGTGCCGACGGGAGAACTGCGCAATCGGCTCGCACGGTTCCTCATCCGCGGCGACGCCGTCGAGAGGCCGGTGCGGACGCTCTCGGGCGGGGAACGGTTCCGCGTGGCGCTCGCCCGGCTGCTCCTGGCCGAGCCACCGGCGCAGCTGCTCGTCCTCGACGAACCGACGAACAACCTCGACCTCGACACGGTCGACCGACTCGTCGAAGCGCTCGCCGCCTACCGCGGAGCCGTGCTCGTCGTCAGCCACGACCGGGGGTTCCTCGACCGGCTCGGCATCGACACGACGCTCACTCTCACGCCGGAGGGTCTCGCCGTGCGCTGACGGTCAGTCGCCGCCGCCCCCGCCGCCATCGCCACCGCCCGATGCCCCACCCTCCGACCCGGCGCCTCCGTCGGACCCGGTGTCGTGGGTGTCTCGCGACGAGTCGCCCGTGGCGACGGATGCCCCGGAGTCCGAGCCGCCTCGGCTCCGACGCGGCGGGGAACCGGTGGCGGCCGCTGCCCCCGAGCCGCCCAGCAGCAGCGCCAGCGCCCCGCCGACGGCGAACCCCAGGCCGATGTTGCCCGTCGTCGACACGATGATGATCGCCGTCACCGCCCCGGCGGCGAGACCGCCGAGGGCGATGAGGGTCGCCCGCCTTCCTCCGGGACTCATCCGTCTGGTCATGCGTCGAACCTACGGATCCGGAGACATCGAGGCGTCCCCCGGGCGGGGGAGATCCGCTCCTCCGGGGGTCGGAGCCGTCAAGCCCGAGCCGATGTCGGAGGGGCGGGAGAAGATGGACGGATGAGCGACGTGCTCGAGCGTTTCAGCCCCGCGACGCAGGACTGGTTCCGGGGAGCGTTCCCCGCGCCCACGAGCGCCCAGACCGGCGCCTGGGAGGCCATCTCCGCGGGCCGCAGCGCGCTCGTCGTCGCCCCGACCGGGTCGGGAAAGACGCTGTCGGCCTTCCTCTGGGCGATCGACCGGGTGTTCCGCGACCGCGTCGCCGCCGACCGGCGCGAGAAGAAGTCGGATGCTGCGGCCACCGCGAACGGCCGACGTCGCGGCGCGTCGACGGCCCGCGATGCGAAGACGCCCGGCGAACCCCGCACCCGTGTGCTCTACATCTCACCGCTGAAGGCGCTGGGCGTCGACGTCGAGCGCAACCTCCGCTCCCCGCTCGTGGGAATCGGGCAGTCCGCCCGACGGCTGGGTCTCGAAGCCCCCGCCGTCACCGTCGGGGTGCGCTCGGGCGATACGACGTCGAGCGACCGCCGCAAGCTCGTCTCCGACCCGCCCGACATCCTCATCACGACCCCCGAATCGCTCTACCTGATGCTCACCAGCCAGGCGGGCGACACCCTTCGCGGGGTTCACACGGTCATCATCGACGAGGTGCACGCCGTCGCCGCCACCAAGCGCGGCGCGCACCTGGCGGTGAGCCTGGAACGTCTCGACGCGCTGCGGCGCAGCCATGACCCCGACGTCGCGCCCGCCCAGCGCATCGGGCTCTCCGCGACCGTGCGGCCGATCGACGAGGTCGCCCGCTTCCTCGGCGGGGCGGCTCCCGTCGACATCGTCGCGCCGCGGGCGACCAAGGCCTTCGATCTCTCGGTCGTCGTCCCCGTCGACGACATGATGAATCCGCCTCCGCCCCCGGGCTCCGACGCGCCGGCACCGGGCGGGGAGGATTGGTTCGCCGAAGGGTCGCCGAGCGAGAACACCGAGGTCACGGGGTCGGTGTGGCCGCACGTCGAAGAGGCGATCGTCGACCGCATCCTGAAACACCGCTCGACCATCGTCTTCTCCAACTCCCGCCGCCTCGCCGAGCGACTGACGGGTCGGCTGAACGAGATCTACGCCGAGCGTCTCGGTCTCGACCTGCCCGACCCGACCGTGCCCGCAGCCATGATGGCGCAGGCCGGTTCGTCGGCCGGCGCCGATCCCGTGCTCGCGAAGGCGCACCACGGCTCGGTCTCCAAAGAGCAGCGCGCCCAGGTCGAAGACGAGCTGAAGTCGGGCGTGCTGCGCTGCGTCGTCGCGACGAGCAGCCTCGAGCTGGGCATCGACATGGGTGCGGTCGACCTCGTGATCCAGGTCGAGGCACCGCCGAGCGCGGCCTCGGGGCTGCAGCGCATCGGACGAGCCGGGCACCAGGTCGGCGAGGTCAGCCGCGCCGCCCTCTTCCCCAAGCACCGCAGCGACGTGCTCCACACCGCGGTCGTGACGGAACGGATGCTGGCGGGCCAGATCGAGGCGATCTCGGTGCCGCAGAATCCCCTCGACATCCTCGCGCAGCAGACCGTCGCCGCCTGCGCGCTGGGGGCGATCGACGTCGAGGAGTGGTTCGAGACCGTCAAGCGCAGCGCGCCGTTCCGCTCGCTCCCCCGTTCGGCGTACGAGGCGACCCTCGACCTGCTCGCCGGCCGCTACCCGTCCGACGAGTTCGCCGAGCTCCGCCCCCGCGTCGTCTGGGATCGCGACGCCGGCACGCTCACCGGGCGCCCCGGAGCCCAGCGCATCGCGGTGACGAGCGGAGGCACGATCCCCGACCGCGGCCTGTTCGGCGTGTTCATCGCGGGCGAGTCGCAGAACGCCCGCGTCGGCGAGCTCGACGAGGAGATGGTCTACGAGTCGCGTGTGAACGACATCTTCACCCTCGGCACCACGAGCTGGCGCATCGTCGAGATCACGCACGATCGCGTGAACGTGCTGCCGGCGTTCGGGCAGCCCGGGAAGCTCCCGTTCTGGCACGGCGACGGCATCGGCCGGCCCGCCGAGCTCGGCGAGGCGCTGGGCAGATTCTCGCGCGACGTCTCTGCGGCCGAGCACTCGAAGGCCGAGGCTCGTCTGCGCGAGTCGGGCCTCGACGACAACGCGATCACGAACCTCCTCTCCTACATCGCGGAGCAGCGGGAGGCCACCGGCACCCTGCCCACCGACAAGACCCTGACGGTCGAGCGCAGTCGCGACGAGGTCGGCGACTGGCGTGTGATCCTGCATTCCCCGTACGGCATGCAGGTGCACTCGCCCTGGGCGCTGGCGGTCAACGCCCGCATCCGCGAGCGTCTCGGTGTCGAAGGGTCCGCCGTGGCGAGCGACGACGGCATCATCGCGCGCATCCCCGATGCGACGGCCGAGCCCCCGGGGGCCGAGCTCTTCGTCTTCGATGCGGCCGAGCTCGAGCAGATCGTCACCGACGAGGTCGGCGGCTCGGCGCTGTTCGCCTCCCGCTTCCGCGAGTGCGCGGCGCGCGCGCTGCTGCTCCCCCGCATCAACCCCAACCGACGGTCGCCGCTGTGGCAGCAGCGTCAGCGCTCGGCGCAGCTTCTCGAAGTCGCCCGCCGGCATCCGACGTTCCCGATCATCCTCGAGACCCTCCGCGAAGTGCTGCAGGACGTCTACGACCTCCCCGCTCTCCTGCGCATCTCACGCAGCATCGCCGACCGACGCATCCGGCTGGTCGAGATCACCACCTCGCAGCCGTCGCCCTACGCCCGCGACCTGCTCTTCGGGTACGTCGGCGCCTTCATGTACGAGGGCGACTCGCCGCTCGCCGAGCGTCGGGCCGCCGCCCTCTCGGTCGACCCGGCCCTGCTGAGCGAACTGCTGGGCCGCGTCGAGATGCGGGAGCTCCTCGACCCCGACGTCATCGCGCAGTTCGAACGCGAGGCGCAGCGGCTCGACCCCGAACGCCGCGCCCGTGGGATCGAAGGGGTCGCCGACCTCATCCGCATCCTCGGTCCGCTGAGCGCCGATGAGGCGGCCCTGCGCCTCGCGTCCGCCGACGCGGTGACGACCGACGACGAGACCGCGGCGCCGCCCGCAACGGCGGCCGAAGCATCCGCCCATCTCGACGCTCTCGTCGACGAGCGCCGCGCGATCCGCGTGACGATCGCGGGCGAGGCGAGGGTGGCCGCGATCGAAGACGCGGCGCGCCTGCGCGACGCGCTGGGCGCGGCGCTTCCGGTCGGACTGCCCAACGCGTTCCTCGAGCCGATGCCCGACCCGCTCGGCGACCTCGTCGCCCGGCACGCGCGCACCCACGGTCCGTTCACCGCCGACGCGGTCGCTCGCCGGCTGGGCGTCGGCATCGCGGTCGCCCGCCACACGCTGCAGCGCCTCGAGTCGCAGGGACGCGTGTCGAGCGGATTCTTCCTGCCCTCGTCCGAGTCCGGCGGCGCCGAGGGGCGCGGCGACGAGACCGAGTGGTGCGACACCGAGGTGCTGAGGCGGCTCCGGATGCGGTCGCTCGCGGCGATCCGCGGGAGCGTCGAGCCGGTTCCGCCGACCGCGTACGCCCGGTTCCTCCCCGTCTGGCAGCACCTGCAGCGTCCGCTCGAAGGGATCGACGGGGTGGCCGCCGTCGTCGAGCAGCTCGCGGGCGTGCCGATCCCGGCGAGCGCGTGGGAATCGCTGATCCTGCCGTCGCGGGTGCGCGACTACACGCCGGCCATGCTCGACGAGCTGACGGCGACGGGAGAGATCGTCTGGTCGGGCACGGGCACGCTCCCCGGCCGCGACGGGTGGGTCGCGCTGCATCCCGCCGACGCCGCCGCCCTCACGCTCGCCGAGCCGGAGGAGGACGTCGCCGCCGATTCGCTCGAAGCACGGGTGATCGAGGCCCTCACCGGAGGCGGCGCCTACTTCGCCGCCCAGCTGAAGCAGGCAGCGGGCGCCGACAACGAGCAGTCGATCGTCGACGCACTGTGGTCGCTGACATGGGCGGGTCGGGTGACGAACGACACCTTCGCACCCATCCGCACGCTCGTCGGCGGGGGCGGGCAGGCCCACCGGGTGGCTCGCAAGGCTCCGCGGGCGCGGATGTACCGCGGCGCGGCGATCCCCCGCGCGTCGGCACCGCCGCGTCCGCCCGCTCTCGGCGGGCGGTGGTCGCTGCTGCCCGGCCGCGAGGCCGACCCCGCGGTGCGGGCGACGGCGACGGGCAGCCTGCTGCTCGACCGCTACGGCGTCGTCACCCGGGGCGCGGTGCAGGCCGAGGGCGTGCCGGGCGGATTCGCGCAGGTCTACCGCGTGCTCGCCGGCTTCGAAGAGGCCGGGCACTGCCGCCGCGGGTACGTCATCGAGAAGCTCGGCGCCGCGCAGTTCGCCGCCTCCGCCACGGTCGACCGGCTGCGCGAGTTCGCCGCGCTCCCCGACCCCGCGCCGCTGCGCTCGGTCACCCTCGCGGCGACCGATCCCGCCAACCCGTACGGCGCCGCGCTCGCGTGGCCCGCGCTCGACGGGATCACCCACCGCCCCGGTCGGAAGGCCGGCGGTCTCGTCGTGCTCGTGGACGGCTCTCTCGTGCTCTACCTCGAGCGCGGCGGGCGCACCGCCCTCGCCTTCACCGACGACGAGGCCGTGCTGCAGGCGGCCACTCGCGATCTCGCGGGCACGGCGAAGGCGCGGCGGCTCGACACCCTCACGATCGAGCAGGTCAACGGCGCCTTCGTCTACGGCACGGCCGTGGGGCGGGCACTGCGCGACGCCGGCTTCGTCGAGTCGCCGCGGGGTCTCACGCTCCGACGCGTCACCGCGGGCGACGCACTGCGAGAGGCGACGCGTGCCTGAGGGCGATACCGTGCACCGGGCCGCCGCGAAGCTGGCCGAGGCGCTCACCGGCACGGTCGTGACCCGGTTCGACATCCGGGTGCCCGGCAGCGCCACGGCCGACCTTCGCGGCGAGACCGTGCGCAGCGTCATCCCCCGCGGCAAGCACCTGCTCGAACGCATCGGCGGATACACCCTCCACTCGCATCTCAAGATGGAGGGCCGGTGGGACGTCTACCCGGTGGGCGGCCGGTGGCGGCGTCCGGCCTATACGGCTCGCGCGATCGTCGGCAACGCCCGCTGGGAGACGGTCGGCTTCGACCTGGCCATGGTCGAGGTGCTGCGCACCGACGATGAAGACCGCATCGTCGGGCACCTCGGCCCCGATCCCCTGGCCGACGAGTGGGACGCCGTCGAAGCGGTGCGGCGCGTGAGCGCCGATTCGCGCGCGGCCCACGTCGCCCTTCTCGATCAGCGCAACGTCGCCGGTTTCGGCAACGTCTACGCCAACGAGATGCTGTTCGTGCGCGGCATCGCGCCCACGACCCCCGCGAGCGAGATCGACGTCACCGCCCTCATCGACCTGGGCGCGCGGATGATCCGCGCCAATCTGCCGCGCCCCGAGCGCACCTTCACCGGCGACACCCGCCCGGGACGCCGGTTCTGGGTGTACGGGCGCGACGGCAAGGCATGCCGCCGGTGCGGCACGCTGATCCGCGCCGGATCGCTCGGCGCGAACGCCACGAGCGAGCGCAACGTGTTCTGGTGCCCGAGGTGCCAGGCGGGCTGAGCGGGTCAGTGACCGATGTAGCGGCCCGGCCGGTGGTTCATCGCGAGCACGAGGTTGAGCACCACCGCGCCGCCGGCACTGAGCAGCACGACCTCCCAGGGGAGCAGCGCGAAAGACACCGCGATGATCGCCACGTCGAACACCATCTGCGTCCATCCGGCGCGGAACCCGGTCTTGTCCTGCACGATCAGCGCGATGATGTTGATCCCGCCGAGGCTGGCACGATGACGGAACAGGATCAGCAGACCCACCCCGGCGAACAGGTTCCCGGCGAGAACGCCGAACACGGGGTCGACCCGCTCGATCGGGAGCATCGCGGCATCCAGCACGGTGAAGCCCGAGACCAGGGCGATCGAGACCACGGTGCGGATCGTGAAGCTCACCCCCTTCTTCCACAGCGCGAGCGCGGCGAAGGGGAGATTGACCAGCGCGTAGACGAGCCAGAACGGCAGCGGCGAGGCGTACGTGACGAGGAGGGCGAGACCGGCCGTACCGCCGGTGACCGCGTCGCTCGAGGCGAGGAGGTACAGCCCGAAAGCGGCCGTGAACGTGCCCGTGAGGAGGCCGAGGACGTCTTCGGGGATGCTGTGGGCGGTCGCGCGGTCGTCGAAGACGAGCGTCGGGGTGGTCGAGGGCGGATCGGCATCGGGCGCGTCGTCAGGGGTGGTGTCGGCAGCGGTCATCACGGTCTCCGGGTAGGAACCTCCATCGTCTCATCTCGACGTCGAGACATCCGGCGCGATAGCGGCTCCGAAGAGATCATGCGGGGGAATGAATATCGAGAACGTGCCGTTGCAATCACTGTCGGCACCGACGGTGCCGCCGGAGGGGATCGTGGGTAAAAACTACATCGACATCGAGAACGACCGTGGTGAGACGCTGCGCTACCGCAAGCACACCAACGGCCGAGGACTCATCGCGAACGGCGCCAAGGTGCACCCGACCGCGGTGGTCGAAGCCGGCGCGTACGTCGAGCCGGGCGTGCAGATCGCCGCGGGCGCCGAAGTCGGGCGCGGCGCGTGGATCGAGAGCGACGCGGTGATCGGGCCGGAGGCTCGCATCGCCCCGCACGCACACATCGGTTCGGGTGCGGCCATCGGCGCGAAGGCGAAGATCGGCGTGCGTGCGCACGTCGGCACGAACGCACGCGTCGCGGTGGGCTCGCTCATCCGCGACGACGAGAACGTCGCCGACGGCGACGCCGTGGCCACCGACCCGCGCGGACTGCACCTCGCCGCCTGACGGCGACGTCGTCCGGATCAGGCCAGCAGGAAGAAGACGAACCCGATCAGCGGCAGCGTGCCCTGCGTCAAGGCGGGCGCGAGATACTTCCGACCCGACGTCACGAGCACGAGCGATGCCGCGACCATCGAGCCCAGACTGAAGAGCGCCAGCGTGCGTCCGGCCACATCCGCGACGGTGCCCGAGCCGTCGACCCAGAACAGCACGATGCCGATCATCGCTCCGATCGCCAGGAACAGGTTGTAGAACCCCTGGTTGTAGGCCATCGGCCTCGTGGTGTCGGCATCTTCCTGGCTGGCGACACCGAATCGTCGCCATACCCGAGGACGCTGCCATTGCACGCTCTCGAGCAGGAAGATGTAGACGTGCAGGAGCGCCGCGAGCGCTGCGAACACGGTTGCGACGATGGCGACCATGATCGAACCATAGCGCCCGGCTACGCTGTGGTCATGGCAGGTAACGGTGGGTCGCGCCGCCGTCCGACTCCCCGGAGGCCCGCGCCCGGGGCGAAGAAGGCTCCCGGCGCGAAGAAGACCGTCGCGGCGAAGAAGAGACCGACCGCCTCGAGGGCGGTGCCCGCGCCCGACGAAGCCCCGCGCACCTTCACCCTCGGACTCGTCCCCGGGACGACGCCGGGGAAGTGGATCTCGGCCTGGCGGGAGCGGATGCCGCGGGTCGAACTCGCCCTCCTCCCTCTCGCCGTGGCGGACCAGCACGACGCGCTCCGCGAGCGCCGCGTCGACGCCGCGCTGGTGCGCCTCCCGCTCGACGACGACGACCTCCACATCGTGCGGCTGTACGACGAGGTGCCGGTCGCGATCGTGCCGGCGGACTCGCACCTCACCGCGACGGACGAGCTCGAACTGGCCGACCTCGCCGGTGAGATCATCATCGTGCCCGGGGACGACGTGCTCTCCGCCACGGTGCCCGGAGCAGTCTCGCCCGCCTTCGCACCCCCGGCGGCAATTCAGGATGCTGTGGAGACGGTGGCTGCCGGCATCGGGGTCGTGCTCGCGCCGATGTCGCTGGCACGCCTGCACGCGCGCAAAGACGTCGCCGCCCGACCCGTCCGCGACGCGCCCGTCTCGACGGTCGCGCTCGCGTGGCCGCGCGAGGCGACCACCGCCGACGTCGACGCCTTCGTCGGCATCGTCCGGGGGCGGACGGCCAACTCCTCGCGGTGACCGTTCTTTTCGCCGCATGACAAGCCCCGCCATCGACCCGCAGCATCCGCTTTAGACTTCCCGGGTGCCCGCCCCGCTGCTCTACGTCTCGGCCCGGCCGCAACGTGATGCGGCCGATGCCGAGTACGCGTCGTTCCTCTCCGGCATGCGGGTCGGTCCGGAGTCCCTCGCCCGCCACGACCTGGTGCGCGAGGCGCTGCCCGCCGACGCCTTCGAGCGGTACAGCGGATTCGTCGTCGGCGGGAGCCCGTTCAACGTCACCGACCCCGCGTCGTCGAAGTCCGAGGCGCAGCTCCGGCTCGAATCCGACCTCGAGAAGATCGCCGCCGCGGCCGCCGATTCGCGCACGGCGGCGCTGTTCACCTGCTACGGCATCGGTGTCGTCACGCGTCTGCTCGGCGGCGAGGTGACCCGCGAACACCCGGAGCCCACCGGCGCCACCACGATCGAACTGACCGCCGACGGCCGCGCCGACGCGCTGCTGGGCGACCTGGCCCTGCGGTTCGCCGCCCTCACCGCGCACAAGGAGGGGGCCGCCGCCGTACCCCCGGGTGCCGTGCTGCTGGCGACGAACGACGGGTGCCCGGTGCAGGCCTACCGCGTGGGCGAGCGCCTCTACGCGACGCAGTTCCACCCGGAGTCCACCCCTCGCGCGTTCACCGAGCGGATGGCCGTCTACCGCGACGGCGGCTACTTCCCCGCGAAGGACTACGACGTCATCGCGGCGCGCGTGCTGCGGGCATCCGTCACGGAACCGCCGCGCCTTCTCGAGGCGTTCGCCGAGCGCTTCGCCGCCTGACCCGGCTCAATCGGTCGACGGGCGGATCAGACGCAGACCGGCGACGATGATCGGGACGACCACGACGAGCGCCGCGACGACCATCGCCGTCACCCCGATGACGGTGCTGGACGGCTCACCCCCCAGGCGGCCGATGCCGAGCCAGAACACTCCCCAGCCGATCGCCAGGGACGGCGTCACACGCCACGTGCTCGCGAAGGCGATGCCGAGCCCGATCGCCCCGACGACGATCAGCACGACGACGCCGAGAACATCGGCGGCCGACGCCCACGACTCCGGCCCGGACTGGGTGAGCAGCGCCGCGGTGTTCGCGACGGTCGCCACCGTCACCCAACCGAGGTGCAGTCCGGTGACTCCGTCGAGGAGGATGGCGTCGATCGCTCCGTCGCCACGGCTGCGGGTCGACACCGCCCGCCGGAAGGTGATGGCCAGTGCCACCAGGAGCGCGACGATCGCGACGACGGTCAGTGGCAGCGTCGCATACTGGGCGACGACGAGCCAGACGCCGTTCAGCACCGCGGTGACGGCCACGAGCCACCCCAGGGCGCGCTGGCGGTCGTTCGTCCGCTGGCCGGGCAGCGCCTGCCAGATCGCATAGGCGATCAGACCGATGTAGATGACCGACCAGATCGAGAACGCGCTCGACGCCGGAGCCAGGTACGACGCATCCGAATCGAGCGCTCCGCCCTGAAGGTCCTGCACGGCGGTGCCGCCGAACAGACCCACGCCGACCATGGCGGCGATGAGCATGAAGGTCACCGCCGACAACACGACGATCTGGCGGAGGAGGTCCGAGGAGCGGCGGGCTGTCACTGTGCTCATGCAAGAACACTAGATAATCTAGCGATCTCCGGCAACAGCTTGACAGTCCGCCGACCTCGTCTCAGCGCCGGCTGGCGAGGACGCGCGCCGATTCGCGCTCCGCGGCGGCGTTGCTCACACCCGCCCGCGAACCGGCGAGCTTCGCGGCGATGTGGTCTCCCACGGTGACGGGTTCGTACAGGTCGGGATGCTGCGCGTCGACGCACGACGGAAGCGTCTCGATCAGCGCGTCCACGTCGCCGTCGTGGAAGAACGCCACCGATCGGCGCCGCTCGATCGTGCCGTCGATCACGGGCGGCTTCACCCGGTGCAGCGTCGACATCCACCGCTCGTTCGTCCAGCGGGCCGTCACATCGCCCAGGTTGATGAGGAGCGCACCGTCCGCCGGCGCCACGTCGTTCCAGGACCCGTCCGATCCGAGCACCTGCAGTCCGCGCACGCGATCCGCCCACAGGATCGTCACGATCCCGTAGTCGGTGTGCTCGCCCATCCCGACGAGGTCGCCGTCCAACGTCACGTCGGTGCCGGGCGGCAGCGCGTAGTTGTTCATGCGCATCACGTCGAGGGAGTGCCCCGTGCGCTCCGCGAAGAAGTCGGCGGGCAGATCCAGCGCATCGGCGAAGATGCGCGTCATCACCCGCGCGACGCGCGCGGCTTCGGCGAAGTACGCCGACACCCCCGCCTCGAAGCCATCGACGTCGGGCCAGACATTGTCGGCGTAGTCGGGCTGCGGGAGGCCGGGCGAGTCGGGGTAAGTCGCCTGCGTGGCGCCGACGTTGAACGCCTCGAAGAAGTCGTTCATGCGGTTGGCCGACTCGACTCCCAGCGAGAGGCTGAGCGATTCGGACTTCGGCGGGCTGTAGCCGCGATTGATCTGCGGTGGCGTGCGGTAGCGCTTCTTCTCCTCGAGGTCGAGCGCGAAGAACGCGTCGATCGCCCCGGTCAACCCATCGATCACAACCTCGGGGATGCCGTGGCCGGTGATCTGGATGAATCCGACCGTGCGGCACGCGTCGTCGATACGACGCGCCACCTCAGCTCGGGCCTCGGGGGAACCGTCGCCGACGTACGGCGCGATGTCGACGAGTGGAACGTGGAAGGTCATGGCAACTCCTCTGTCGGAGGCCGCCGATCGGCGGCCGGGTCAGGCAGCCGCTTCACGCTTTCCGCACCCGGACGGGTGCTCTGCTTTCATGAGCGTCGCGCTCACCGTACCCGCTGCGCGTTTCCTCCGCGTTACGCCTCAGAGGGCGGGTCCGACGATCACCGCCGTCTCGGACGGGAGCGTGACGCGCCCACCCTCGAGCGACACCCCGGCGTCCGTGGCGAGCAGGACGACGACGTCGGAATCGACGTCGAAGACCGCGGGCTCGGCCGAGAGGTTGGCGAGCACCGCGACCGCCCCCGACCACAGTCCGTACACGCGGCCGCCCGGCGCCTCGGTCGCTCCGGCCGCCCGGTCGGCGAAGGTCGGATCGGTGAGCTCCGGCAATTCGCGACGCAGGTGCGCGAGATCGCGGTAGAGCTGCAGCAGGCGGGCGTGATCGCCGTCGAGCGCTTCGTTCCAGTCGAGCTTGGACCGCTCGAAGGTCGCGGGGTCCTGCGGGTCGGGAACCGTCGCCGGGTCCCACCCCATCTTCGCGAACTCCTCGATGCGCCCCTTGGCGGTCGCCTCGCCGAGCTCGAGCTCGGGGTGCGAGGTGAAGAACTGCCACGGCGTGGTGGCACCCCACTCCTCGCCCATGAACAGCATCGGCGTGCCGGGGGCGGTGAGCGTGAGCACGGCGGTGACCGCGAGGCGCCCGTACGACAGCGTCTGCGAGAGCCGGTCGCCGGCTGCGCGGTTGCCGATCTGATCGTGGTCCTGAGCGAACGTCACCAGGCGCCACGTCGGCACCGCGTCGGGGATGGGGAACCCGTGGTCCTCCCCGCGGAACGACGAGAAGGTGCCGTTGTGGAAGAACCCCTCGGTCGTGACCTTGCCGAACGCGCCGAGATCGGCGAAGTCCTCGTAGTAGCCGACCGTCTCGCCGCTCACGGCGACGTGCACGGCATGGTGCCAGTCGTCGGACCACTGCGCGGTGAGTCCGTAGCCGCCCGCTTCGCGCGGGAGGATCAGCGTCGGGTCGTTGAGATCCGACTCCGCGATCAGGGTCAGCGGGCGCTGGAGGTGGGCCGAGAGGGCGTCGGATGCTTCGGCCAGCTCCTGCAGGATGTGCACGGGGCGCTCGTCGTGAAGGGCATGCACGGCATCGAGGCGCAGACCGTCGACGTGGTAGTCGCGCAGCCACATCAGGGCGTTGTCGACGATGTAGTCGCGCACGGCGTCCTCATCGAGGTTCACCGAGTCGCCCCAGGTGTTCCGGCTGCCTTCGCGGAGGTAGGGACCGTACTCGGGGAGGTAGTTGCCGCTCGGACCCAGGTGGTTGTAGACGACGTCCTGGATCACGGCGAGACCGGCTGCGTGAGCGGCGTCGACGAACCGCTGGTAGGCGGCGGGTCCACCGTAGGCCTCGTGCACCGTGTACCAGAGCACCCCGTCGTAGCCCCAGTTCCACACGCCGTTGAAGCCGTTCACCGGCAGCAGCTCGATGTGGGTGACGCCGAGGTCGACGAGGTGGT
Source organism: Microbacterium hatanonis (assembly GCF_008017415.1). Classification (NCBI taxonomy): domain Bacteria; kingdom Bacillati; phylum Actinomycetota; class Actinomycetes; order Micrococcales; family Microbacteriaceae; genus Microbacterium; species Microbacterium hatanonis. The sequence continues at coordinate 47,424 of NZ_VRSV01000001.1, read as the reverse complement.
CGAGCTTGCCGACCGCAGCATCCAGCGTTCCCTCCGAGGTGAAGGTCCCCAGGTGGAGTTCGTAGATCACGCCACCCGCGAGCGGACGGCCGGTCCACGCGGAGTCCTGCCACTCGTGCGCCGACGGGTCGAAGAAGGCGGAGGCGTCGTGGACCCCGCGCGGCTGACGACGCGATCGGGGGTCGGGCCGCAGGTCGTCGGACTCGTCGAGCACGAACCCGTACTCCTCGCCGTCGGCCAGCGCGATGTCGGCGCTCCACCAGCCGCCGTCACGGACGGCGAGGTCGAGATCGGACTCCTGACCGGGCCGGCGCAGTCGGACGCGTCGCGCCTTCGGCGCCCAGACGTCGATCGTCATGATTCTTCCTCCGAGACGAGCAGGGCAACGGGATAGGTCGAGAGGAGCTCGGCGACGAGGATCTCCGATCCCTCGTACCGCCGTCCGGTGAAGACGTCGACGGAGGTGCCGGGGCGACGAAGCAGCACCGTATCGCCCCACCCGCCGCGCGCGTCGAGGCCGACGGGCAGGCGCGTCGCGATGGCGAGCGCACCGCCGCGGTCGAAGGCGATCGCGTGCGCCGCGCCCTCGCCGACCACGGTGACCGGCACGTACCCCGAGAACAGTTCGGGGCGGTCGCGCCGTGTGCGCAGGGCGCGCGAGGTCACGAGCACCTTGGCGTCGCCCGTGGCGTCGACCGCGGGGAGGTCCCCCCGGGCGAACCCGGCGTCGATGGCGGTGAGCGTCGCCGCGCGCGCGACGAAGTCCACCGGACGACGGTTGTCGGGGTCGACGAGCGACTGCTCCCACGACTCCGATCCCTGGTAGACGTCGGGTACCCCGGGGCCGGCCAGCTGCAGCAGCTTCTGCGACAGCGAGTTGGTCCACCCGAACGGCTCGATCTCTGCGACGAAGGCCGCTACGCTCGCGGCGGCGTCGCCGGTGGCGGAGTCGACGAGCGCGTGCATGCGCTTCTCGAACGCGTCGTTAGGCTCCCACCACCCGGTGGCGTCGGCCGCTTCGCGCGCCGCCTTCTCGGCGTAGGCGTGAAGGCGGTCGGCGAAGTCCTCGGGGAGCGGCGCCGAGGCCGTGGGCCACGCCCCGACGATCGCCTGCCACAGCAGGGTGTCGAAGGGGCCGTGACCGGTCGAGGCGATGCCGCGGAACTCCTCGAGCGCCGCCTCCCAGCGGTCGGGCACCTCGGCGAGCACGGTGAGGCGGGCGCGCACGTCCTCGCCGCGCTTCGTGTCGTGCGTCGACAGCGCGGTCATGGCGCGGGGCCACGAGGCCTGGCGTGATGCCTGCGCGGCGTGGAACCCGGCGACGGGAAGGGCGAACTCCGACGGATCCCCGCCGACCTCGGTGAGGGCGCCGAGCCTGTTGTACCGGTAGAAGGCCGTGTCTTCCACGCCCTTGGCCATCACGGGCCCCGTGGTCTGCTGGAACCGTCGCGCCACCTCGTGCGCGGGGTCGGCGAGCACCGGCACGAGCGCGGCGATCGCGTCGAAGAGCTCCGGACGACGGTCGGATGCTTCCACCGCCGCACGATCGAGCTCGTCGCGTCCGGCGGGCAGGTAGGAACGGTAGACCGGGAAGCAGACGAGAAGCTCGGCGAGCGCGTCGTGCAGCACCTCGTCGGTGAAATCCTCGACGACGTCGGGCGCGGCCGGGCTGAGGCCTCGGACGAGACGACGGATCTCGGCGATCTGGATCGTCTCGGCGATCATGCGCTTGGTGTCGTGGATGAGGTCGTGCCACTCCTGTGCGGGGAGCGTTCCGGTCTCGGTGCGCAGCCGCACGTCGAGGGCGTCGAGGGGCGCCTCGCCGTCCGGGTCGACGAGCACCCGGCCGAACTCGGCCAGAGCGTCGTACCCGGTCGTACCGTCTGTCTCCCACCACGACGGGAGCAGCTCGCCGTGCTCGAGGATCTTCTCGATCAGCACGTACGATCCCCGGCCGGTGGCACGCAATGCCGCGCCGAGCTGCTCGAGGTAGCCGCCCGGATCGAGCAGGCCGTCGGGATGGTCCACGCGCAGACCGTCGGCCAGTCCCTCGGAGATCCATCGCAGGATCTCGGCATGGGCGTCGGCGAACACCTCCGGGATCTCGACCCGCACACCGGCGAGCGTGGTCACGGCGAAGAAGCGGCGGTAGTTGAGCTCGGCCGCTTCGTCCTTCCAGAAGCGCAGCTCGTAGTGCTGGCGGTCGTGCACGGTGCGCGCGTCGACGTCGCCCGAGGCGCGCTCGACGTCGGTCACCGAACCCGGCGCCAGCGGGAACACGTGATCGAAGTAGCGGAGCACCCCGTCGGGCGCGTCGGGCGCGGGCTCGAGGTCGACGCTCAGCTCGCCCGCCGCGGTCACCTCATCGAGCGACGAGCCGAGGACGGGTACGCGCACCCGCCCCCCGCCGAACTCCCAGTCGATGTCGAACGCGTCGGCGCGGGCGGAGGCCCGACCCTGCCGCAGCACGTCCCACCACCACGGGTTCTCTCGCGGTTCGGCGACCCCCATGTGGTTGGGCACGATGTCGATGAGGATGCCGAGTCCGTCGGCACGGGCGGCGGCGGCGAAGCGATCGAGCCCCTCAGCGCCCCCGCGGTCGGGATCGATCCGGGTGACGTCGACGACGTCGTAGCCGTGGTCGGAGCCCGGCGTCGCCGTCAGGATCGGCGACAGGTACGCCCACGACACCCCCAGATCGCGGAGGTAGCCGGTGACGGCGGCCGCAGCATCCAGATCGAAGCCCTTGCGGATCTGCAGACGGTAGGTCGACAGCGGATGCGCGGCCACCGGTCAGAGCTCCGGCTTCGGCGCTTTGCCGGGCAGATCGTCGGGGCCCGAGCTCGCGGCGTTGGCCGTGAGCGATGCCGCCACCGAGTGATCGACCTCGGGGTCGGGCAGATCGTGCTCGCACAGCACCATGATCGACTTCGCGGCGACCGGCAGGATCGACCCGGGCTCGATCGGCTCGGTGTTCGCCCGCTCACCCGCGGTGTCGACCATCACGTCCCATTCGGGGCTGTACTTCACATCGGGGATCTGGAAGTCGACGGACTCGTCACCGGCGTTGAAGAGCACGATGAAGTGCTGGTCGGTGATCTGCTCGCCGCGACGGTCGCGCTCGCGGATGCCGCGGCCGTTGAGGAACACCCCGATCGCCCGGCCGAAGCCGGAGTCCCAGTCGTCGGGCTCCATGACCGAGCCGTCGGGTCGCAGCCACACCACGTCGGGAACGGGAGCGCCCTCCTCCATCTTCACGGGGCGGCCGTCGAAGAAGCGGCTGCGGCGGAAGATCGGGTGCTCCTTGCGCAGGCGCGCGAGGGCGGCGGTGAACTCGATGAGCGGGTGATCGGCGGTGGACCAGTCGACCCACGTGATCTCGTTGTCCTGCGCGTAGCCGTTGTTGTTGCCGCCCTGCGTGCGACCGAGCTCGTCGCCGTGCAGCAGCATCGGCACACCCTGCGAGAGCATGAGCGTGGCGATGAAGTTGCGCTGCTGACGGGCCCGCATCTTCAAGATCTCGGGGTCATCGGTCTCGCCTTCGACGCCGAGGTTGTTCGAGCGGTTGTGCGATTCGCCGTCGTTGTTGTCCTCGCCGTTGGCCTCGTTGTGCTTCTCGTTGTACGACACGAGGTCGCGGATCGTGAAGCCGTCGTGCGCCGTGACGAAGTTGATGGATGCGACCGGCCGGCGGCCGGAGTGCTCGTAGAGGTCGGCCGAGCCGATCAGGCGCGAAGCGAACTCTCCGAGCGCCTGGGGCTCGCCGCGCCAGAAGTCGCGCACGGTGTCGCGGTACTTGCCGTTCCACTCCGTCCACTGCGGGGGGAAGTTGCCCACCTGGTAGCCGCCGGGACCGATGTCCCAGGGCTCGGCGATGAGCTTGACCTGCGAGACCACCGGATCCTGCTGCACGAGCTCGAAGAAGGCCGACAGCCGGTCGACCTCGTAGAACTCGCGGGCCAGGGTCGAGGCCAGGTCGAAGCGGAAACCGTCGACGTGCATGTCGAGCACCCAGTAGCGCAGGGAGTCCATGATCAGCTGCAGCGTGTGGGGGTTGCCCACGTTCATGCTGTTGCCGGTGCCGGTGTAGTCGGTGTAGTAGCGCTTGTCGTCGTCTTCGAGACGGTAGTAGGCCTCGTTGTCGATGCCGCGCATCGAGAGCGTCGGGCCCATGTGGTTGCCCTCGGCGGTGTGGTTGTAGACCACGTCGAGGATGACCTCGATGTTCGCCTCGTGGAGGGCGCGCACCATGCCCTTGAACTCCTGCACCTGCTGGCCGTGGTGGCCAGCGGAGGCGTAGCTGTTCTGCGGCGCGAAGAACGCGATGGTGTTGTACCCCCAGTAGTTCGACAGTCCCTTCTCCTGAAGGGTCGAGTCGTTGACGAACTGGTGCACCGGCATGAGCTCGATGGCCGTGACGCCGAGCTTGGTGAGGTGGTCGATCACGGCGGGGTGCGCGATGCCGCTGTAGGTGCCGCGGAGTTCCTCGGGCACGAGGTCGTAGAGCTGGGTGAGGCCCTTCACGTGCGCCTCGTAGATGAACGACTCGGCGTACGGCGTCTTCGGCTGGCGGTCGCCCGACCAGTCGAAGAACGGGTTGATGACGACGCCCTTCATCATGTCGGCGGCCGAATCCTCGTCGTTGCGCGAGTCGGGATCGCCGAAGTTGTACGAGAAGACCGACTGTCCCCAGCGGATGTCGCCGTCGACGGCCTTGGCGTAGGGGTCGAGCAGCAGCTTGTTCGGGTTGAACCGCTGACCGTTCGCCGGGTCGTAGGGGCCGTGCACGCGGTAGCCGTAGTGCTGACCGGGCTGCACGTTCGGCAGGTAGGCATGCCAGACGTAGGCATCCACGTCCACGAGCTCGATGCGGGTCTCATGCCCCCGCTCGCCGAAGAGGCAGAGCTCGACGCGTTCCGCCCCTTCACTGAACAGGGCGAAATTCGTCCCGTTGCCGTCAAAGGTCGCTCCAAGGGGATAACTGGATCCCGGCCATACCTGCTGCACGTGGCTAAAGATAGCCGAGGGATCGGAACGGCCCCGTCCGGGGGGAGGCCGTTGACGAGACCCGGGTCGTCGAGTAGGCCTCAGGCGCGCTCGGGCGGATGCTGCAGCAGCCCGATGCGTTCGTCGAGGTAGCGCTCGAGCGGCATCAGGCCGCCGGTCGCGCTCCACCGCACCATCGGCTGCCCGTCGACGAGAGCGACGGGCGAGCTCGCAGCGTCCAGGGCGTCGACGTCGATGAGGTGCCAGTCGACGTGAACGGTGCTCCCCTCGCCGAAACCACCGCGGAACGCCGCGGCGGCCAGCGCCGCGCGCTCGCGTTGCGACTCGGCCGTGTAGCCGCGCCGAGCCTCCTCGCGGGCGCGCACGATCCGACCCGTCGCGGCCAGCTGCTCGTCGGCGAGCAGCAGCACGCCCAGGTGCCACGCCTCCCCCACCGGCACGATCCGCGGGGCACGGGCGATGCCGAGGATGGGGCGCGGAGCGCGCAGTTCACCCAGCGCCTCCTTCGGCGCACCGCCGAGGCGGCGTCGCGCGGTCTCGAGGATGTCGGCGATCACCGGTCGCCCGCCCCGTCGTCGGCGCGGCGGGTGCGCGTGGCGGGGCGCGTGTCGAGCACGACGGGATCGAAGGCGGGCTTCGTCACGACCGACCGGTCTCCGCGGACCGCCATCCCGAGGAAGGGGTACAGCAGCACCGACAGCATCGCGGCTCCCACGAGGGCCGCGGCCGTCCCCGAGTCCAGGGTGCCGTCGGCCACGCCGATGCCCGTCACCGCGACGACGATCGGGAGGGCGGTCGCCCCGAGCAACCCGAGCGCGGCCCGATCGCGGCGAGAGGAGCCGGCGGGAGCGGCGAACGAGGCGGGAATGCCGCGCACCACGAGCAGGACGACGAGGAACAGCGGAACCAGGGCGATCGTGCGCGGCGAGGACACCATCGCCTGCAGGTCGAACGTGATGCCGGTGTAGAGGAAGAAGACCGGCACGAGGAAGCCGAATGCCACGGCCTCGACCTTGCTCTCCACCGCCTCGCGCAGCGGCGGCCGCGCGTTGCGCATGACGAGCTTCCACAGCACACCGGCGACGAAGGCGCCGAGCAGCATGTCCAGCTGGAGCCAGATGCTCAGCGCGACGAGAGCCCCGACGATGAGGAAGACGATCCGCACAGCCATCTGTCCCGACGTGTGCAGAGTGGCGTTGACGAGCCGGTGGATGCGTCCGTGCTCGAAGCGCGCGGCGAGGAAGACGGCTCCCGCCGCCACGACGACGAACACGCCCAGGACGATCGACGCGGTGCCGAAGTCGCGGGTGCCGAGGAAGAGCGAGATCGCCAGGAGCGGCCCGAATTCGCCCACCGCCCCCACCGCGGTGACCGCACGCCCCCAGGGTGTGCCGAGCTCACCGGCATCGCGGAGGATCGGCATGAGCGCGCCGAGCGCGGTCGAGGCCAGCGCGATGCCGATGAAGACGGCGGGTTCGCCGGGCGCGACGAGCCATCCGACGCCGAGTCCCGCCACCAGGCTCACCACCCACCCGGCTCCGGCCCGCGCCCCCGACCGCCCACGGATGGCCGCGAAGTCGATCTCGTTCCCGGCCATGAAGAAGAGCATGGCGAGCCCGAACGCCGCGAAGATGCCGACGATGTCGGACGGCGCGATCCACCCGAGCACGCTCGGGCCGACGATGATGCCGAGAGCCAGCTCGAACACGACGATCGGTACGCGAACCCATCGCCCGAGACCCCGGGCGGCGAGCGGGGCGAGCACCGCGAGCAGCGGGAGGAGGAAGAATCCCGCGTCGAGGAGCGCCATGGGCACACACTATCGAGGGCGCGAGGGCCGGACACCTGTTCAGTCGGCAGCGGGTACGGCGGCTGCCGCCCGCTCGGCCTCCTTCTCCGCCTTCTTCGACCGCTCGAGAAGCCGGGCGTGCTCCTCGTCGAGTCGGGCGACCTCCTCGTCGGCGGCCTCCGCGTCCGCCGTCATCCTCGCCAGTTCGCCGCGCAGGTCCTCCACGCGCTCGTGCAGGCGGTCGGCGCGCTCCCGCCGCTTCGCCCGGCGCTCCTCCGCGCGCGCGAGCTCGCGGCCGGCGTCAGCCGCGGCACGCTGCGCCTCCCGTGCGGCCGCCTCGGCGGCCTTGCGCCTCCGACGCTCGGCGAGGTCGTCGCGCGAGCGCGCCGGAGCCGCCGGTGCGAGCCCCGGCACCGATCCTGCGACGAGGTCGTCGGGCGGCGGCGACCCGCCGAACCCGTTCGCCTCCAGGGTGCGGACGAGCCGCCCCGTCAGCACGACGGCGGCCGCGGCAGCATCCACCACCGCCGCGTTCACCGTCTTCTCCACCTCGTCGCGCGCCGCCGCGCTGAGGGTCGTCCCCTCGTCTGCGGCGAGCGCGGCCGCGCGCCGGGCGAGCCCGGCCACGAGCGCCCGCCGCTGCTTCCCGAGCCGGGCGAGCTCGGCGGCGTCGAGGTCGTCCTGCGCCTCGCGCAGCGCCTGCGAGAGCTCGACCGCCTGCCCCAGCTGACCGTCGCGCACGAGGAGGTTCACCGCCCACGCGGCGACCGTCGGCTTGCGCAGTGCCTTGATCCGAGCGGCCAACGGACCGGTGACCTCGGCGGCCCGCGCGTTGCGCGCGGAGGTGAATTCGCCGGGCGTGACGGCGTAGAGGTCGTCGGCGACCGCATCGACGTCGTCGGGCGCGGCGGTGCTCACCATGGCTCCATTGTGCTCCCGCGCGCTGTCGCTCGACGAGGTCAGGGCTTCAGGAGGGTGGCGAAGACGCGGAGCGTCGACTCCAGATGCATCGACGGGGTGAGCAACCACTGGATCTGCAGGCCGTCGGATGCGGCGACCAGGAGCGCCGCGATCTCCGCGGCATCCACGTCCTGCCGGATGAGACCGCGCGCCTGATCGCGGACGAGGAGGGCGGTGAGGTCCGACCGCACGCGCTCGAACCGGGTGGAGAAGTACTCGGTGGTGACACCGCTCGACTCCTCGAGCGAGGCGGCGACCAGGGTGGAGTAGAGGAGCACCATGCCCGGCATCCCGACGTTGCGGGAGGCCGCTTCGACGAGTTCCTCGACCGCGCCCGGGCGCTCGTCGAAGGCCGCGTGCGGCGGGCTCAGCCGTGAGGCGTGGTCGTAGACGGCGACCAGCAGCTGCTCGCGCGAGTCGAAGTAGTGCAGGAGAGCGGCGTGGGAGACCCCGATCGCCTGGGCGATCTGACGCAGGGAGGTCGCCTGCGACCCCCTCGCCGCGAACACCTCGATGGCCTTGTCGAGGATCTCGCGACGGCGCGCCACGCCCTTGCCGTATGCGCCGGGGCGCCCGATCGGCGGCGGGTCGGTCGTCATGGGTCCACAGTATCCGGGAGAAAACCTCCATGCGGTGGGATTGCCTGTTATGCTCGACGCATCCGGCCCCCGAGCCGGTCGCCCATCGACGACGATCCCCCCGAAAGAAGGTGCCCGAGTGGCCCTCCCCACTGCCTCCGTGCAGCTGTACTCCCTGGCCGACGCGTTCTTCGCCGACATGGGCGGCTCGCTCGACAAGCTGGCGGCCATCGGCCTGACACGCGTCGAAGCCTTCGCCTTCGTCGACCGGGCGCCCGAGCTCCGCGCCGCCCTCGACGCCAGCGGGCTCCTCGCCCCGACCGGCCACGCACCGCTACTCTCCGACGAGCTCTGGACCCCGAAGGGGGTCGTCCCGTCTCCCGCTCCCGAGAAGGTCTTCGAAGCGGCCGCGGTCGCCGGCATCCGGACCGTCATCGACCCGTTCGTCGCCCCCGAGCGCTGGCTCACCCGCGAGGGCGCCGATGACATCGCCGCGCGGCTGAACGCCGTCGCCGACGTCGCGGCCGGCTTCGGCCTGCGCGTCGGATACCACAACCACGCGCAGGAGTTCGTGGCCTCGTTCGACGGCGTGAGCGCTTACGAGCACGTGGTGGCTCAGCTCGACGAGCGCGTGGCCCTCGAGCTCGACCTCTTCTGGGCCCTCACCGGCGGACAGGACGTGCCCGCGCTCGCCGCGCGCCTGGGCGATCGCCTCCTCGCCGTGCACGTCAAGGACGGCGTGGTGCCCACCGAGAACCCGTGGGCCGAGGGCGGATCGGTCGGCGATCTCGACCAGCGCCCCGCGGGAACGGGCGACGTGCCGCTCACTGACGCGCTCCGTGCCAACGACGCGATCGAGCTCGCGGTCATCGAGTACGACCAGGCCCCCGGCGACGTGTTCGACGACATCGCCGCGAGCCTGGCGTTCCTCCGCGCGGAAGGACTCGTCGCGTGACCGGGCCCATCGGTGTCGGCTTCATCGGCACGGGGATGATCAGCGACACCTACCTCGAGAACCTGACCTCGTTCCCCGATGTGAAGGTCGTCGCCCTCGGCGACCTCGTTCCCGAGCGCGCGAAGGCACAGGCCGAGAAGTACGGCATCACCTCCCACGGCTCCCCCGACGACGTGCTGACCCACCCCGAGGTCGAGGTCGTCGTGAACCTGACGATCCCGGCGGCGCACGCCGAGGTCACCTCCCGCGCGATCGCGGCGGGCAAGCACGTGTGGGTCGAGAAGCCCATCGGGCTCGACCGCGAGAGCACCGCCGCCCTGTTGCGCGAGGCGGATGCTGCGGGGGTGCGCATCGGCGTCGCCCCCGACACCGTGCTCGGCCCGGGTCTGCAGACCGCCAAGCGCGCGATCGAGCGCGGCGTCATCGGCACGCCGCTGTTCGCCTCGACCTCGATGCAGTACCAGGGCCCCGACCTGTTCCACCCCAACCCCGGGTTCCTGTTCGCGAAGGGCGCGGGGCCGCTCCTCGACATCGGGCCGTACTACATCACGGCGCTCGTGAACCTCTTCGGCTCCGCGACGAAGGTCGCCGCCCTCGGCCTCAAGGGCCTCGCCGAGCGGACCGTCAAGGTCGGCCCCGACGCCGGCAGCTCCTTCCCCGTCGAGGTCCCCTCGACGATGTCGCTGCTGACCGCGTTTGAGGCGGGACAGCAGGCCCAGAGCCTCCTCAGCTTCGACTCGGCGCTCGCCCGGCAGGGCATCGTGGAGATCAACGGCACCGAAGGAACCCTCGTGCTGCCCGACCCCAACATGTTCGAGGGCCGCGTCGCCTACGTGCGACCGCTCGCCGAGATCGGGATCGACGGCCCGGCCGAGCAGGACTGGATCGAGATCGAGCAGGAGGGCGTCGTGGCCGGCCGCGGTCTGGGTCTGCTCGACATGGTGCGCGCGATCGCCGAAGGACGCGACCATCGCGCCAGCGGCACCGTCGGATACCACGTGCTCGACATCATGCTGTCGGCCGAGGAGTCGGCGGAGCGCGGCGAGTTCGTCGACGTCGAGAGCCGCGTCGGCCCGATCGCATCGATGCCGGTCGACTTCGACCCCTTCGCCCGCACGCTCTGAGGCTCTCCGCGGCGGCGGCCCGGGTCAGATCGAGACGACCCCGGGAGCGCCGCCGCGGATCTCGCGGTGCAGCCGCTCCATGCGCTGGTCGAGCTCGGCGGCCGTGTCGGCAGCATCCTTGAGTCCGGCGAGCAGCTCGTCGGGCACGAGGCGGTCGTACTTGTAGTAGATCTTGTGCTCGAGGCTCGCCCAGAAATCCATCGCGATCGTGCGGAACTGCACCTCGACCGGAACGTCGACCCGACCCGTCGACAGGAAGACCGGCACCGAGACGATCGCGTGCAGGCTCTTGTAGCCGTTGGGCTTGGGCTCGGCGATGTAGTCCTTGACGCTGATGACGGTGATGTCGTCCTGCTGCGTCAGGAGATCGAACAGCCGATAGGCGTCGGTGGTGAAGCTGCAGGTGATGCGCACGCCGGCGATGTCGGTGATCGATGCGCGGATGCTCTCGAAATCGGCGTCGACGCCCTTGCGGCGCACCTTCTCCGCGAGGCTGTCGGGCGACTTGACGCGACCCGAGACGTGCTCGATCGGGTTGTAGTCGTGCACCTCCTCGAACTCCTCGCGGAGGATCGAGATCTTCGTCTCGATCTCCTGCAGTCCGAAGCGGTACTCCATGAGGAAGCGCTGGAACTCGTCGCGCATCGCGCGCAGAGCCGTGGCCGAGACGGTGATCTGCTGCTCGTCGCGCTCGGGCATGGTCTCCACGCTATCGACGACGGCTACGAAGGGGCTGTGAGCTGCGCCCACCGCCTCGCGCCCACCGCCTCGCGCCCACCGTCGGGGGTCAGTGATGCACGGGGTGGCGGCGCTCCAGTGCCGAGCCCTCGACGTCGACGTTGGGCGTGATCCTGTCGAGCCAGCGGGGCAGCCACCACGCGGAACGGCCGAGCAGGTGCATGATCGCGGGCATCAACAGCATCCGAACGATGAACGCGTCGAACAGCACGCCGAGCGAGAGCCCGAGACCCATCGATTTGATGATCACCGACTCGCTCGTGATGAAGCCGCCGAACACCGCGATCATGATCAGCGCCGCGGCGATGACGACCGTGCGACCGGCGCGGAAGCCCTGGGCGACCGCGAGACGCGCGGGGGCGCCGTGCATGTACGCCTCGCGCATGCCCGTGGCCAGGAACAGCTGATAGTCCATCGCCAGCCCGAAGAGGATGCCGACGAGGATCACCGGCAGGAAGCTCAGGATCGGTCCGGGGTTGTGCACGCCGAGCAGGTCGGCGAACCAGCCCCACTGGAACACCGCGGTCACCGCGCCGTACGTCGCGAACAGCGAGAGCACGAACCCGGCGGTGGCGATGAGCGGAACGAGGATCGAGCGGAACACCATGATCATGATGAGGAACGACAGCCCGACCACCACGACGAGGTAGACCGGCAGCACGTCGGCGAGGCCCTCCGAGATGTCGATGTTGATCGCCGCCTGGCCCGCGACCCCGAGCGCGATGTCGCCGTCGACGGGCGGGAGCTGGCGGAGGTCGCGCACGAGCGTCTCGGTCGAGACGCTGTTCGGGCCCTCGGCGGGAACCACCTGGAACGCGCCGATGCGGTTGTCGTCCGAGACGGCCACCGGGGCGACCGCGACGACGGCGTCCTGATCGGCGAGCGTCCGGGCGACGTTCAGCTGCGCGTCGAGCACCTGGTCGTCGTCGAGGCCGTCGGGGAAGGTCGCGACCACGAGCAGCGGTCCGTTCACGCCCTCGCCGAACGCGTCCTGCGTAAGCGTGTAGGCGCGGTACGCGGTGGAGTCCTCGGCCTCCGAGCCGCCGTCGGGAAGACCGAGACGCATCGACAGCGCGGGGATCGCGACGACGAGCAGCGCCACCACGGCGACGACGGCGGTCACGACCGCCCGCAGAGTCGACATCGGACGAACGCGCGTGCGCGGCGTCTCGGGCTGCCCCGAGGCGGATGCTGCGGCCGCAGCTTCGGCGCGGGCGCGGGCGCGGCGTCCGAGCACCCGGGTGCCGGCGAGACCGAGCAGCGCCGGGGTGAGCGAGACCGCGATCAGCACGGCCACCGCGACACTGATCGCGCCCGCCGTGCCCATCAGCCCGAGGAACGGGATGCCGGTGATGTTGAGCGCCAGGAGCGCCACGATCACCGTGGTGCCGGCGAAGACCACCGCGTTGCCGGCGGTGCCGTTCGCGAGCCCCACCGACTCGCGCACCTCGGCGCCCTGGAGAAGCTGCTTGCGGTGTCGGTAGAGGATGAAGAGGGAGTAGTCGATGCCCACCGCGAGGCCGAGCATGACACCGAGGATCGGGGTGACCGAGGCCATCTGCACGACGCCCGAGAACGACAGCGTCGCCATCGCGCCGATGCCGACCCCCACGATCGCGGTGATGAGGGGGAAGGCGGCGGCCAGGAGCGATCCGAGCACGACGACGAGCACGATCGCGGCGATCGCGACGCCGACGACCTCGCCGACACCGAGGATCTCCGGCACTCCCTGCGAGATGTCGGTCGAGAAGGCGACCTCGACCCCATCGACGGGTGCGGACTCGAAGTGCTCCACGACAGCATCCTTCGACTCCTGGGACAGTTCGAGCCGGGGCTCGGTGAAGGAGACGTTGACGAGCGCCGTGGCTCCGTCGTCCGACAGCACGCCGATGCCGTCGGCGAGCGAGAGCAGATCCGCTCCACGTTGGAGCTCGGCCTCGTTCTCGTCGATCGTGGCGAGACCGTCGGTCAGCTGCTGCTGCTGGGCGTCGAGCTGGGCGCGCTGCGCGTCGAGCTGCGCCTGCTGCGCATCGATCTCGGTCGTGGGGAACCCGGCCGCCTCGGCCTGCGCCTTCGCCGCGTCGAGCTGGGCCTGGCCCGCCTCGAGCTGGGCGCGGCCGGCGTCGAGCTGGGCCTGGCCGTTCTCCGCCTGCTCACGCGCGGCGTCGATCTGCGCCTGACCGTCGGTGACCTGGGCGGCCTGGTCGGCGAGTTGCTGCGCGGCGGCGAACGGATCGATCACGTCGGCGACGTCGGGGAGGTCTGTCGCCGACTCGGCGAGAGAGGTGATCTCGGCGCGCTGCGCGTCGGTGAACGGCGATCCGTCGGTGGTGTGGAAGACGACCTGACCCGAGGCGCCGCTGAAGTCGGGCAGGTCCTCCTGCAGTTGGGCGATGACGTCGCCCGAAGCGGTGCCGGGGATGTCGAAGCTCGAGCTGAGCCCCTTGAAGCCGACGGCGAAGCCGGCGCCGGCGATCCCGAGGATCACCAACCACGCGACGATCACCGTCCACGCGCGGCGCGCGGCGAAGGTTCCCAGGCGGTGAAGCAGCTCGGCCATTGTCGTCCTCTGATCCGCGGGCAGACCCCACGGAGGAGGCGCCTCGACTCCGATAAGCGTGGCTAAGATAACACGGACCGTCTCGTCTTCAGTGAGAGGAGCCCGTATGCCCCTTCCCCGCAGCGGACCCGTGCGCAGCGAAGCCGCGCGTCTATCGATCCTCGAGGCGACCGCCGCCCTCATCGCCGAGCGCGGCTACGACCACCTCACGATGGAGGGCATCGCCGCTCGCGCGGGTGTCGGCAAGCAGACGATCTACCGCTGGTGGCCGTCGAAGGGCGCCGTGACGGCGGAGTGCCTCTTCGAGGGGATGCTCGTTCCCGGGCGGTTTCAGCTGCCGCACACCGGTGACGTCCGACGCGACCTCGCGAGTTGGCTGGGAGAGATCTTCGGCTATCTCGGCAGCGAGCAGGGCGAGAGCATCCTGCGCTCGCTGATCGGCGCCGCCGCCGAGAACGCCGACGTCGGTCGACGCCTTCGCGACGCGCTCTTCCGCGCCGACTCGCTCTCAGCGCGCCTCACGGCGGCCATCGGCACGACCTCGAACCTGCCGCCCGACGCCCCCGTCGAAGAGCTCGCCGAGGCGCTCATCGGTGCGGTGCTGCTGCGCGCCCTGAGCCGCGAGCCGGTCGCCCCCGGCGACGCCGAGCGCCTCCTCGACGCGGTGCTCGGGCGCTGAGCCTCAGCGCGCCGTCGCCGAGAGTGCCCGTTCCTGCCATCGGCGCCCGAAAAAGCGGGCACGTTCGGCCGAAACGGGCACCGTCGGCGGCGAAGGAGCGTCAGCGCGACTCGGCGGCGCGAAGGGCGGCGATCTCGTCGTAGCGGGAACGGATGCTGCGACGCGTGTCGTGCGGAGGTTCGCGGTCGACCGCGACCGGCCATCCCGGGCGCGCACCCGTGAGCGCCCACGCCGCCTGGCGCGCAGCCCCCAGGGCCACGTACTCCCCCGGCGCCGGGACGGCGACGGGGGCATCGAAGACCTGCCCGGCGATCACGGCGACACCCTCATTGCGCGCGGCGCCCCCCACGAGCAGCACGCGTCGCGCCTCGACGCCGAGCGAACGGATCGCGTCGAGCCCGGTCGCGAGCCCCGCGAGCATGCCCTCGATCGCCGCACGGGCCAGGTCGGATCGCGTGGTGTTCGCCAGCGACAGGCCCGAGATCGACGCCCGCGCCCCCGGCAGGTTCGGCGTGCGCTCGCCCTCGAACCACGGGACGAGCACCATTCCGCCCGCGCCGGGCTCCGCCTCCAGCGCGAGGGCGCCCAGCCTCTCGTGCGAGACGTCGAGGAGCCGTGCGGTGGCATCGAGCACGCGTGCCGCGTTGAGGGTGGCCACCAGCGGCAGATAGCCTCCGGCGGCGTCGGCGAATCCGGCGACGGTCCCCGATGCATCCGTCACCGGATCCTCGGTCACCGCGAACACCGTCCCCGACGTGCCCAGCGAGACGACCACGTCGCCGGGCTTCGCGTCGAGTCCGAGGGCAGCTCCCGCGTTGTCGCCGGCGCCCGCGGCGACGACCGCGCCGTCGGCCGTCGTCCCCGCGCTCTCCTGCGGGTCGAGCACACGCGGCAGCACCGCATCGTGACCGAGCGCTCGCACGAGCAGCTCGCGGTCGTAGCCCGCGGCCCCCCAGTAGGCCGTGCCCGACGCCTCCGACCTGTCGGTGGTCAGCGCGTCGAGGTCGGGTCGCCCGGGGCCGTAGCCCCGCAGGCGCCAGGTCAGCCAGTCGTGCGGCAGGGCGACGGCGGCCACGCGCGCAGCCGCCTCGGGCTCGGCGTCGCGCAGCCAGCGGAGCTTCGTCGCGGTGAAGGAGGCCACCGGCACCACGCCGGTGCGGCGTGCGTACTCTCCGGCGCCCACCTCGGCGACGAGGTCGGCGGCCGCCTGTCCCGAACGCGTGTCGTTCCACAGCAGCGCGGGTCGGATCACACGACCGTCGGCATCGAGCGCGACCATGCCGTGCTGCTGTCCCGCGACCGACACCGCGGCGATGTCGGCGAACCCGCCGGCATCGGCGATCGCCGACTGCAGGGCCGTCCACCACGCCTCGGGATCGACCTCGGTGCCGTCGGGGTGCGACGCGCGCCCCTCCCGCACGATGAGCCCGGTGGCAGCATCCACCACGACGACCTTGCACGACTGCGTCGACGAATCGACTCCTGCGACGAGCGTCATCGCGCTCTCCTTCTGTTCACGTCGAACGTCTCGACTGAAAGCCCAAGACACCCGGGCGGCGCGATGGTCGCGCCCGGGTGTCTTGGACTCTCGATGGGTGGCGGATGCGGGGTCAGCCGCGGGCGCCGAGCAGGTGCTCGGTCGCGAGCTGCTGCAGGCGCACGAAGCCGAAGCCGTGTCCGCCGAGGTACGCATCGGCGTCGAAGTCCTCGTAGGCCGAGCGATCGGCGAGGAAGTCGTCGTAGGTCTCGCCCTCGTTGAGGGTGGGCTGCGACAGCTCGGCGACCTTAGCCGCGGCGAGCGCCTCCTGCACCTCGGGGTCGGCGCGGAAGGCCGCGGCGCGCTCCTTCAGAAGGAGGTAGGTGTGCATGTTCGCCTTGGCGGAGTCCCACACGCCCGTCTCGTCCTCGGTGCGGCTGGGCTTGTAGTCGAAGTGACGCGGACCGTCGTAGGCGGGGACGCCGCCCGGGCCGCCGTTCTCGAGCAGATCGACCAGCGCGAACGCGTTGTGCAGGTCGCCGTGACCGAAGACGAGGTCCTGGTCGTACTTGATGCCGCGCTGGCCGTTGAGGTCGATGTGGAAGAGCTTGCCGTGGTACAGCGCCTGGGCGATGCCGGCGGAGAAGTTGAGCCCGGCCATCTGCTCGTGGCCGACCTCCGGGTTGACGCCCACGAGCTCGGGGCGCTCGAGCGAGTCGATGAAGGCGATCGCGTGTCCGAGCGTCGGCAGGAGGATGTCGCCGCGGGGCTCGTTGGGCTTGGGCTCGATCGCGAACCGGATGTCGTATCCCTTGTCGGTGACGTAGTCGCCGAGGAGGTTCACGGCCTCGCGGTAGCGCTCGAGCGCGGCGCGGATGTCTTTCGCCGAGTCGTACTCGGCACCCTCGCGGCCGCCCCACATGACGAACGTCTTGGCGCCGAGCTCGGCACCGAGGTCGAGCTGGCGGAAGACCTTGCGCAGGGCGAAGCGACGCACGTCGCGGTCGTTGGAGGTGAAGCCGCCGTCTTTGAAGACCGGAGCGCTGAAGAGGTTGGTCGTGACCATCGGGACGATCAGGCCGGTGTCGGACAGCGCGCCCTTGAGGCGGTCGATCTGCGTCTGGCGCTCGGCGTCGGTCGACCCGAACGCGAACAGGTCGTCGTCGTGGAACGTGAGGCCGTAGGCGCCCAGCTCGGCGAGCTTCTCCACGGCGTGCACCACGTCGAGGGCGGGGCGGGTGGGACCGCCGAAGGGGTCGGTGCCGTTGTAGCCGACGGTCCAGAGACCGAAGGAGAACTTGTCAGCGCGGGTGGGGGTGGTCATGGGGGCTCCTGCTCGACCTTGAACAAATATGTTGGCCTTAACAACCTAATCCATCCGATCGGTCGCGTCCAGTACCGGCGCGGCGGCCGTCCTCTGGCACAGTAGAGGCGTGAGCGAAGCGGCGGCGAGAGGGGACGGCGTCCGGCGCGCCAACCTCTCGCGCATCCTGCGCCTCGTGCACCTCGACGGACCGCGGTCGCGGGCCGCCCTCACCGAGGCGACGGGCCTGAACCGATCCACGATCGCCGCGCTCGTCGGCGAGCTCGTCGACGCGGGTCTCGTCGAGGAGCTCGCGCCCGATTCGCTCGGCCGTGTCGGGCGCCCCTCCCCCGTCGTCGCGCCCGACGGCCGCGTGGTCGCGATCGCCGTCAACCCCGAAGTCGATGCGACGACGATCGCCGCCGTCGGTCTCGACCGGCGCGTGGTCGCACGCGACCGCATCGAGACGGCGGGGCCCCCCACGCCCGAGGAGACCGCGGCCCTCGTCGCGACGCACCTCGGCGCGTGGCGCACCGGCATCCTCCGCGACAGCCGCATCGAGGGCATCGGGCTCGCGGTGCCGGGGCTCGTGCGCTCCGCGGACGGGCTCGTCCGGATCGCCCCGCACCTCGGATGGACCGACGCACCGCTGCGCGACCTCGTGGCCGAAGCGACGGGCCTGTACACCGCGGTCGGCAACGACGCGAGCCTCGGAGCACTGGCCGAGCACCTGTTCGGCGCCGCCCGCGGGGCCGACGACGTCATCTACCTCAACGGCGGAGCGAGCGGCATCGGCGGCGGGCTGATCGTGCACGGGGTGCCCGTCGGGGGCGCCGGCGGCTACGCGGGCGAGTTCGGCCAGAACCGCCCCGCGGCCGGTGGCGACCGCCGCGCGACGGAGGGCGTGCTCGAAGACGAGGTCAGCCGTTCGCGGCTGCTCGCGGCGGTGGGCCTGGAGAGCTCCGACGAACCCACGCTCGCGGCGGCCCTCGCCTCGGCGACGGCGCCCGGCGTGGCCGAGGAGGTCGCCCGGCAGCGCCGCATCCTCGTCACCGCCCTCGCCAACGCCGTCAACGTCCTGAACCCGGCCGTGGTGGTGCTCGGCGGGTTCCTGGCCACGATCGCCGCCGATGCGATCCCCTCCCTCGTCGAGGGCGTCCGGGCTCAGTCCATGCCCGGAGTGGCCGACGCGCTCGAGCTGCGGCTCGCGGTGCTCGCCGAGGATCGGCTGCTCATCGGAGCCGCCGAGCTCGCCTTCGCCGAGCTCCTTCGCGCACCCTCGCCCGCCTGAGCGCTGCTCAGACCGACACCGACGCGCGATCGATGCGGGCGACCACGAGACGCGCGTCGGCCGGTGCGACCTCGTGGACGTCGCCGACGACGCGCAGCAGGGCGGTCGCCTCCTTCTCGGCGCACGAGGGACCGACCCACAGCTCGACGTCGCCGGGCTCGACGATGCGGCGCATCGATGCATCGCTGAAGGCCAGGCGCGTCGTGGGAACCTCGAACACCACCCGCACCTCTTCGCCCGGGGCGAGGTCCACTCGCTGGTAGCCGACGAGCTGCGCCACCGGGCGGGTGACGCTGGCGAACAGATCGCGCGCGTAGAGCTGCACCAGCTCGGTCCCCGCGACGGCACCGGTGTTGCGCACGGTCACCGCGGCCGAGAACGACGCCCCCGCCGGCGCCTCGTCGGGGATGCGGAGATCGCGGCGCTCGAACGTGGTGTAGCCCAGCCCATGACCGAACGGCAGCGTCGGGGAGCTGTCGGCGCTCGTGATCTCCGAATCCCCGCCGAGGATCGGATGCAGGTAGCTGAACGGCTGCGCACCGGCTGAGCGGGGCAGCGACACCGGCAGATGCCCCGACGGGTTCACACGGCCCGAGAGAACCGCGGCGATGGCCTCACCCCCGGCCTCGCCCGGGAAGAACGCCTGCAGGACGGCTGCGGGGCGGCGGTCGCCGTCGAACGCCCAGTCGATGGCGTACGGGCGACCGGTGAGCAGCACCGCGACCACCGGCGTTCCGGTGGCGACGAGCGCCTCGACGAGCTCTCGCTGCAGCCCGGGGAGGTCGAGGCTCTCGCGGTCGTTGCCCTCACCGACGGTTCCGCGGCCGAAGAGTCCGGCGCGGTCGCCGACGACGACGATCGCGACGTCTGCCTCGCGCGCGATCCTCTCCGCTTCGGCGAAGCCCGTTCGATCGGCGCCCTCGACGTCGCATCCGGTCGCCGCGGTGATCTCCGCCCCGGCGAATTCGAGACGGAGGGCGTCGAGCACTGTCGGGATCTCGATGCCGAGCGGGGTGCCCGGGTGGTGGGCGAGCACGTGGTTGACGAACGAGTAGCAGCCCATCAGGGGCTCGGATGCTGCGGCGTTCGGGCCGATGACGGCGACCCGCCGCGGCCCGGTCACGGGCAGCGTCCCATCGTTGGCGAGCAGAACGACCGACTCCTCGGCGAGGCGCCGGGCGATGTCGCGATGAGCGGGGGTGTCGAGGTCGACCGACGTCGGAGGCTCGGCGAAGGTCTCGTCGAGCAGCCCGAGCTGTTCCTTCTGAGCGAGCACCCGCAGCACGGCACGATCGACGAGCGCCTCGTCGATCCTTCCCGAGCGCACCCCCTCCGCCAGCGGGGCGAGGAACGCGTCGCCGGTGGGGAGCTCGACGTCGATGCCCGCCCGGAGGGCGAGCTCGGCGGCCGCGCCCAGGTCGGCGGCGACGGCGTGCATCGTGTGGAGGAACGCCACCGAGAAGTAGTCCGACACGACCACGCCGTCGAAACCCCACTGGTCGCGGAGGATCCCCTCGAGGTAGCGCGGGGTCGCTCCGACGGGCTCGCCGTCGATCTCGGCGTAGGAGTTCATGACCGACCGCGCCCCTCCGTCGCGGATCGCCATCTCGAACGGCGGCAGGAAGACGTCGGCGATCTCCCGCGGACCGGCGTGCACCGGGGCGTGGTTGCGCCCCGCCTGCGACGCCGAGTACCCCACGAAGTGCTTCAGCGTGGCGTGCACACCGGTGCTCTGCAGGCCGCTCACGTACGCCGACCCCACCGTTCCGACCAGGTACGGGTCTTCGCCGATGCACTCGTCGACCCGCCCCCACCGGGGATCGCGGACGACGTCGAGCACCGGCGCGAGACCCTGATGGATCCCGAGCTCCCGCATCGATCCCCCGATCGCACGACCCATCTCCTCGACGAGGTCGGGGTCGAACGCTGCTCCCCACGCGAGCGGGGTCGGGAAGGTCGCGGCTGTCCACGCCGCGAGCCCGGTGAGGCACTCCTCGTGCACGAGCGCGGGGATGCCCAGTCGGGTCTCGGTCTTCAGCCGCCGCTGCTCGCCCCACAGCCAGGCGGCGCGCTCGACCGGGTCGACCGGACGTGTGCCGTAGACGCGGGTCAGGTGCCCGAGGCCGTGCACGGTGGCGTCGGCGTAGGTGGTGGCCGTGGCCATCTCGCCGGCCATCGGCGCCACGACCTCGTCGCCCTGGTCCACCCAGAAGCCGACCAGCTGGCCGAGCTTCTCGTCGAGTGTCATCTGCGCCCACAGCGCGCGTACGCGCGGCGAAGCGCCGGTCATCGTCGGATCTATCACTGCGAGCCCTCTCAGCCCTTGACCGCGCCGGTCAGTCCGCCGACGATGCGGCGCTCGAACAGGCTGAAGAACACCAGCGCCGGGATCATCGACAACGAGGTGAAGGCGAGCACCCGGGCGGTGTCGACCGAGTACTGCGACGAGAACGCCTGCACCCCCAGCGGCAGAGTGAACGTCGCCTCGTTGTTCAGGATGAACAGCGGCAGGAGGTAGCTGTTCCAGCTGCCGATGAACGCGAGGATGCCGGTGGTGATGACGCCGGGCATCGACAGCGGGATCACCATCCGCCAGAAGAACCCGATGCGGCTCGCCCCGTCGATGAAGGCGGCCTCTTCGATCTCGTCGGGAATGGCCCGCAGGAACGGCACGAGGATGATGATCGTCGTCGGCAGCGCGAACGCGATCTGCGGGAGGATCACCCCGGGGAGCGAGTTCATCAGTCCGAGGTTGCGCACCACGATGTACAGCGGCGTGATCGCGACCGTGATGGGGAACATCAGACCGGCGGCGAAGAGCGCGTAGAGCACCCCGCGTCCGCGGAATCGGTACCGCGCGAGCACGTAGCTCGCCATGAGGCCGAGGATGACCGCCCCGGCCGTCGTGGTCAGAGCGGCGATGGCGGAGTTGAGCACCTGTCGCCAGAAGATCCCGCCCTGCAGCACGCTGAGGTAGTTCTCCACCAGCCACGGACCGGGGAATCCTGCGGGGTCGGTGGTGATCTGCGAGTTCGACCGGAATCCGCCGAGCACGATGTAGGCGACGGGAGCCAGGAGCAGCGCGATCACCACGAGCGCGAGGAAGTAGACGAACGGGTTCCCCCACGGAAGCTTCGGACGGTCGCGGTTCTTCCGCCCGCCGGTGCGCGTCGTCACGACGGCTGTCGCAGTGCTCATCGGCGTTTCCCTCCGGTCAGTGCGCCCTGCGTGTCGCGCCGCAGCACGAAGCGCTGATAGATCAGCGCGACGACGAGCGAGATCACGAAGATGACGACGGCGACGGCGTTGCCGTAGCCGTAGTTGCCGGCGTTGCGTCCCTCGGAGACCATGTAGGTCGCCATGGTGGACGTCCCCGCCGTGGAGGCCACGTACTGCCCCCAGATGATGTACACGAGATCGAACAGCTGCAGCGAGCCGATGATCGACAGGAACGCCCAGATGCGCAGCGTGGGTCCGAGCAGCGGAAGCGTGATCCGCCACTGGATCTGCCAGTACGAGGCACCGTCGATGGCGGCCGCCTCCGAGAGCTCCTCGGGGATGCCCTGGAGCCCGGCGAGGAAGAGGATGACGGCGAAGCCGACGTACTTCCACGTGATGATGACCATGAGGGTCCAGATGGCGAGAGACGGGTTGGCGAGCCAGTCCTGCTCGAGGCTGCTCAGACCGAGGTTCGCGAGCAGGCCGTTCAGGGCCCCCTGCTGCTGGAGCATGAGACTCCAGCCGACCCCGACCACCACTTCGGCGATGACGTAGGGGACGAAGATGAGCACGCGGATGATCGACTGCCCGCGCATCCGGCGGTTCAGCAGCAGCGCGAGGATGAGCGCCACCGGGCCCTGCAGCACGAGGGAGGCAACGACGATGAAGGCGTTGTGCCCCAGGGCTTCGTGGAAGTTCCTGTCCTGCAGGATGATCAGGTAGTTGTCGAACCCGACGAAATCGGTCGGCGCCCCGTAGCCCTTCCAGTTGAAAAAGCCGTAGTAGGCGGCGGCGACGACGGGGAAGATGACGAAGCCGAGGAAGACGAGGAGCGCGGGACCGACGAGGAGCGCGATCTCGATGCGCCCCGCCCAGCCGATGCCCTTGGGGCGCCGGCCGACCGGCGGGAGCGACGTGGTGACGTCGCCCCCGCCGTGTCCCGCGACCTCGACGGAAGCCGGGGGCTCCGTGGTCGATGTGTCGCGGACGTGCATGTGCGGTGTCCTAGCCCTTCGCCGCGGCGGCGTTGACCGCGTCGACGAGCTCCTGCGGCCCGCTCTGTCCGGCCAGCAGGTCGACCACGGCGACGTTCAGCGCGTTGCCGACGTTGAGTCCGTACACGGTGTCGAGCCACTGCGACACGTACGGGGCTGCGCTGTACGCCTCGATGATCTGCTGCAGGTAGGGCTCGGTGACGGCCTCCTGAGCGACCGTGTTCACCGGCGGAGCGGCGAAGGCCTTGTAGTACTCCACCTGCACGTCGGACGTGGCGAGATAGTTCAGGAAGTCGACGCACGCGTCGGGAGCACCGACAGAGCACGAGTACCCGTCGACACCGCCCATGATCGAGCCGGGCTCGCCGTCACCGCCCGAGACCTCGGGGAACGGGAACCAGGCGAGGTCCGGCAGCGGCTGCTGGTCGGGCGTGAGCGAGCTGATGACACCCGGGTTCCAGGCGCCCATGAGCTCCATGCCCGCCTGGCGGTTCGCCAGCAGACCGGCCGACGAGCCGGCGCCCTGCTGAGCGGACGTCGACAGGAAGCCCTCGTTGTACGGCTCGGTGTCGGCGAAGCTCTGGAGGTTCTCCGCGGCCTCCAGCCAGCACGGGTCGTCGAAGTTCATCTCCGAGGCGGCATCCGCCATCGCTTCGGGGCTGCAGGCGCGCAGCGCGAAGAAGTAGTACCAGTGCGCAGCGGGCCAGGCATCCTTGCCGCCGAGGGCGATCGGCGACACGCCGGTGGCCTTCAGTGCCTCGACATCGGCCTCGAGGTCGTCGATCGTCTCGGGGGTGCCCTCGATTCCCGCGGCGTCGAACAGATCCTGGCTGTAGAAGATGCCGCCGGGGAGCACGGCGACGGGCATCGCGTAGACCTTGCCGTCGAGCGTGTTGGCGCCGAACGACGCCTCGGGGATCTCGCTGGTCGCGGTGTCCGAGAGGAGGCCCGTGAGGTCCTTGACCTGACCTGCTTCGACCATGGCCGCCATCTTCCCGCCGCCGCGCTGCAGGAAGAGATCGGGCGCATCGCCGGAGTTGAGCGCCGTCTGCAGCTTGCCGTCGAGCTCCTCGTTCTGGAGCGCCTGGATCTCGATCGTCACGCCGGGGTTGGCCGCTTCGAAATCGGCGACCGTCTTCTTCCAGAACTCCTGTCCCGGGCCGGTCGAGGAGTTGTGCCAGAGGGTCATCGAGACGCTGCCGTCGGCGGACTCGGAGCCGCCTCCCGAGCATCCGGCGAGCGCGAGCGCTCCGGTGAGGGCGACGGCGACGCCTGCCCCGATTCTGCTGAGCTTCATGTGATCCACCTGTTCTCTTCATTGAGTGCGCGCTCTGTCGACGAGCGGCCGGGTCCTGTCCGTGCCGATGGTGCGGTGCGAGGGCCTGCGGACGCGTCCAGTGTCACCCGGCGTTTCGAGACCGTCAAACGTTTTCGAAATCATTTTCAATGGTCCTAGGATCGGGTCTCATGGCGAGAAGAGCGACGATTCACGACGTGGCCGCGGCGGCCGGCGTCTCGGTCGCGACGGTGTCGAAGGCGGTGAACGGCCGGTACGGCGTGGCCGACGCGACCGCCGCGCGCGTGCTCCAGGCGGTGTCCGATCTCGGATACGAGTCGAGCCTCGTGGCCAGCAGCATGCGGTCGAGACGCACCGGGGTGATCGGCGTCCTCGTCGCCGATTTCGAGCCCTTCAGCGCCGAGATCCTCAAGGGCGTCGGGTGGGGCCTGCGCGAGACGCACTACGATCTCCTCGCCTACAGCGGCTCGAGACAGCACTCCGACCAGGGGTGGGAGCGCCGATCGCTCAGCCGCCTCAGCGGCACGCTCATCGACGGCGTCATCATGGTCACCCCCACCGTGCTCGAGGTGAACACCGAGGTGCCGATCGTCGCGGTCGACCCGCACACCGGTCACGCCGATCTCCCGACCGTCGAATCCGACAGCTTCGCCGGCGCCCACCAGGCGACCACCTATCTCGTCGAGCTCGGCCACACCCGCATCGGTTTCCTCGCCGGGCGCCCCGACCTGCGCTCGTCGATCCTGCGCGAAGCCGGGTACCGTCGAGCGCTCTCGGATGCCGGGCTCCTCCACGATCCGCGTCTCACGCGCGTGGGCGGCTACCTCGCCGATGCGGTGGCCGTCGAGGCCCGCATCCTCCTGGAGACAGACCGGCCGCCCACCGCGGTCTTCGCAGCCAACGACATGTCGGCACTCGGGCTCATCCGCGTGGCCGAGCAACTCGGCATCGGGGTTCCCGAAGACCTGTCGGTGATCGGATTCGACGACATCCCCGACGCTTCGCAGTCCGCGATCCCCCTCACGACCGTCCGCCAGCCGATGCAGCGGCTCGGAGCCACTGCTGCCGCGATGCTGGTCGCACTCATGGCGGGACAGGCTCCGGAGCAGACGCACGTCGAGCTGCCCACGCGCCTCGTTCCACGCGCGACGACGGCGCCTCCGCGCGGCGCCATCACCGCACGGACGATCGCCTGATCGGCGGGTTCAGCGAGAGACGCGCGCGCGGCGGGGCACGAGCTCGCCGTCGACGACGTCGATAGCCGTCAGACCCGCGAAGACATCCGCGGGGTCGGTTGCGTCGTTGGGGTGCCCGTCGTTGTCGGACGCCGTGGGGCCAGGGTGTGTCGTCACAGCCGGGTTCTCCCTTCCGGTCATCACCCCACAATGACAGCCGCGTCTCGAACGGCCGGTCCCCTTGACAAGCTCGCAGGCGATGCGCATCCCCTCGCACCGCCCATTAGGGTGAGGCGTATGGGCACCATCTACTACGGCGGGTCGGCGACTCCCATCCAGATCGAGGACCGCGCGCTCGCGCATCTGAAGGTCGTGATCGCCACGAAGCTGCGTCGTGGCGAGAGCTTCACGGTCTCCTGGCGCCATCCCGACGACCAGCCGCACGGCCGCAGCACCCTGTGGCTGCACCCGTCGATCCCCCTGCGCTTCGTCTTCGACGACCCCGAGCCCGCGCTCCTGAGCCGGGAATGGGTGGAGGAGCTCGCCAATTCCGCCAACTCCTCGGGCGGGATCATGCTCGTCGCCGAGCTCTTCGACGTCGCGACGCCGGAGCCCAGCGCCAGCTGAGGCCGACGGCGGGGTCAGCCCTCTTCGACGAAGGAGTCCTCGGAGGGCTCCGGCACGATCGCCAGCCCGTTCGGGCCGCTGGCGACGAGCATCAGCTCCTCGACCCATGCCCGATTGATGCGGGGGCTGCGGCTGCCGAAGAAGTGGAACTGGATCGGCACCGACGGGTGCATCCAGAAGCTGCGCCGCCCGCTGCCGTCGCCCACCTCGATGTCGAACATGAACGACTCGGAGCGTCGCAGCTTGTTCATCACCACGATGCGAAGGTGCGCCAGCGTGCGGTCATCGATGTCGACCGAGTTGGCCATCGTGTCGTAGATGAATCTGCCCATATGGCGAGCCTACCCGTCGTCGCGGTCGTCCCTCTTGTCATCCCGACGCACCGCTCGCAAGCCCCCTCCGAGGATGCGACGACGGGGTAGCGTGACCGGGTGGGAACGATCTACTACGGAGACTCCTCGGCGCCGATCGAGATCGAGGACCGCGCGCTGGCGCACCTCAAGGTGGTCATAGCGACCAAACTGCGCAGGGGCGAGAGCTTCACCCTCTCGTGGACGCACACCGACGACGCCGAGCCCGGACGCAGCACGGTCTGGCTGCACCCGTCGATCCCTCTGCGGTTCGTGTTCGACGACCCCGAGCCGACGCTGTTGAGCCGCGCCTGGATCGAGGAGCTCGCGGCATCGGCGAACTCCTCCGGCGGCCTCATGCTGGTCGCCGAACCCACCGATGACAGCAGCCGATCCGCCTGAACCGAGAGGTCAGCGCTGGTCGAGCATCTCGCGCACGCCGTCCTCGAGCGCTGCCGGCACGACGAGCGGCCGGCCGGCGGTGAAGGCCTCCCACTCGCGCATGATGATCGTCTCGATCCTTGTGACCGACACGGTCGGGTAGTCGATGCACAGGCGTGAGACGACGGTCGCGAACGGCACGACTTCGACGCCCTCGATGACGACGCGCCCGTCGTCGTCCGAGGAGGCGGGCGTCGCCGCATCCGCACTTCTGGTCTCCATACGAGCCATGGTTCCACGGCCTCGCCGGACAGTCGAATGTTATTTCGATGCCTAGTCAAGCGAGCTACTTGCCCGCCTCACGACCTCACGGCAGAACGTCGGATGCGTCGTCCTCCGCCGGGTGCGCGTCCACCCGGTCGACGGCTTCCTGCAACCGGGAGAGGCACGACACCACGGCGGCGCTCTCCTCCGGGGTCATGTCGATGACGGCGGCCATCATGCGCCCGTGCATATCGCCGAGCGTCGCGCGCACCTCTTCGTCAGAACGGGCGGTGGCCACGACCCGGACACTTCGACGATCGGTGGGATGCGGCACCCGGACGACGTGCTTCGACCGCTCGAGGCGATCGATGATGGCCGTCGTGGAGGCCGTCGAGACGCCGAGGTAGCGGGTCAGCTCGCTCGGTGTGACCTGGCGGTCCTCGCGTGCCGCCTTCAGGAGGTATCGGAGGACGAGCAGTTCGTTCTCGCCCATCGACATCGAGTCGCGGGTGCGGCGACGCATCGCGACCTCGGCGGCGCGGTACAGGCGGAAGGCCTGGAGCACCTCCACCGCGCGCTGGCGCTGCCCCGCTTCGGTCGCGCCGTACCAGTAGCGCGAGTCGGTCTGTGCGTGTTCCACGGAGCAAATTCTATGTCAGCGCTCGCCGGCGGGGCCGGGCGAGTGCCGACATCGCCCCTATGCCTCGCCGAGCAGACGCGACCGCACCTCGCGCCGCAGCACCTTGCCGATGAGCGAACGAGGCAGATCCTCGACGACGAAGACGCGCTTGGGCACCTTGTAGGCCGCCAGTCGGGTGCGGCAGAAATCGCGCAGGGTGTTGACGTCGATCGTCGCACCGGGTCGCAGCACGACGGCCGCCGCGACGATCTCTCCGCCGTCGCGTCGCGGGAGGGCGACGACGGCGGCGTCGGCGACGTCGGGATGCTGCTGCAGCGTCTCCTCGACTTCGGTCGGCGACACGTTGAAGCCCCCCGTGATGATGAGCTCCTTCAGCCGGTCGACGATCGTGACGAAGCCGTCGGGCGCGACCGTGACGATGTCGCCGGAGCGCACCCACCCTCCCTCGAGGAGGGAGTCGGCCGACTCCCCCGGTCGGCGCCAGTAGCCCTGGAAGACCTGGGGGCCGCGGATGAGCAGTTCACCCGGCTCGCCGGCCTCGACGTCGACCGACGGGTCGTCGGGGTCGACCACCCGGATCTCGGTGCTCGGGAACGGGACCCCGACCGTCCCCGGACGTCGCGAGGGGCCGATGGGGTTGCCGAGCGCGACGGGCGAGGTCTCGGTCATGCCGTAACCCTCGACGAGCAGACCACCGGTGGCCTCCTCCCACCTCTCGACGGTCGCGACCGGGAGGCTCATCGCCCCCGAGATGGCGAATCTCACCGATGTCAGGTCGATCGACCCCTGCGCGGAGGCCCGCGAGAGCTGATCGTAGATGGGCGGCACGGCGGGGAGGAACGTCGGCGGGCTCTTCTTCGCCGCCTCCGACACCAGCGACACGTCGAAGGTGGGGAACAGCACGAGACGGGCTCCGATGCTCATCGCGAAGGTGAGGCAGAGGGTCATGCCATAGGCGTGGAAGAGCGGCAGCACGCCGTAGAAGGTCTCCTCGCCCTCGCGCAGACCCGGCACCCACGCCCGTCCCTGCATCGCGTTCGCGCGCAGATTGCCGTGCGTGAGGATCGCCCCCTTCGGCGACCCCGTCGTCCCGCTGGTGTACTGCAGCAGCGCGATGTCGTCGACCGACGGACGAGGCGTGCGCCGGGGAAGGCGCCGGCCGCCGACGAGCGAGTCCCACGAGACGGGATGCTTCGCCCGCGGCTTCGCGGTGAGCTTGGCCCGCGCTTCGCGCGCCTTCGCCACCGGGAGGCGCAGCGCCACCCGCTTGGACCACGGGAAGGCCTCGGTCATGTCGACCGCGACGATCTGCTCGGGACGGACGTCCTGCGGGAAGTCGTCGACGACGTCGTAGACCTTGTCCCAGACGATGGCGAACTTCGCCTCGTGGTCTTCGAACTGGTGACGCAGCTCCCGCGGGGTGTAGAGCGGGTTGTGCTCGACGACGATCGCCCCCAGGCGCAGCACCGCGTAGAAGGCCACCACGTGCTGCGGGCAGTTCGGGAGGATAAGGGCGACCCGATCGCCCTTGGCGACCCCCAGACGACAGAGTCCCTCGGCGGCCCTCTCGATCTGCTCGCCCAGATCGCGATAGGAGGTGACCGCGCCGAAGAACTCCAGAGCGGGAGCCTTGCCGTGCGTCTTGACGCTCGCCTCGATCATATCGGGGAGCGTTTCGACGACCTCGTCGATCTCGGCGGGGACCCCCGGAGCGTATGCGGCGAGCCAGACCTTCGACTCGTGCGGATTGGACGTCGCCACGGGCGGGCCTCCCTGGGGTAGAAGCGGGATTCCAGGGTAGACGGCCCGGGTGTGCGCCGCCTTCGCTTGCGCATCTCGGGCGCGCGTGCAGGGGATCGAGGTGGAGCGGCAGGGGGTTGCGGTCGCTGAGGGGCTGCCTAGCGTGGAGGGATGACGGACACACAGAAGCGTCGGCTGCGGCTGGCCGTCTCACTGCTCCCGGTTGCGCTCCTGCTGGGCGCGTGCACGGCGGGCGGCACGACGGAGTCGGATTCCGAGCCCACGACCACTCCCCCGGCCGCACCCTCTTCGGCGTCCCCAGCCTCCCCGGAGCCCACGTCCCTCGTCATTCCCGAGGTGGCCGAGGGCGAGGTGGCCCGCGCGGAGTTCGTGATCGGCGCGGACGGGATCCCCAGCGCGAGCTCGATCGCGGAGGACACGGTGGCCGACGGCGGCACCTACACCGTGGAGGGAGCGTGCATCGGCACCCGCGCCGCCTACAAGGTCGAGACGGCCGTCTCCGGCGATGAGCGCCGCAACCTGACGTCGTCGTCTCTGCGGTGCGACGAGCCGTACCGCGGCACGTTCACCGTCACGGGCTACGACGGGGTCGTGCAATTGAGCTTCACCGACACCGACCTCATCGAGACGGGATGGGTGCGGATCCTCCCCGCCGCCACCCCCTGACGGCGCCCCGCCCGGGCACGACCCCGGAGGTCAGGAGAAGGAGAGCTCGCCCCGCACGATCGAGTCGCCCGAATGGTCGGGGTCGCCGTCCACGGGTTCCTGCGAGACGTCCACCAACGGGAAACGGGCGAGATCCACTCCCGCGGGCACGGTCAACGTACCCGTGTCGTCGTCGAGGACACCGAGGCTCACCAGCTCGGACGCATCGGGGGCGATGAGCCACACCTCCCGATAGGTGTCGGGCGCCGCATCCGCCGATACCTCCACCCGCACGAATCGTGAGCCGTCCGGGTTCTCCTCCACGACCGCGGTGCCCTCGGCGCCGGGGTGATCGGGGAAAGCGGCGAGCGAAGCCTGCGCCACCTCGATGGGTGCCGTCGACCTCGTCCACGCCCAGGTTCCCAGACTCGCACCGGCGACGAGGAGTGCGACGGCGGCGAGGCCCCAGTTCCGGCCGGAGCGCCTGCGCCCGACGGAGCGTCTGCGTGTGGCAGAGCGGGACGGCTCCGGGGCGGGGGCGGCCGGCCCTGCGGTCGTTCCGAGCGCGAGTTCGGCGGAGATGCGCTCCCAGACGACCTCGCGCGGTCGCTCGAGGTCACCCGCGTCGAGGGTCGCCCTCCCGGCGAGCGCCGCACGACGGAGGCCGGCGAGGTCGTCGGCGCACTCGTCGCACGCGTCGAGATGACGCTCGACCTCCGACGTCGCGACGGGCTCGCCGAGCGCGATCAGCGCGAGCATCTCAGGATCGATGTGCTCCATGTGTCACCTCCAGTCGAGTGCGCATGCGTTCCAGGCTGCGACGGATATGGCTCTTGACGGTACCCAGCGGCATCCCGATGCGACGGGAGATCTCGTCGTGGGTCAGGTCGTCGAAGAACGCCAACCGCATCACTTTTCGGGCATCGGGTTCGAGACGATCGATCTCCTGCGCGACCAAGAGCGTGTCCCCGAGGTCGACCGGCAGCGATGCTCTCAGATCGTCGGGGATCGTCACGCGCTGCAGTTCCTCCTGCAGTGCACGGATGCGGCGCCGAGCCTCGTGCGTGTCGGCGATGCGACGCTTGGCGATCGCGATGATCCACGTCGACAGGCGCGCTCGCGCCGGGTCGTACGTGGTCCTCGACGTCCACGCCGAGACGAAGGTCTTCTGCGTGACGTCCTCCGCGTCGGCGCGGTCGCCGAGCGAGCGCAGCGCGAGGGTGTACACCACCGGTGACCACCGCCGATAGGCATGGGCGAGGGCGACCTCGTCGCCGGCGGCGAACGCCTCCTCCGCCGAGAGCTCGCCATCAGGGTCTGCCACGGGGTCACGGCCTCCCTGTCGGTTCATCGTGCAGCCACCGGTGCGGCGACGACCACGACGTTGTCGTCGTAGTGGCCCGTTCGGCTGTCGAACTCCCCGCCGCACGTGATGAGGACGAGATCGTTCGTACCCTCCCGGGCGAAGAGATCCTCCGTCGGCAGGGCGTCCTTCGGATAGTAGGTGACGGACTCGACGGCGTACAGGGCGCTCCGGCCGTCCTGTCCGACGACCTCGACCTGTGTCGCCGGTGCGAGATCGCGCAGCACCGCGAACGGACCGATCGGATAGTCCGGCGCATCGATGTGCGCCGAGATCACGGTGTTGCCGTCCGGGCTCCACGGGTCTGAACCGAACCTGTACCACCCGGCGATCGCCGGGTCGACGGGCAGCTCCATGAAACCGCCGGTCTCGACGCCGACGGGTACCACCTCCACGTCGACGCGCGCATCCGCGATGCTCACCCGCACCGGGGGCACTGCAGCACGGGGGGCGCGCAGTGAGCTGTCGACGCGGGGGATGTCGACGACCGGGGCGGAGGGAGTCGCGGACGGGGTCGACGTGGAGGCGGTGGGTGCGCCCGCCCCGAGGGGGGTCGGGGCGGGCGCGCAGGCGGAGAGCATGAGAACCAGTGCGAGGGGAGCTGTGCGTCGCAGGTTCATAAGAGGGCTCTCCGGTCTCGGTGCCAGGTCAGACGGTGTGCTTCGCACCGCGCGAGCGTCGGACGATCGCGGTGGCGGCTACCACCACAGCACCCGCGAGCGCTGCGAATCCGATCGCCCACAGACCCTGCGTGGTCGCGTCGCGCTGTGCCGCGTACCCGGCGGTACCCGAGATGACGGCACCCGGAACGGTGTGACCGACCGTCACGGTCTGCGTGGCGAGGGCGAGGTTGCCGTCCGCCGCGCTGCCCCAGGCGTAGACCACCGTCAGCACGCCGTCCTGAATGGCGACGTCTGCCGGGCCGATCACGGGGTCGGTGGTGCCGGCGAGGGCGACGGCCGCCGAGACGGTCCCGACGGGGAGGTCGAGGGTCGCCTCCTTCGGGTTCACGAGGTCTTCCACGACCGGCGATCCACCGGCGAGGATGTCCACCGCGGGGGCCGCGGCGACGTGACGGACCGTGAGGCGCCCTTCGCCTGCCGCCGTCGTCTTGGTGTCGTTGACGAACGGGGTGACCGTGGGAGCACCGGCCTCACTGAGGTGAGCGACGGCGGTGTAGCTCGTATTGGCGGCGAGTTCGACGGTCGCCGCGAGGATCGGGGCGCTGGCGTCAGCGGCGTCCGGCGCCGTGATGGCGATGTCGTACGACCCGGCGGCCAGGTCGAGCGGGCCCGCGAGAGTGCCGGGCTGGAAGTCGTCGAGGGTCAACGCACCGTTGACGTACACGTCCACTGGTGTGTCGGGGATGGCGTGGAGTACGGAGAGATCGGCCGTCGTGGCCGAGATGGCCTGCGCGGGGGCTGCGAAGCCCGCCGCGAGGGCGAGACCGGCGATCGCGCCGGCTGCGAGTGTCTTGCGCACGTTTCCTCCTTCATCGGAGCGGGCCGAACACCCGCACCCAGTACTTCCGGCCGAGGGGCCCCGGCGGATGCAGGGAGGAGGAGATTTTCTCGGATTCGTTTCGAGCGCCGCGGTCACCAGCCCCGGAGCGCGCCCGACGGCGTGCGCCCCACGGCGACCGGGCGCCCCCTGCTGCGCGACCACTGGCTCCACGCCCCGGCGTAGACCCGCGTGTCGATCCCGGCCTCGGCGAATGCCAGCGCGGAGTGCGCGGACGCGATCCCGACTCCGCAGTAGAGCACGATGTCGCGGTCGACGTCGACGCCGATCGACCGGATGATCCCGCGGATCTCGTCCGGTGATCGCAGCATCCCGTCGCGACCGATGTGGGCGATGGTGGGCAGGTTGACCGCGCCGGGGATGTGGCCCGCCGCCGGATCGACACCGGCTGCCTGCCCCCGGTAGTGCTCGGGGGCCCGCACATCGAGGAGCACCCCCGAGGACGGCGCCCGCGCCGCATCGTCGATCGTCGCGATGCCGGGATCGGCGTCGACCAGGCGCACGTTCCCCGGCCGCGAACCGTGATCGCCGATCTCCACCGGGAGGCCATAGGCGATCCACGCGCGGATCCCGCCGTCGAGCACCCGCACATCCAGCCCGCGCCGACGCAGCAGCCACCACGCGCGGGAGGCGGCCACCGCGTCGTTGTCGTCGTAGGCGACGACCAGATCTCCGTCGTCCACACCCCATCGACGTGCCGCGTGCTGCAGGTCGGTCAGCGAGGGGAGGGGGTACCGCCCTTCCTCCGGGTGTCCTGCACGGGACAGGTCGCGTTCGAGATCGACGTAGACCGCGCCCGGTATGTGCGCGGCGAGGTAGGCCGGCCTTCCCTCCGGCAGATCGAGACGCCAGCGCACGTCGAGCAACCGCACCGGTCGGTCTCCGGCGAGCGCCGCGCCGAGGGCGGGGACATCGATCACGTGGGCCATGTCTCCAGAGTCGGATGCTGCGGGGGCTCCTGGCGAGATGCGTCGACACGCAGCGCAAGACGCCGAAAGACCACGACACATTGCTTCACACCGCGGGCTCATGGCCACTGTTAACGCGAAAGACGCTGCGTGTCGGGATGTGATCCGGCCCGCCTCACGCGCTGTCGACGCCCGCCTACCGTGATCGAAAACTCGGCCCCGAAGCCGCGCCGACACGAATGAGGACGCCATGAGCACGACAGCACACGATCGCCTGCGTGAGAACGCCCGCGGCGATGACCGCGGCGCCGCCGACGACGCCCCGGTGCTCGACCGCGACCGCGTCGACCTCGGCACGGTCCGCGTGATCCACACCCGCCACTGGTTCCGGTGGACCCTCAGCGCGATCATCGCCTTCGCCGTCGCGCAGTTCGTCTGGTCGTTGATCACGAACCCGAACTACGAGTGGGAGGTCTTCGCCGGATACTTCTTCACCGAGCCGGTGCTCATCGGCGTGGGCTACACGCTCTCGCTGACGGCGATCTCCGCGTCCATCGGCTTCGTCCTGGGCACGGTGCTCGCCCTCGGCCGGTTGTCGAAGTCGCCGCTGCTGCAGTCGGCCGCGTGGCTGTACATCTGGTTCTTCCGCTCGGTGCCCCTCGTGGTGCAGCTGGTCGTCTGGTACAACCTGGGGTACCTCTACCCGACGCTGGGCCTCGGCACACCCTTCACCACCGACTTCTGGATCGTGGAGTTCCCGACCGTTCAGCTGATCAGCGCCTTCGCCGCGGCGATCCTCGGACTCAGCCTCCACCAGGCCGCCTACTCCGCCGAGATCGTCCGAGGCGGCATCCTCTCCGTCGATCAGGGCCAGCTCGAAGCAGCTGCGGCCCTCGGCATCCCCGCCGGCAAACGGCTGCGCCGCATCATCCTGCCGCAGGCGATGCGTTCGATCGTGCCGAACGCGACGAACGAGGTGATCGGCCTGGTCAAGGGCGCCTCGGTGGTGTTCGTCATCGCGATCCCCGAGCTCTTCTACGCCGTCCAGGTGATCTACATGCGCAACAGCCGCGTCATCCCGCTCCTGCTCGTCGCCGTCGTCTGGTACACGATCATCACGACGATCCTCAGCGTCGCGCAGTACTACATCGAGCGGCACTACGCCCGGGGATCGGTGCGCACGCTGCCGCCGACGCCCTTCCAGCGCGTCCGACGCTGGATCGCCGCGCAGTGGGCGCGTCTCGGGGACTCGCCCGCCCCCTCGGCGAAGCCTCCCGCAGCCCCGAGCCCGCCGCCCCGCCCGGGTGCCGGCATCGACGCCACCGAGGAGACACGATGAGCATCGCCGCACCCGCCCCCACCACGGGGCTCGTCGAGATCCACAACGTGCACAAGAGCTACGGGGGCGTCGAGGTGCTCGCCGGCATCGACCTGACGATCGCGCCCGGCGAGGTCGTGGCGATCCTCGGTCCGAGTGGCTCGGGCAAGTCCACCCTGCTGCGCACGATCAACCACCTCGAGAGCGTCGACCGCGGATCGGTCACGGTCGACGGGCAGCTCATCGGCTACGAACTGCGCGGCGGCAGGCTCCACGAGCTCCGCGAGAAGGACATCCTGCGCCGTCGCACCCAGGTCGGCATCGTGTTCCAGAACTTCAACCTCTTCCCGCACCTGACCGCGCTCGAGAACATCGTCGAGGCGCCGTTGGCCCTCGGGCGCACCACGAGAGCCGGGGCGCGGAACCTCGCAGAGCGGCTGCTGGGCCGCGTGGGCTTGAGCGACAAGGCCGACCACTTCCCGAGGCAGTTGTCCGGGGGCCAGCAGCAACGCGTCGCCATCGCCCGTGCCCTCGCGCTGGACCCGAAGGTGCTGCTCTTCGACGAGCCCACGAGCGCGCTCGACCCCGAGCTCGTCGGCGAGGTGCTCGACGTCATCCGCGCCCTGGCGCAGAGCGGCACGACCCTCGTCATCGTCACGCACGAGATCGGGTTCGCCCGGGAGGTCGCCGATCGGATCGTCTTCATCGACGCCGGCCGAATCCTCGAGGAAGGCCCGCCGAGCCGGGTGCTCGTCGACCCGGAGCACCCGCGTACGCGGGAGTTCCTCGCCAAAGTCCTGGCCTGACGCGTCGCGCGGGTTCCGGCATCCATCAGTGAAAGAGAGACACAGCATGGCCATCAGCACGAAGCAAGGCATCGCCCTCGGAGCGGGTGTCGTCGTCGTGGCGGCGATCGTGGGCGGCGTCATCGCCGCGGTCAACCTGAACGGCGGCACCGCGGAAGCGGCGGCGCCCGCCGACGGGGCGATCGCGGAGGCGGCTAACACCACCACCGACGAGATCGAGTGGTTCCACC
Organism: Microbacterium hatanonis; assembly: GCF_008017415.1. Lineage (NCBI taxonomy): Bacteria > Bacillati > Actinomycetota > Actinomycetes > Micrococcales > Microbacteriaceae > Microbacterium > Microbacterium hatanonis. The sequence continues at coordinate 11,463 of NZ_VRSV01000001.1, read as the reverse complement.
TCGACGGCCCCGTCCCCGAGGCCGTCGAAGCGCTCGAGGCGAGCGGGTTCGAACCCATCGAAGCGGGGAAGCTCACCGTCGCCGTCGGGGCCTTCACACCACCGCTGAGCTACCAGCCCGACGGCACCTCCGCCCCGACCGAGGTCGCGGGCACCGAGCCGAACATCGGCTCGCTCATCGCCGAGGGTCTGGGTCTCGAGTACAACCCGCAGGTCGTCGCGTGGGCCGACTGGCCGCTGGGCATCCAGTCGGGCAAGTACGACCTCATCGCAGCGAACGTGACGGTCACCGAGGAGCGCAAGGAGCTCTACGACTTCGCGAGCTACCGGCAGGACCTCCTCGGCTTCTACGTGAAGGCCGACAGTGCGATCGACTCCATCACCGAGGCCGCTGACATCTCGGGTCTGAAGATCATCGTCGGCTCGGGCACGAATCAGGAGCAGGTGCTCCTGGCCTGGAACGAGGAGCTGGAGGCCTCGGGCGAGCCGCCGGCCGAACTGCAGTACTTCGACGACACGGCGGCCGCGACGCTGGCGATCCAGTCGGGACGCGCCGACGCGAACTTCGGCCCGAATGCGACGTCGGCCTGGGCGGCGCGCGAGACCGGTGACACGAAGCTCGTGGGCATCGTGCCCGGCGGCTGGCCGCAGACGGCGTCGATCGCCGCGGCCACGGCGAAGGGCAACGGCCTCATCGACGCCGTGAGCATCGTGCTCAACACGATCATCGAGGACGGCACCTACACCGATCTGCTGGAGTTCTGGGGTCTCGACAGCGAGGCGGTCGAGGAGTCCGACGTGAATCCGGCAGGACTCCCGAAGTCCTGAGGCGGATGCGGCGGGGCGGCGCTACGGCGTCGCCCCGCCCTTCTCGTCCCCCGGGACCCGTCTCAGGAGTCGCGCGTGGCGAGGTCGGCCAGCATCCGCCCCACCGTGGGGGCGAACTTGAAGCCGTGACCCGAGAAGCCCGCGCCGAGACTGACCGGTCCGATCCGGTCGAACACGAACGCGGAATCGGGCGTCGACGTGTAGGTGCACGAGATGTCGACGGCCCGGTCGGGGTCGACACCGGGCACCCACTCGCGCGCGTAGCGGCGCAGAAGCGCCGCCAGCTCCGGATCGGGGAGATACGACCGACGGTCGGGGTGCACCTCGGGGCCTACGCCGTGCCAGCCGAACTTGACCCCTTCACCGGGGACGCCCATGCCGTACACGCCGCTCGGAAACCACGCGGTATCGGGATGGTCGACGGTGGGGGCGTGGTTGAAGCCGGGCCAGCCGTCCGGCGGTGACAGCGCAGCGAACGTCGCCGGTTGCTCCTGCGTCACCCTCAGCGGCGGCAGAGCGAAGACGGCACCGAGCGTGTGGAGCACGCTCGTCGTCCAGGCACCGGCGGTCACGACGACCCGCCGGGCCGCGATCTCGGTCTCGTCGCCGGAGGCGTCCTGCACGAGCAGCGTCGCTCGGTCGTCCTCGATCGATCCGCCCACGACCCGTGTCTCGTCGACCACGCGCGCGCCCAGGGCCCTCGCCGCGGCGATGAACGCGCCCACGGCGCGGTCGGCGTGGAGCCGACCCGCCTCGGGCGTGTGGAGCACCGCACCCGTGAATCGCAGCCCCGGCCAGCGAGCGGCTGCTGCGGGCGGGTCGAGGAGTTCGGCGGCGAAGCCGCCGGCGGTGATCGCCGCCGCCACGTCCGCCTCGCGCCCCGTGCCGTGATTGACGATGCCCGTGCGGGTGAGGATGGTCGCGCCGCTGGCGCGCTCGAGCTCGCGCCAGTCGCGCGCCGCCTCATGCAGCCAGGCGAGCGAGGTCGGGTCGGTGTACGCGGCGATGTTGAAGTTCCGTGACGTCCCGTGCGAGGCGCCGTGCGCGTGGCCGATGCGGAACCGTTCGACCAGCAGCACGTCCACGCCGCGGCGGGCGAGCTGCCAGGCGGTGGCTGATCCCATCACGCCGCCGCCGACGATGACGACCTGCGCATCGAGCCTCATCGTCCGATCGTCTTCTCGAAGCACTGCGAGAACGAGATGGGCAGGTAGGGCGGGTAGATCGGGATGCGGGAGTAGCCGATCCGCTCGTAGAGCGCGACGGCCTCGGGCTGCCGATCGCCCGTCTGCAGGATGAGCCGGTGCGCGCCGGCGACCGCCGCGAGCCGTTCGAGTTCTGCCATGAGTCGCCGGCTGATCCCCGTCCCCCGCGCATCGGGCACGACGTAGACGCGCTTGACCTCCAGCGATCCGGCGAAGTCGTCGCCCAGATCGCGGAGCGCCGCATGACCGACCGCACGCCCGTCCGCGAGCACGAGCACGGTCGCCGCGATCGTGTCGGGGTCGACGGCGAGCGCGCGAGACATCCGCTCCGCCTCGACGGGGTCGACGTGATCGAGCCGTCCCGCGTAGCGCGGTGCGATCTCGTCGTCCATCGATGCGCGCAACGCGACCGCACGCGGGTCGGCCCAGGGGACGACCTCGAACGACACGGAGCCGCGCACGGGAGGGACGCCGCCGCCGGTCAGAGGATTCGAGCTCACCGGAGAGAGTGTGCCACGCCGCGGCGATCGCGGGCGTCGACGGTCACGATGAACCGGTTGCGGGCGTCACAGCCCGTCACTCCGCTTCACGGGCCGTAACGGCGGGCGCGGATCCGTCGCCTCGTTGCCCGCGATGACGACGCCGGTTTGCCAGGCGGGGGGCAGGCGCGGATGCTGGGGGCGTGGCACTTCCTCCCCGAGCCCCCGACGACGCATCACCTCACGCCGAGGCGACGGTTCTCGACAATCCGGCCTGGCACGCCCTCACCGGCCCGCACGCGCATTTCGCCATCGGCAACGATCTGGTGCGCAAGTATCCCGACGACGTCGCGCCCTTCCTGGCCGTGCGCTCGTGGGACGACCCCGATGTGTGGGACGCCCTCATCGACCTCGTCGGTCCCGGCGGCGAGGTCGGGTTCTCGGGCGCCGACCCCGATCTTCCGCCGGGGTGGGACGTCCTGTGGCGCGGCGCAGGGGTGCAGCTCGTCGAGACGCCGGCGCTCGACCCCCGCCCCGACGACGAGGCCGTCGAGCTCGGCGCCGCCGACGTCGCCGAGATGCTCGCGATCGTGGAGCGCAACCAGCCCGGCCCCTTCCGCCCTCGCACGTACGAGCTCGGCCGCTACGTCGGCATCCGACGGGAGGGGCGCCTCGTCGCGATGGCCGGCGAACGCCTGCACCCCACCGGGTGGACCGAGATCAGTGCCGTCTCGACCGATCCGGACTTCCGTCGGCGCGGGCTCGCCTCGCGCCTCGTCCTCGACGTGGCCTTCCATATCCGCGAGCGCGGCGACCGCGCGCTCATGCACGCCGCCGCCACGAACGTGAACGCCATCGCGACCTACGAGCGCCTCGGCTTCGCGCTGCGCCGCACCACGACCTTCGCGGGCGTGCGGACCCCCGTCGACTCACAGGCGGCGCGCGCGTAGCATCCGTCGTTCCCGGTCAGACGCTCGCGACCCCCAGTCGCGCGGAGAGCGCCCCGGCGACCCGGTCGGTCTGCCGCAAAGACAGCGAATCCGACGCGGGGCGGGTGAAGGCCCCCGCTTCGGGGAGCGACGTGAACGGTCCGATCGCGAACAGTGCGTCGTGCGCCGTGTCATCGGCTCTCAAGACTCGACCGTCCTCGGTCACGCGCACGCGTCCGAGCGAGCCCTGGTAGTCGGAGTCCGCGACGCGCAGCTCGCTGCCGTGCACCGTCGCGAGCTCGCGCAGCGCCCCGTCGGTGCTGAGTGTGGCGTCGGCGGCGGGCAGCCACGCGTCGATCATGACCCTCGCCGTGGTCCTGCCCGGAACCTGAGGACTGGATGCGGCGAAGCCGCCGTCGTCGACGGTGACGGCGACGTCCGGTCCGAGGAAGGCCACGATCCCGGCCTCGGCGAGCGCGAGCAGCTCCTCGAGACGGTGCGGCGGCGGACCGCTCGCGAGGTAGCTGAAGAAGGTGTGCCAGCGCACCGGCAGTGCGTGGGCGCGCGAGCGGGCGTTCCATCGGTCCTTGGGAATCTCCGCGAGTGCCATGAACGACAGGAGCGCGGCGATGAAGAGGGCCTGCGACGGGCTGTGCCGCTGCTCGGTGCGCAGCCGCAGATCCTCGACGATGTGCGCACGGACCCTGCGCTGCACGTCGTCCGCGTCGACGAAGCGTGCGTGGGCGAACGGCCGGTCGAAAAGGGCGACATCGAACCGGTCGAGCGGGTCGGGTACGACCGACTCGATCCGTGTGCGCAGCTCCGGATCGTCCCAACGGTGCGCGGCCAGCACGGGTCGGAAGTCCGCCCACGTCGTCGTGACGCGATCGGGATGCCCGGTGAACAGCTCGCGATAATGCCCGTGCAGCAGTTCCGAGGCGATGAGGGGCCAGGCGTCGCGCTCGAAGTCGAGCGGGACGTCGGACGAGGCGAGCTCCGCGATCACCTCGGCAGTCAGCACGTCTCGTCGCGGCGGCTCGCCCTGGATCGTCGAGGTGGCCTTCGAGCGGTACGGCACGCCGCGGCGCGAGCCCAGGTGCAGTCTCGGTTCGCGCCCCGACGCGACGTATCGCAGCGTCCCGTCGGGGGCCCGGTCGAATCGACCGCCGCGTCCTTGGGTGAGGAGTACGACGAGGTCGATCGCGGCCAGCCCCATGCCGCGGACGATCACGTCCTCGCCCTCCGGCACGTCCGACAGATCGGCGTCCGCGGTGAAGGCCGGCGGTACGTAGGCGAGCCCGAAGTTCGCGGCCGCCTCGACCAACGACGCGGAGCCCGCGTCGAGATCGCGCTCGGTGTGGCCGAGACAGTAGGCGACAGCATCCGCCTCCACCTCTGCACCGTTCGAGATCGAGGCCGCGTACCGCCCGCCGCTGGTCGACCGCACGCTGCGGACGGCACCCACATGCAGACGTACGGTGACGCCGCCGGGGGCGCTCGCGACGGTCTGCCGGAAGAACCAGTCGAGGTAGTGGCTGTGCAGTCGCCGCGACGGGAACCCGTCGGAGCTGAGCGACCGGGCCTCGGCCGCCGACAGCTCGTCGAGCTCGACGTCGGGGAGTGCGCCCTCGCGCCACTGCTCGATCCATTGGCTCAACGACGGTCCCGGGCGCACCGGTCCCTCGATGGTCGAGGTGTCGTCGGTGAACACCGTGACGTCACGCGTCATCGAATTGAGCTTCAGGAGCGGCGACTGGGTGTGGCGCCAGATGCGGCCGGCACCCGGCGGGTGGGGGTCTACGAGGTCGATGTCGAGCCGCGTATGCGCATCCGCACGTGCCAGAAGGCGCTCGAGCAGCATCGCCGCTCGAGGACCGGCCCCCACGATCAGCAGGCGCGCGCGGCCGGTCACGGCGTCGCGAACGCGGGCACCCGACGGGCTGCCGGGAGACCCAGGAGGTCTCGGAGCGTCGCGCCCTCGGGGTACGACTCGCGGTACGAACCCCGCTCCTGCAGCAGGGGCACGACGCGATCGGCGAACTCGTCGAGCCCGTGCGGGGTGAGGTGCCCGACGAGCGTGAAGCCGTCGGTGGCGCGCTCCTGCACGTACCGGTCGATCTCCGCCGCGATGCGGTCGGGCGTGCCCACGAAGGTGTGGTTGGCCGTGAGACGGATGACGGTCTCGCGGATGCTGAGGCCCTCGCTCTCGGACAGCTCGCGCAGCGCCGCGACGCGCTTCCGCGCCGACGCGTGCCGGTTGGCCCAGCCTTTCGCCGTCTCGGCCCCGGTGTCGGGATCGATGTCGGGGAGCGGTCCGTCGGGATCGTAGCCCGACAGGTCGCTCCCCCAGACCTGCTCGACGTACGTGAGCGCGGTCTCCGGGCGTACCTGTGAGAGCGCGATCTCCCGCGACCTCTCGCGCGCCTCCTCCGCGGTGTCGCCGATGGCGAAGGTCGCCGCCGGCAGGATCTTGAGCGACTCCTCGTCGCGTCCCCACGCACCCAGCTGCCCTTTGACATCGTCGTAGAACGCGCGGGCGTCATCGAACCTCGTGTGCAGCGAGAAGATCACCTCCGCGTGCTCGGCACCGAAGCCGCGCCCGTCGGCGGAGTCGCCCGCCTGCACGATGACCGGGCGGCCCTGGGGCGAACGCGGCACGTCGAACACGGCGTCGACGTCGAACTGCGCCCCGCGGTGACGCACCCGCGAGGGAACCCCGTCGTCGAGGAAGACGCCGCCCGACGCATCCGCCCGTACGCCGTCGTCGGGCCACGAGTCCCACAGCTCCTTCGCGAGTGAGGCGAACTCCCTCGCGCGCTCGTACCGGTCGGCGTGGTCGAGGTATCCGCCGCGGCGGAAGTTCGCGCCGTGGAACGCGTCCGAGCTCGTCACCGCGTTCCACCCGGCCCTGCCTCCCGAGAGGTGGTCGAGGGTCGCGAGGGCGCGAGCGAGTTCGTACGGTTCGTTGAAAGTCGTGTTGAGCGTGCCGACGAGGCCGACGTGCTCGGTGATCGCCGCGATCGCGGCGAGGATCGACAGCGTGTGCGGTCGTCCGAGCACATCGAGCTCGTGAACGCGGCCCTTGTGTTCGCGCAGCCGCAGACCTTCCGCGAGGAAGACGTAGTCGAACAACCCGCGTTCGGCGGTGCGGGAGAAGTGCTCGAACGACGCGAAGTCGACCTGGCTGCCGGCGGTCGGATCGGTCCACACGGTCGTGCTGTTGACGCCGGGGAAGTGCGCGGCGAGGTGGATCTGACGTACGGGGCTGCTCACAGCGCGACCTTCTCTCGGACGTAACGGCTCTCCGGTCGGGCGAGACCGAGGCGGGCCCGGAGTGTTCCGGCGCCGTCGTCCTCGCGGAGGGTCTGGGTGGATCGGAGGAGCGGCACCACCTGCTCGGCGATCGCCGCGACGTCGGCGGGCTGGCGGGCCGGGCGCAACCGCACTCCGTCGACCCCCGCAGCGGCGAGCTCGCGCACGGCCTCGGCGACGTCGGCCGCGGATCCGACGACGATGCGTGCGTCGGAGGCGAGAGGCTCGCCTGCCCGATCGTCCAGCCTCGCGGCGGCGTCGCGGGCCGCGGAGGACGTCTCCTCGATCAGCACGAGCAGGTCGGCATAGACACGCAGGCGCTCCCCCGGGCCGCGGAGCTCGTCCGATGCAGCCTGGAGCTCCGCGCGGATGGCAGCGAGTCCGCGTTCGTCGTGCGGCGTGATGTAGACGAGGTCGGCGCGTTCCGCGGCGAGGCGGTAGGGGACGCTCTGGTGTGCGAGCACCGTGATCAGGGGTCGCCCCTGCGGCGAACGGGGCACGATCGAGGCACCGGTGACCGAGAAGAACTCCCCCTCGTACTCGATGGCGTGCACGCGATCGGCGTCGAGGAAACGGCCGGACGAGACGTCGCGGATGATCGCGTCGTCTTGCCAGGAATCCCAGAGGCGCGAGAGCACGTCGGCGAACTCGCCGGCCTCCCGGAACGCGGCGAGCAGCTCCGGGGAGTCCTCGACGCGGCCCGATGGCGGCAGGGTGTCGACACCCGACGAACGGCGGCCGAAATTGGCTCGCTCGGCCGACGACGCACCGGCGACCAGTCGCACACCCGCACGCCCCCGGCTCGCGAAGTCGAGCGTCTGCAGGGCGGTCGCGACGTGGAAGGGCTCGGTGTGCGACGTCGTGACCGTCGGCACGAGACCGATGCGGCGCGTGAGCGGCGCGACGAACGACGCGATCAGCGATGCGTCCAGGCGCCCGCGGACGCGGTCGCGCCGGAGGGGCTCGGATGCGTCGAACCTGTCGGGAAGCGACAGGGCGTCCTCGATCGTCGCCAGCGCGATGCCGGCGTCGTCCACCGTCCGCAGCAGCTCCGCCCAGTAGCGCGGCGACAGCAGTTCGTGCGGACGCGCGGTGGACTCGCGCCACGCGGCGGGATGCCAGCCCGCCCGTTCGAGGGCGATGGCCAGATGCACCTGATCGGTCATGAACGCGTCCTTCCTCCGTGCGACTGTCCGCAGGATTCACCCTCGCCGCGCGCGCCGGCACGCGCCAACGTTGCGTGACACACGACGACTCACGACGCCAGATGCCGTAACGCGCGAGCGACCCGCCTGACGCCCGCCGACCACGTTCCGCGCGTGCGGCTCGTCGCGTCGGTGGACGACGCGCGCTTCCCGACGCCCGCGCGTCTGCTCGCCGTCGCCGCTACCCGAGCACCGCCACGCCGAAGCCGGTGACCACGGCCCGCACCTCGGCGAGATACCGCTGCGCCTGCTCGGTGAGGGGGATCGCGGAATGGCCGATCCAGCCGATCTCGATGCGTTCGTCGACGTCGAGGGGGACGGCGACGATCTCGGGGTCGAGGTCGTCGCTGATGATGCCCGTCGAGATCGTGTAGCCGTCGAGACCGATCATCAGGTTGAAGATCGTCGCACGATCGGACACCCGGATCTCCTGCTTGCTCGACAGCGTCGAGAGGATCTCTTCGGCGAAGTAGAACGAGTTGTTCGCCCCCTGGTCGAACGTGAGCCGCGGCAGGTCGGCGAGGTCGTCGAGCGTCGCGCGGCTTCGGGAGGCGAGCGGATTCCTCCGTGAGATGAAGATGTGCGGCTCCGCGACGAAGAGCGGGTGGAAGACGAGACCAGAGTCCCGCAGCAGTTTGTCGAGGACATTCCGGTTGAAGTCGTTCCGATAGAGGATGCCGAGCTCACTGCGGAGCGTTCTGACGTCCTCGATGATGTCCCAGGTGCGGGTCTCGCGCAGCGAGAACTCGTATTCGGCCACTCCTGTCGCTCGGACCATCCTGACGAACGCGTCGACCGCGAAGGAGTAGTGCTGCGTCGACACACCGAGCAGACGTCGCGACGGCGGACGACCCAGGTAATGCTGCTCCAGGAGCGCGACCTGCTCGACGACCTGTTTCGCGTAGCCGAGGAACTCCGTGCCGTCGGCCGTGAGCGTGACACCGCGGGCGGACCGCGCGAGCAGGGGGCGACCCACCCGTGACTCGAGATCCTTCATCGCGGCGGACATGGTCGGCTGGGCGACGTAGAGCAGGTCGGCGGCCGCTGTGATCGACCCCTCGGCGGCCACCTCGACGAACGCCTGGAGGTGCTGCAGCGTGATGCCGCTTCCTCTTCGAGCCATAGATCAAGCCTATAGGCAACCATAGATCGAGCGAGTTACCCGATGGCTCCGGTGTCATCGCACGATGGGGGCATCGACGTCCGCGAGGCCAGGCCGGCCTCCCGTTACCGGATTGGCCAGTCATGGCGAACGCACTCGCATTCCGCATCACCACCACGAGCTTCGACGACGACTACGCCCCGTCGCACAGCTCGCGCGCGACGACCAACTTCGCGAATCTCGCACGGGGCGAGCATCGTCAGCAGAACCTCCGCAACGCGCTGAACATGATCGACCGACGCTTCAACGATCTCGCACGCTCGGACAACCCGACGCAGGATCGATACACCGTCGAGCTCGAGATCGTCTCGGTGTACCTGCGGTTCGGCGACGGCAGCGGCGACCAGGACTTCCCGCTGCTCGAGGTGCTTGACATCCGGATCGTCGACCTCCGGACCGGCGAACGCCACCAGGGAATCGTGGGGAACAACTTCTCGTCGTACATCCGCGACTACGACTTCAGCGTGCTCCTGCCCCGATCCCGCGCTACCGAGACCGGCGCCACCGTGCCCGACGACTTCGGAGATCTGCACGGCAAGCTGTTCCGACGCTTCCTCCAGTCGGAGGCGTACCGGGAACGATTCCCGATGTCGCCCGTGATCTGCATCAGCGTCTCGACGAGCAAGACGTATCGCCGCACCGAGAACCGGCACGCAGTGCTCGGCGTCGAGTACGAGCAGGACGAGTTCTCGATGACGGACCAGTACTTCGCCAAGATGGGACTGCAGGTCCGATACTTCATGCCTCGCGGCAGCGTCGCGCCGCTGGCCTTCTACTTCCGTGGCGATCTGTTGAGCGACTACTCCGACCTGCAGCTGATCGGCACGATCAGCACGATGGAGACGTTCCAGAAGATCTACCGGCCCGAGATCTACAACTCGAACTCGTTCGCCGGCCGCATCTATCGACCGAGCCTGGAGCACCAGGACTTCTCGCGGACGCAGATCGCCTACGACCGGGTGGAGCGCAGTCAGCTGGCGATCACGCAGGGCACCTACGCGGAGGAGCATTTCATGAGGCCGTACGGACACGTGCTTGACCAGTGGGCCGCCGGCGACGCGGTACCGGCCCGATGAGCGACGGAGGATCCTCGATCATGCACACGCTCCTTCCCACCTCGATCGTGGGCAGTCTGCCGAAACCCGCGTGGCTCGCGCAGCCGGAGACCCTCTGGTCTCCGTGGGCGCTGCAGGGTGAGGCGCTGCGCGAGGGCACGCACGACGCCTTGCGGATCGCGGTGCACGAACAGCATCGCCGCGGCCTCGACATCATCAGCGACGGGGAGCAGACCCGCCAGCACTTCGTCACGACATTCATCGAGCACCTGAGCGGGGTCGATTTCGAGCAGCGCGAGACGGTGCGGATCCGTGATCGATACGACGCGAGCGTACCGACCGTCGTCGGCGCCGTCAGCCGCCGCGAGCCCGTGTTCGTGCGCGACGCGGCATTCCTGAGGACGCAGACCGATCAGCCGATCAAGTGGGCGCTCCCCGGGCCGATGACGATGATCGACACGCTGTACGACCGCCACTACCGAAGCCGAGAGAAGCTGGCCTGGGAGTTCGCGACGATCCTCAACGAGGAGGCGAGGGAACTCGAGGCGGCGGGAGTCGACATCATCCAGTTCGACGAACCCGCATTCAATGTCTTCTTCGACGACATGCGCGACTGGGGCGTCGCGACACTCGAGAGGGCGGCCCAAGGACTCCGTGCGGAGACCGTCGTGCACATCTGCTACGGCTATGGGATCGCCGCGAACACCGCGTGGAAGGCCACCCTGGGGTCGGAGTGGCGCCAGTACGAGGAGTCGTTCCCGCTCCTGCAGCGATCCGTCATCGACACCGTGTCGCTGGAGAGCCACAACTCCCACGTACCGATGGACCTCGTCGAACTCCTCCGCGGCAAGAAAGTCATGCTCGGCGCGATCGACGTCGCCACCGAGCGAGTCGAGACCCCGGAGGAGGTAGCCGGTACCCTTCGGAGAGCTCTCGAATTCGTGGCGCCCGACAAGCTCATCCCGAGCTCGAACTGCGGCATGGCACCTTTGCCGCGGAGCATAGCGTTCGACAAGCTGAGCGCTCTGTCGGCAGGCACCGCGATCGTGCGCGGCGAACTCGAAGCCGTGTGACACACAACGACGCGTGACGTCCGTTAACGCAGAAAGGCCCCGCCGATGGCGGGGCCTTTCTCTCGGACTGCGAAACAGTCCGCACATGGAAATGGCCACCCAGCTTTGGGTGGCCATTTCACTGAAAAGAAGTCCGGCGGTGTCCTACTCTCCCACAGGGTCCCCCCTGCAGTACCATCGGCGCTGTGAGGCTTAGCTTCCGGGTTCGGAATGTAA